>JAHDYP010000348.1 GCA_023383055.1 Verrucomicrobiota bacterium | reverse complement strand
CCCGGTACAACTCCTCCGCCTCCGCCAGCCCAACCATGGTGAGATTCCTCGACTGCAGCCGCACCGCCAGGCTGTTCGTCGTTGCGCTTTGGCTTCGCGGCACGGCGGCGACCTCGCTTACCGCAGCCGGTTCACCGCTCGGAAAGTAGTTCCGGGTAAGTTTGATCCCTCTGGGCGAAAAATGATTGGCCGTCAGCGCCGCACAGAACCCCACCAGCGCCACCACCAGCGCTTCATACAAAATCCCATCCACATCCCGTTTCATCTGGCTCGAGGGCTCGTTGGCACCGGGTTCGTTCGCGCCACCGTCGGCCGGTGGGTCACCACCGGCGCCGGCCGATGCACCACCGGCCGCGACTGCACCACCGGCACCCGGATCACCGGATATCGCGGATGGTTGGATTTCACACTCACCTCCACCCGCTGACCCGTCGGCAACTCAAACCCGGCCGGAAATACCGGCGTCAACGCATACAACCGGCCCGGCTGCAACTCCTTCAGTTCCACCTTCACTCCAGGAATGTTGATGCCCGCTTCCGAAAGCGCCAGGTTGTTGGTGGTCTGCATCCGAATGCTCACGTTCGGCCGCATCTCGGCCCTCAGTGCCCCCGCCGGCAACAACAACTGTGATGGCGATACCATCAAGGGCTGGCGTTCCACCGCGTAAACCTGCACCTGCACCGGTTGCAGATTGGTGTTGCCCACCGCCAAAGTGATCGGCGCGGTGATCATCCCCGTGCCGATCGGGGGCACCGTGCTCACCAGCAACTCGTACTCCTTGCCCTCCGTCACCGCCCGGAGCTTCGCCTGAACGCCCGATGCGAACTCTTCGGTTCCTCCAACTTCAGCGGCTCCTTCAGATTGCTCACAATTCGAATGGTCCGCGTCTCCTCGGTCGGCATCTCGCTGTCATACTGAAACATCAGCGTCCTGGGCGTCACTTCCAACGGAACCCAAACCTTGGCTTTGACCTGGAGCACCACGTTGTTCTCGCGCGGATCGTTGCTCACCACCGACACCGTCTTATGGATCGGCCCGCTGAAGTTCGCCGAGTTGAACTGAATCGGAATTGTCCCGGTCGCACCCGGCGCAACCCGCTTCTCCCATTCCCCCGCCGTCGTGCACCCGCACGAGGGCCGCACCTGCAGTATCTCGAGCGTGGCCTGGCCCGTGTTCGTATAAACAAACGTGTGCTTGAGGGTTGTGCCCGCCTGAATCTCCCCAAAATCGTGCTCCCGCGCCGCAAATTGAATCCGCGGCCCCTCCAACGGCGCAGCCGTCGAAATCAGGGTCAACGGTGCCGGCACCGGCTGCGGCGTCGCAGGCGGCGCCAAGGGTTGCCCGCCAGCCAACTGCGCCACCCATAACGTCGCCAACCCCATCATGCCAGGTCTCAACCGCATATCGATTCCTCTTATGCCATAGCCGCGCCAACTCTGCCAGCCTCTATCGCCTCACGTTTGTCATCTCCGATTCATCGACTGCGATATGACACTCGCGTGAACCCGC
>JAHDYP010000347.1 GCA_023383055.1 Verrucomicrobiota bacterium | reverse complement strand
ATCGCCGAGGTGTTGGGCGTGGAGGACGAGGCCGTGAAGATCCAGGAGATCTTCACCTTTGAGCGAGTCGGCGTCGATGACGCGGGCAAGGTGATGGGGCGGTTCAAGGCCGTCTGCAAGCAGCCCAACATGCTGACGCGCATCAAGCAGTACGGCATTCCATTGCCGGGCGACCTCTTCGAGGAAGAGGTCCCCGTCAATCTCTAGGAGCCAAAGTTAGGGCCGTGCGGACCGGGCGCGCGTAATGCGGTCCACCAGTTCGCGAAACTGTTCGGTCTCCATGCCCGAACCTGATAGCTTGAGTTCGTATTTATCGCCGGTGAAGGGGATGATCTCCACCTCGTACGGGTTCTTGCGCTTCAGTTCCTTGATCTCTTTAAACTCCCAGCGCCGGGTGTCTTCGGCTTTGTCGAGCGATTCGAAGATGACCCGTTCCTGGGTGACCACCAGCGTGCCGTCGGTGCCGCCGATGAGTTTGTTCCGGCGCGCCGGGAAGCTCCATCGTGTTTCGGCCTTCGTCTCGCCCGGCTTGGCCGGGGCCGCGGCCATGCCTTGTTGCAGCCACTGCTCGACCACCGTCGACTCACTGGGCACGGCGAGGCGCAAGCTCAGCCGGTTCGATTCACCGACGCGGTCCTTCACCGCCTTCTTCAACTGCACCACCAGCCCCTCACCCATGCGGGTGATCGACTGCACGTTCGCCTTGTCGACCGTAAACGAGGCCTCGGGCTTCTCGCTATCTACGAAGGTGAGCATGGCCTCGTGGACCACCACCTTGCCCGTCACTGCTCCGAACGGCGCCGACAGCTCCGCCCCGTACACCCGCACTTCCGACTGGCCCCAGGCAGCCGGCGCGCAACACACTAGCCCAGCTATGATCCAAATTTTCATGGAAATGCTACTCCTTACTTCTGTTGTAGCATTGCCTCGCGCTTCGCTTTGAATTCGGCGCCGGGCTTCCACTCGGGCCACTTCTCGCCCTCGGCCACTCGCCAGCCGACTTCGAACAGCAGCTTGGCGTCCTCAAGCGTGCCCGACAGATCCCAATCGGTCTTCACCTCGTCAGAGGGCTTGTGGTAGTCGTTCGTCGTGTACTCTTCGCGCTTCTGCTTGGAAAACTCCTCCGGTTTCCCGATGAACCTGGTCCCCGGTTCCGTGTAGAGCGCCGGCACGCCCTCCTTGGCGAACTCGAAATGATCGCTGCGGTAGTAGAAGCCCTTTTCCGGCTCGGCGTCTGGCACAAGCGTCCGTCCCTGTTCCCTGGCCGCCTCAGCCAGCACATCGTCGAGCGTGGAGTTGCCGAGCCCGACCACGACTATGTCGCTCGTTTTGCCCCACTGGTTGGTGGCGTCCATGTTGATGTTGGCCAGCGTCTTGTTGAGCGGATACAGCGGGTGCGTGGCGTACCACTTGGCCCCGAGCAAGCCCTGTTCCTCCGCGGTCACCGAGAGAAACAGCACGCTCCTCTTGGGAGCCGGCTTCAGAGCGGCGAAGGCCCGAGCCAGTTCGAGC
>JAHDYP010000346.1 GCA_023383055.1 Verrucomicrobiota bacterium | reverse complement strand
AATCCTGTCCGGATAGAATCGGAATCGGTGTCCGAATGCCGCCGGAATACGCACCAAGCGAAGGGCGGGTTGGGTAAGTCGCTGGGCCGCTACGCTGCCGAGTAGAATGGCGCCCTGCGCGGCATACGCCTTCTTGGCTTCTCGATAATAGCCGAGCGCCTCGAGGTTGTTGGTGAGCAACTGGGAGATCTGGCGGTCCTGGTCCGGCGTGAGATTGATGTCAAACGTGCGCGCGGCCAGCATCAGGGCTTGGCGCTCGAGTTCAACGAGCTCATTGGTGCCGCCGCGGAAGGTCTCGGTCCACCGGGGCTGCCCCAGTTCGAGGTCCCACCAGCCGAGCGTCAGCGCATATTGGTCGTCCGCCAGCCGCACTTTGCCTGTCAGGGCATGGCGCATCCTGAACTCGTTGGTCACGCGCTGGAACTGTTCTGACTCCGCCAGATGCGCCCACCCGGACTTACGCGGTCCCACGGTGATGCCCTGGTTGGTGAGGAGCCCGAGCGAGTCGATGAACGCGTCGGTGATGCGCGAGCAAAGGTCCAGTGGCACGCCGTTGGTTTCCGCCGGACGAATTGGAAGAATGAAGATCGCGCGCGGGTCGAGGCCGGTGGACGTTCCCTGGTCTGCGAGGTTCGCCCGTGCTTCCGGCGATTCGGTCTTGGCCTCGGCACCGGATTGCAGCCGCCACAAGGCGGCCAGGGCCATCGCGCCCACGATCCCGAGGGCCGCCGGCAGGGCGAGCTTCCGCACGCGATCCCAGCGGCGTTGCCAGGCACGGTGACGTTTGACCGAACGACCCCGTTGGAGGCGTTCGAGTTCCTCGCGCAGCGCGCTGGCGCTGGCATGACGTTTCTCCGGATCATGCTGGCAGGCCTTGAGGATAATGGCGTTGAGCTCGGACAACTCCGCCTGTTCCTCAGGCGTTGCCAGGTCGGCGGGTAACTCCGGGAACTCGCGTCGGTCTTTCCCCGTGGCTATTTCGTAGAGCAGTTTGCCCAGGCTGAAGATATCGGCTTGCGCGGTGCCGGGACCTTCAGGTGGGAAGAAGCCTTCGGTGCCGACGAACGATTGGGTGGCGTCGATGCTGGTGACCAGGCCGATGTCGGCGAGCTTGGGCACGCCGTCCACGAAAATGACGTTCGAAGGTTTGATGTCGCGATGGACCAGGCCGTGACCGTGGAGATGTTCGAGGGCAGTGGTCAGCGCCAGGGCGATATCCAGGCACTCGGCGAACGGGAGCCGACCGCGGGTGCGGAGGAGGTGCTTGAGCGTTTTGGGAAGGTAGAGATCGGGATTTGAGATTTGAGATTTGAGATTTGAGATTTGCGATTGGAGGGCCGAGTTACACGAGGCCGGGGTTGTAAGGGGATTGGGAAAGGCGGGCTCGCGGTAGCTCGCCCCTCCAGACGTGCCGGGTCGAGATTCCGCGTTGGCGTCGTCCGCGAGGTCCATGACGTAATAGAAATAGCCCTGCTCAGTGTTCTGGCCGACGTGATGGATGGCGACCTGGCTGGGGTGCGAGCGGGAGATGGGCTCGA
>JAHDYP010000345.1 GCA_023383055.1 Verrucomicrobiota bacterium | reverse complement strand
GGTTCCTTCGCCAGTGCTGCGATAAGTACGTCCACCACCGCACCGTTCCCGACCGTGAGATCCGATCGGCCGTCAGCTACGTCTATGGCAGCGCCCGCGGCTCGGGTCTAGGCGCCTACGCCTGGCCCGACCAGGACACGCAGCTGGTTGCCCGCACGATCACCGAGACCTCGCCCCTGTTCGATCCGGACGTGGACACGCAACTTCAGCCCACCAACGTGCTGCCGAAACTCTTCCGCCCCGGCGAACTCGTCTGCACCGGGCCGGACTCGGAATCCGCGATCATTCGCCCGCTCGAAGAGTGTCTCACCGACGCCCACCTGCAGCAGTTTATCGTCGTTAACCCGATGCGCGGCCGTCAGAGCGTCAACCAGGAGGGCAATCCCTCCGTTCGTTGCCAGAACAATGTCCGGCTGCGCCGCCACCTGGTGGTCGAGTTCGATGACCTGACCGTGACCAAGGCGCAGCAGGCCCGGCTCGTCTCCCGGCTTGCCCGGTTCGTGCCCCTCATCCTGGTGGTCGATTCGGGCGGCAAAAGCCTCCACGCCTGGTTCCACGTCGAACAGTTGCACATCCGCGATCAGGCCCGGTTCTTCGCCGTCGCGTGTCTCCTGGGCGCGGACAAGTCCCGGTGGGACTCGAGCGGCTGGCTCCGCATGCCCGGAGGCCTCCGCGTCGTCAAAGGCATTCCCGCCACCCGCCAACGCATCCTCTATGAATCCACTCGCTGAACTGGAACAATACGCCACCGCTCAGAACGCCGATGCGGTCCAGCTCGCGGTGGACCGCGCCGCGGCGCGTGCAGCCCTGCCGGAAATCGAGTTTGCGGGCTCGTTTGTCGCCGAGGACATCCCCGAGCCGCCGCAGCTCGTTTGGGGCATGCTCCACGCCGGGAGCAAGTTCGCCCTCGCTGGCGCCAGCAAGGCCTTCAAGACCTGGTCGCTCCTCAACCTCGCGGTCGCCGTCAGCACCGGCAAAGAGTGGCTAGGCCACAAGACCTTCCCGGGCCGGGTGCTCTTCATCAACTTCGAACTGCCCCGCTGGTCCATCCAACGGCGACTGAAGGCGATCGCCAACACGATGGAGGTAGAGCTCGATGACCGTCAGCTCTGCATCTGGAACCTCCGCGGCTACGCCGCTCCGTACCAGATCCTCATCCCGAGGATCGTCGACCGGATCCGCGGCGAGGGCTTCTCGCTGGTTGAAATGGATCCGATGTACAAAATGCTCGGCGAGGCCGACGAAAACTCCGCTTCTGATATTGCCCGACTGCTCAACTCGATCGAGCAGATCAACGAGTGCGGCCCGGCTGTCGCTTTCGGCGCCCACTATTCCAAGGGTAACCAGGCCGGGAAGAACAGCATCGACCGGATCTCAGGCTCGGGCGTCTTTGCCCGCGACCCGGATTCGATCCTGACCTTCACCGCGCACGAGGAGCCCAAAGCCTTTACGGTTGAGCCCACCCTCAGAAACTTCGAACCAGTCCCTCCTTTCGTCGTCCGGTGGGAGTACCCGCTGATGCGCAGGGTCAACCACCTAGATCCTGAACGGCTCAAGCAACCCCCGAAGGGTCGCGGCGCGACCTACAACCGGGACGAACTGCTCGGCCTCATCGCCA
>JAHDYP010000344.1 GCA_023383055.1 Verrucomicrobiota bacterium | reverse complement strand
CACAGGGGACTTTCACCCCATCAGTTCACGCCCATGTCAGGCGCACACCAGGCGCGTCAGGCAACGCCGGGAGGTCGTCTCCGTGTGGAGCGGACGCCCTCGGCCCGGCGTGCCTGCGTTCGGCAATCTAACACGCTATGCGGATGACGGTCAGCGAGTAGCCATGACGACGCACGCGACATACTGCCTCAAGTCTATTCTGGCCGCTCTGATCTGGATCGGGGCCGCATGCTTTACGAGTGCTGAGTTATTAGCTCCGCGAACGCCCACGCCCACGAACGCCGCAGCGCGGGCGAGAGTGGATCTCCTTTCGCTGGAAGCCTGTCGCGCTGAGTTCCGTTGGCTCGACGCGCATTGGCGGAAGTTGGACCTCAGCGCTGCGCCAGTCCACACCGACGGTTGGACCACGAACATTGCTGAAGCCGAATGGCCGGTCATGGGCTTGAGTTACCACGGTTACGGTGCGGCGAACTTGGCGAAGGCCGATCCGGCATTTCGTGACGAATACCTCGCCGCCATGCGCAACGTGCTGGAGGCTCTCCAAAGCCCACGCGTGGCCGGGTTCATGAGACCTCACTTCGGTGATCCGTTTGGGTCGGGCGATCCCCAACCGGCAGTCTTTCTGCACGGGCATTACCTCAACGTGGCGATGCGCTATCGTTCGGCGTCGGGGGACAACCAGTTCGACCGACAGATCCATCGCGTGGCCAGGAGCTTGGTCAGAGGCTTCAGTCAGACCGATCAAGCGATCCTGTCCAGCTATCCGGACATGTGGTGGCTCACGGACAATTTTCCGGCTTTGTCCGCGCTCGTGGCCTACGACCGGGCGTTTGACGCCCAATCGGCCCAGACGGTCGCCGCGAGGCACTTGGCCAGCGTCAGACAATACTATCTCGATCCCGCAACAGGCATGTTCTGCACGTATGTGTATCCGGCGGAGCACCGCCCTTTGCAGGGTCCGCGTGGGATTTCCCAGATGTACGGCTTACATTTTCTTCGGGATTTCGCGCCGGAGTTCGCCGCCCAGCAATACACCCTCGCCCGTCGCCACTTGTTCACCCGCGTGCTAGGCGTTCCCGGAGTGCGCGAGTTCCCTGAAGGCATACTGGCGACACCGGATGTGGATAGTGGCCCTCTGGTTTTTGGGATGGGGCCGTCCGCTAGCGGCTTCGCGGTAGCAGCGTCAGCCACGATGGGTGACCGGGAGTTGGCGGCGGAGTTGGCGCGGGCGGCTGGCGTTGTCGGCCTGCCGGTCTTTGTTGATGACAAACTCAGGTACGTCCTGATGCCCGCCGTCGGCCAGACGGTCATATTGTATGGCAAGAGCCTGCTCCTGTTGAAGCCAGCAGAACCGTCCCCATGAACGCTCCCATTGCGAGCCGAGTAAATACGGGTGTTCCGAAACGGGCCGAACCATCCGGCTGCACCGAACGCCGGGATCGTGCCTCGGTTGGCAATCGGAGACCATTGGCCCGGCGTGCTTGAGCGCTGGGCATAATACGATGCACACGCCGTCGTGGACAGGCCCCGTCTCGTATCTCGCAGGCATCGGGTGTGCGCTGCTTGTCACCGGTCGATTCAAACTGACCCACCCAGGGTCACTTCAAACTGACCCACCC
>JAHDYP010000343.1 GCA_023383055.1 Verrucomicrobiota bacterium | reverse complement strand
CGGTCGGGAACGGTGCGGTGGTGGACGTACTTATCGCAGCACTGGCGAAGGAACCGGAAGCAGGTTTCGGGATCGAGAAGATGACGGACTCCGCCGGCCGCGCGCGGGAGCCAGTCGTGGGTTTCGCCCGGCGCTGGCGGAGTCGCGAGGAGGGCGACCGTTTTCGGGGAGAGTGGATACCATTTAGCCATACCGCCTCACGGGAGATCGACGTGCCACCGGCCGTCCTGCTTTTTGATCCAGAGTTTTTCGTACCCGTATTCGCCGATCTTGGAGCGCGACCAAGCCATGTCGCAGAGGTGCTTTGCCAGGATCTTGAAGAGCTCCACATCGGGCACCTCCCAGACCGAGGCCTTCCTGCCGTATTCAAAGATGGCGTAGAGCTTGGGGCTAACCATGCCGTCCATATCGGGCTCAGCGTCCTGTTCGACATGGAGACCGATGAGGTAGCCGTAAAACTGTTCTGTTTCGGTAATGACGTTCATTTGGTGTAGGTGTTGGTGAGTTTGCCCTCGACTTTGAGCGGGAGATGAAGCGCCCAGGGCACGGGCCTCTCCATAATCTGGGTGATGCGGGCGAGGTCGGCTTCGGCGGTTGCCTCGGGTAACTCGAACACGAGTTCGTCGTGAACGCTCAAGATGGGAACGAACCCGGCAGAGGCGCACCGCAACCAGGCGGAAGCGAGAACGTCCCGGGCAGTGGCCTGGGTCCAGTTTTCCGTGAGGAGCCCCCCGTAAACGTGCATCCGCTGACCGCCGACCGTGCAGGTGATCTGCTCATCACGGACCGCAACGTCGCGATAGATCAGGTATCGTTTGAGCGCGGGGTCGAACTGCGCGCAGGGAAGCGGCAGGGCGAAGTGACTGCCCGCCTTCGCCCCACAGGCGTCCTCGAGCCGGTACCACAGATTGACGATGAGAGGATTGGAACGGCGGAAGTCGGCGACGATCCGTTTGGATTCCTCCATATCGAGGTCGAGGCCCGCCATGACGCGGGCGACCTCGATAAACTTCTGCCAACCGCAACCGAACCCCAGGCCCAGCACACGGGCCTTGGCTAGCTGACGGAGATTCGACCCGGTCCGATCGCAGTAGGCCTTGAGCGGTTCGGGCTCCGCGTAACCCATCGTGGCGCGGGCATGGATCTCGTAGGCATCGGCCTCCGGGTTGGCGCGGAAGAGAGCCAGAGCCGCGGTGTCCCCGGCGAGGTAGAGGAGCACCCGGCTCTCGATCTGACTGTAATCGACGCAAGCGAGGACGTGCCCAGGGGGAGCGACAATGGCCCGGCGAAGGTCCACGCCTTCAGCCGTCTTTCGGTTCAGGTTCTGGAGGTTCAGCCCACCGCCGCCGGACCAACGACCAGTCGTGGCACCGAAATACTTTAGCTCATACGCCATCCGGCCCGAGGGCATCCGACGGGCTTCCATCGCCTCGAGGACTTTGGCGGTCCGGTTGGCTGAGCGGATCCGCTGCATGTGCCGGACCCAGGTCGCGGCGTCGGAGTCTATATGCTGCTCCAACCACCGGAGGAAACCCGGATCGCCGTTCGATGTGCTCGATGGGGCGGGAACCCCGATCCGGTTGCAGGCCGCAGCGAACTGCTTCACGGATGCGGCCGGTCGCCAGGGCAACGCGGCGGACAGATCCTCGACCAGTTGCTCCAATTCGA
>JAHDYP010000342.1 GCA_023383055.1 Verrucomicrobiota bacterium | reverse complement strand
AAATCCAAGGTTCTGAACGGTTTTCTCGACTCCAAACAGGTTTGAATCAACGCTCCACGAGTCCCGCCGACCTCATGGCTTGACCAGCCGATAGAAACGTCGGCCCGTTGTCTCGCTGACTGTCACCGTCCAGCGACCGCCGACCAGGGTGGGGTTCTGGGCCACCAAATCCCACGCTGCGCCACTCGGCTCGCCAGATGACTCCAGTCGCCAACCCTGTTCCGCTTCCGGCCAGGAAAGGGTGACGATTGTGCCGTCACGGCGGACGGTGAGCGTGGGCGGAGGGAGCACTTCAAAGTTCTGCATCATCCCCGAATCCTCGTGTTCGAGGTTGTGGCAATGATGCACGAATACTCCGGAATGGGTGTCGAAGCGCGTGAGGACGCGCACCGTCTCACCCGGATTCACCAGTACGGTATCTTTCCAGCCCGCATCTTCAGGCGGCAGCGATGCCGCGCTGCTGCGGCTCAATACCTGGCAAAGCGCCGCGTGCGTGTGCATCGGGTGGGGCTCAGTGCCGGTGTTCCGGTATTCCCAAATCTCCACGTCCCCGAACGGCATGCTAAAGTCTGTGCGCTGCATGTTGAAAAGCTGTCCGTTGATGGTGTGAACCATACCGGACATCGCCAACGTGAAGACGCGCGAGCGCCGGGCTTGTCCCGGATTGAGGGGCGTGAGCGGTTGCAGCGTCGCCGGAACGGTCGCATCTCCTGTCGCGGCGCTGTCCACGTAGAAGCGCAACAAGTCCAGTTCTGTCCCCTGCTGCGGGCCGCCCATCATGCCTCCGCCGCCAGGGAAGCTGAGGCTCTTCAACACGACCGCTGCGCCAGTCGCGTAGGCTGAGAAGTCCACCAGGGCTTCCAAACGCTGTCCAGGCGCGAGCATCGCCGAGGTCACGGACACGGTAGCGGCCAGCAGGCCGCCGTCTGTGGCAATCAGGTGGAGCGGCCGTCCATCGCTCAGTGCAACTTTGTAGATGCGGGCGTTCGACCCGTTCAACAGTCGCAAGCGGTAAACTCCGCGGTCCACCGACAGCCAGGCATCCGGCGTGCCGTTCACCAGCATCACATCGCCGAGGTAACCGGACATCAGATCCATCATGGACGGAGCATAAACCAGCTGACGAGAGGCGCTGACCCGCTTGTCCGTGAAGACGAGCGGCACATCATGGCTGCCCGAAGGCAAACCAAAGGCGGCCTCCGCCGGGTCTTCGATGATGAAGAAACCGGCCACACCAGCGTAAGCCTGCTCCGCCGTCAGTTGATCCGTGTGCGCGTGATACCAGCAAGTGCTGGCGCGTTGGCGGACGGGGAATCGGACTTCGTAACTTTGCCCGGCGGCGACCTGGTCGCGCGGGTGACCGTCCATCCGTTCCGGGGCTAACACTCCGTGCCAATGGAGCACCAAGGGTTCGCCCAGGTTGTTTTGGACGCGCGCCGCGAACTCCTCGCCGCGTCGGACGCGAATCGTCGGACCGGGCACGCCGCCGTTGATGGCGGACACGGCAGTTGAGTAGCCGGGCCAGATGGCGAGATTGGCACGGGCCACAGCCAACGAGCCGCCAGACCAGTCAGCGGGGAATCGCAACGGATTGCCGGGGCGTGCGGACTGCGCCCGCAACCGGGTAAGCGGCAGGAACTGCATTCCCGCCGCGACCATCGCCGCGCCTTGCGCTGTGCGCCCAAGAAACTGCCTTCGG
>JAHDYP010000341.1 GCA_023383055.1 Verrucomicrobiota bacterium | reverse complement strand
ACCCATGCGCTCAAAGCCAAGCTGGCCGAAGTGCAGAAGTTCCTGCCGCCGGACATCAAATTGGAAGTGCTCTACGACCGGACCGAACTCGTGGACAACGTGATTCGCACCGTCGAACACAACCTGCTGGCCGGGGCGCTGCTGGTCATCGCCATCCTGTTTGCCTTCCTGGGCAACTTGCGGGCCGGATTGATTGTGGCGGTGGCCATTCCACTTTCGATGCTGTTTGCCGGCAATCTGATGTTGCAGGCGGGCATCTCCGCCAGTCTGTTGAGCCTCGGCGCGGTGGACTTCGGTCTGATTGTGGATGGTGCTGTGGTAATGGTGGAGAACGCGATGCGCCGGTTGGTGGACCGCCAACATGAGCTGGGGCGGATGCTGACCAAAGCGGAACGCGAGGACGTGCTCCGCAGTGCTCCGCTCGAAGTGGCGCGCCCGGTGGCGTTCGGCGTGGGCATCATCATGATTGTGTTCCTGCCCATCCTCACGCTGGAAGGCATCGAGGGGAAGCTCTTCAAGCCGATGGCGCTGACGCTGATCTTTGCGCTGCTCGGATCGTTGGTCCTCGCCCTGACATTGACGCCCGTAATGGCCGCCTTGTTCCTCCCCAAGCAGGTGAAGGAGAAGGAACCCTGGCTGGTCCGGCTGGCGCACCGCCTTTACGAGCCGGCGCTGGACCTGGCGTTGCGCTTCCGCAAACTCACGTTGCTGGGGGCTGCCGTGCTGTTCATTGGCGCGGTTTTCATCGCGTCGCGCATGGGCGGCGAGTTTCTGCCCAAGCTCGGCGAAGGTGCGATTGTCGGCACCACCGTGCGCCTCGCGGGCATTTCCGTGGATGAAGCCGTGGCGCAGAACGACCGTATCGAGCAAGTGCTGATGAAGGAGTTTCCAGACGAGATCGAACACATCTGGACGCGCCTCGGCACGGCGGAAGTGGCCACCGACCCGATGGGCGTGGAGTTGGCTGACTTCTTCCTCGCACTCAAGCCGCGCGAACAATGGAAGAAGGCGCGCACGCAGGGCGAGTTGACCGAGAAAATGCGCGACGTGCTGAACCAGGTGCCGGGCTTGAAGCCCGCGTTCAGTCAGCCGATTGAAATGCGGCTCAATGAAATGATCGCCGGGGCGCGGGGCGACATCGCCATCAAGGTATATGGCGACGACTTGGAGGAACTGCGGAGGTTGGGCGGCGAAGTGCAGGCCGTGCTCGCGGAGATGCGCGGCGCGAGCGAGGCATCGGTGGAGCAATTGACCGGGCAAACCTTCCTGCAAGTGCGCGTGGATTCACAGGCCATCGCCCGTTACGGCGTGCCCACCCGCAACGTGCTGAACGTCGTCGAGGCGGTCGGCTCCCGCCGCGTGGGCGACGTGCGCGAAGGCCAGCGGCGGTTCCCGCTGGTTGTGCGACTGCCCGACAAACAGCGCACCGATCCGGATGCACTGGCGGCGACACTCATTCCCACGGCGGCGGGTCCAGTGGTGCCGCTGAATCAAGTGGCGAAGATCACGGAGATGGAAGGCCCGTCCACCATCAACCGCGAATGGGGCAAGCGGCGAATCACCGTGCAATCCAACGTGCGCGGGCGGGACGTGAAGAGCTTTGTTGCCGAAGGGCGGGAGAAGATTGCGGCCCAAGTGAAACTGCCAGAAGGCTACACCATCGAATGGGGCGGGCAGTTCGAGAACATGGAGCGCGCGAACC
>JAHDYP010000340.1 GCA_023383055.1 Verrucomicrobiota bacterium | reverse complement strand
CTGTTGTTTTTTTTTTCACGGCGGTGCCGGGCCGGCGGCCGACCCCCGTCGGATCCTGAGCGTCGCCATCCAGCGCTACGCCGGCGATCACACCTTCGAAACCACCACCACCACCGTCGCCCTCCAGGGCGATGACATCAAAGGCCGCATCATCGGCCGCGAAGGCCGCAACATCCGCGCCTTCGAAGCCGTGACCGGCGTCACCGTCCTCATCGATGACACCCCCAACGCCGTCGTGCTCTCCGGATTCGACCCGGTCCGGCGCGAAATCGCCCGCGAGGCCATGCAGCGGCTGATCCTCGACGGACGCATCCATCCCACCCGGATCGAAGAAGTGGTCGCCAAGGTCACCGATGAAATGGACGAGGCGATTCTGAAGACCGGCGAAGAAGCCGTATACCAGTTGGGCCTGCCCCCGTTGCACGTCGAACTGGTCAAACTGCTCGGCAAACTGCGCTTCCGCCGCAGCTTCTCCCAAAACATCCTCAACCACTCGATCGAGGTCGGGCACTTGACGGGTTTGCTGGCCGCCGAACTCGGCCTCGACCTGACCATCGCCAGGAAGGCCGGTCTCCTCCACGACATCGGTAAGGCCTTAAACCACGAAGTCCAGGGCACCCACGCCTCCGTCGGCGCCGAAATCGTCCGGCGCCATGGCGAAGCCGATGAAGTGGTCAATGCCGTCGCTTCGCACCACGGCGAAGTGCCCACCACCAGCCTCTATGGCATCCTCGTCAGCGCCGCGGACGCCATCAGCGCCTCACGCCCCGGAGCTCGCTCGGAGACGATGACCACTTACATCAAGCGCCTGGATGACCTCGAACAGATCGGGATGTCCTTTCAGGGTGTCGAAAAGTGCTTTGCCGTTCAGGCCGGCCGTGAATTGCGGGTGATGGTTCAGCCCGAAAAAATCTCAGACGATCAGGCGTTCTTCCTGGCCCGCACGATCGCCCGCAAAATCGAGGAAGTCCTCCATTACCCCGGCCAGATTCGCGTCACCGTGCTCCGCGAGACCCGCTGCATCGAGTTCGCTAAATAGCACCCCGAGCTAACGTCCCTCGTAAAAACCCGACGGCAACCCGTGTTCCCAACCCCGTGGCGAGTTCCACGGCCGGTCCGAATAAGCCTCCTCCTCACTGGTGCTCGCACAGCCCGCCAGGCCAAGCGCGAGCAGCGCAAGCAATAACACCGATCGACAGGCAGACATCGCAGTCATGCAACCTTAATTCCCCACCATCACGGCGTCACCTTCCATGATCTCCACCTGGCGCCAATCCGGCAGCACATTCGCCACGCTCGTCCGGGGATCAACCGACAGTACCCGCACTTTGGCGACCAGTTTGCCGCCCCGATTCACGAGCATTTCACCACGCTCAAGTACTCCGTCGCTCTCTCCAATATTCAACACCACAAAATCATACTTCGGATCCACCGCGATGACCTCGCCCCTCAGGTCGCGGCGCAAAA
Organism: Verrucomicrobiota bacterium; assembly: GCA_023383055.1. Taxonomy (GTDB): domain Bacteria; phylum Verrucomicrobiota; class Verrucomicrobiia; order Limisphaerales; family JAHDYP01; genus JAHDYP01. The sequence continues at coordinate 330 of JAHDYP010000340.1, read as the reverse complement.
CCACCTTCTGCTGGCGCCCCTCATAAATCGCGATCCGGTTCTCCAACGAGTCAACCTTGCGGGCCAGCACCCGGTTCTCCTCCATCACCGCCACATTCTCGTCCACCAACCGCCGGTTCTCCGCAATCAAAGCCCGAATCTCGTCCGGAGTCCGGTTGAATGCCCGCCACACCGCCAACTCCGTCTGCGCATCGTTCCGCTCTTTGAGGTAGGTGTTCCGCTCCTGCTCCAATTGATTCGCCCGCAGTCTCTGCTCTTCGGCTCGCGCCTGGGTGATCTCCAGGTCGGACTTGGTGTCCGCGAGCTCAGCCGTGGTGGTGACCAGGCTCT
>JAHDYP010000339.1 GCA_023383055.1 Verrucomicrobiota bacterium | reverse complement strand
CCCGTCGATCTCAAACTGGAACTCGGCACGGCACCCAAGGAGATCGAACCGGCCGACAAGATCGACACTGGGAAGCTCATCGAGCGCCTCGAGAAACTCCTCAGTTCACCCGCCTATTCCTCATTTGTGGGCCTTGACGACCAGACCCATGAGTTCACCCAGGCCGAGAAGGATCTGATCCTCGAACGCGGCCGCAAGTTCTTCGAGGAGTTCGAAAAGGAACTCGTCAAACGCGTCTGCAATGTCCTTGAACGCGCCAGCCGCAACCTCGGCACCGAAGCCACCGGCATGGTCGGCGACGACGATATCGTCGCCAAATTCGAAAAACGGATCATCGACCTCGCCAAATCCGTCCTCACCGCCAAAGACGACTCCAAACGCCGCCGCGGCCGGGTCGACAAAAGCCTGGTCGAAGTCATTGACTTCAAATACGAACACGACACCCGCCTCAGCGCCGCCCGCATGCTCAACGACAATATCGGCAGCTTCAAGGGCTGGGCCACCGACGCCAAAGGCGACCTGAACAAACAACTCAAGGACGACGTCGATGCCGCCTTGAACATCCAACGGTTCAAGGAATTCCAGGATTCCATCCTCTCCCGCCCCCTCCGCGAGTGGTACCTCAACCAGCAGGCCATCATCGCCCTGCTGCCACCCAAGAAAGGCCCGGCCGAGGAAAAGAAATGACGACACGCCAGGCGCGTTCGATTCAGGCCGCAGCCGCCTTCACGCGCAACCGGCCTGGCAGCACCCGAAATCGCGCCGGGGTTGCCCCGCACACATCGCCGTCCACTTGGACCCGGGTCGGCGGATCGCTCTCCAATTCCAGTTCCGGGGCCGTCAGATAGCGCACACCCCTCAAGTGCAAGTGTGTTCCACGGTACAACCGGGGAAAACTCCGCAAAGCCTGCCATCCGTTCAGCCTCGGAATCAGGTTGATATTCAGCAAACCGTCATCCCACCGTGCCCCGGGTGACAGCCGCATCATGCCGCCGCCCACCCATTCCGCGTTGCCGGCCGACACCACCATAAAGCGACCGGCATACTCGCGGCCGGCGCATCGAATCCGCATTTCCGGAGAGCGCCAGCCCGCCAGTGCCCGCAAGAAGCCAACGGTGTAACAGCCGCGACGGCCCGCCCAGTACTTCACCCGCGCCGTCGTCCGCTCGAGAATTTCCGCCGCGATCCCGGCCGCCGCATAAACCAGCGAATATCGAGTCGTCACGCCTTGATCGGTTTCGCAGCGCACCTCGATGACGTCCATGCTCCGGGTCGGCCCTTTCGCCAGCGCCGTCCACGCCTCCACGGGATCCTCAAGGCCCAGCGCCCGGGCTGCGTCGTTGCCCGTTCCGAGCGGCAACAGCCCCAGAACCGTTTCCCTGACCCCGGCCTCGATCAAGCCCGTCGCCACTTCGTTCGCCGTCCCGTCGCCGCCAACCGCCACCACCATGGCACATTGGCCCGCCGCCGCCCGTGCCACCGCGGTCGCCTCCCCGGACGCGCGCGTCCAATGTACCCGCAGCCCCGCCGCTTCCGGGAACCTCTGGACCAGCTGCGACCAGAGCTTCAGCGTCCGGCCGGCGCCGGCCTGGGGATTCCCGATCAGCCGCCAATCCTGTTGCATGACCGATGCTCCACCGTCATCCCAAAGACCTGCAAGCGGGAAAGCGGCCCGCTCGGCCGCCGAGACCGGTTCACCCCGCCAAGCCCGCGACAACCAACGGCGATTCGGCCCGTGATAGGGAGACAGGTTCTGGGTTCTTTGTCTGATTTCACGAGATTGCCGTGTTGTCGCCAAAGAGAAACGCAGTCCCAATTCCTGCTCTTGCTCTTGCTCTTGCTCTTGCTCT
>JAHDYP010000338.1:346-1992 GCA_023383055.1 Verrucomicrobiota bacterium | reverse complement strand
GAAGACCTGAACCGGATTTGGGTGTTGCGCAAAGTGCTGAGCCCGTTGTCGCCGGTGGAGTCGGTGGAACTGCTGCTGGACAAGCTGGGCAAGACGCGCAGCAACGCCGAATTTTTAGCCAGTATGAACGGCTAATTGTAAAGGCGCTTTACGGTATCTTCGCCGGTTTTTCGTGCGAGAAGGTGTGGGACCACGCGGTAAGCGCCGGAGTGGTCCCATTTTCATTGATGGGGGCCGATTCCGCCCGCAATTGAATAACCTTCTGGCTTACAATAGCGTCTGTTTGAAGTGAAGACGACCCGTGTGCCCAGTGCGGGCGGGCGCGGGGGGAACGTGTACCCCGCTGAGAGCCCGAACGGCCAGGGAGGATTCCATGCAGCCTGTACCCAATTCCAATCCGCAATCCGCACCGCCGGGCGTGACGAAGGTCGCCCCGGCCGCTCATGAACCCGAGACCTCCGGCCGCGGCTGGCTGAAGTGGCTGGCGGGGGCGATGATTGTCGCCGCCGTTGGAGCGGGGCTCTATCTGCGCCAGGCCTCGGCCGAGCAGAAAAAGGGCGCCGTGGTGGAAGTCCGCACGGCCAAGGCGAGTGCGGGCAACCTTTCGAATACGATCCGGCTGACGGGATCGACGGGGGCGGAGCGCTTTGCGCAGTTGCTGGCGCCGCAGTTGCGGGGGTCGCGATCGGGCTTTGGGCGCGACAGCCGGTCGTTCAGCTCGTCGCGGAGCTCGAATTCGACGGTGACGTCGCGGGCGACGGGCAGCTCGGGTGGATCGGGGGGGGGCGGATCGACCTCGTTGGGAGCGGATGGTTCGTTGTCGGTGTCGAGCACGAGCGGGGCGCAGTCGTCCTCACGCAGTTCTTCGGCGATGCGTTCGGCGACGAGCCGGGTGAGCGGGTCGAGCGCGAGCAGCGCGGCGGGTGGAGCGCGGTCGTCGGGGTCCTCGGGCGGAGGTTCTAGCATGGGCTCGGATGGCCTGGGTTCGACGTCAAGCGGATTGAGCGGAGGCTCGGGCGGGCCCGGGGCGATTGGCGCGGCCAGCGGCGGCAGCACGGGCGGCCGGGGCGGCGGTGGCGGCGAGTTCAGCCTGGTGTTGCAGGACGCTGCCAAGCCGGGCGCGTTTGTGAAGAAGGGCGATCCGGTGGCCGAGTTTGACCGCCAGTACATGCTGACGCGATTGGACGACTACCGGGCGAGCGTGATCCAGACCGAGGCCAGTTTTAAGAAGATGCAGTCGGAGCTGGAGGTGGCGCGGAAGGCGCACCAACAGACGATCGACGCCGCCAAGGGCGATCTGGACAAAGCGAAGTTGACGATGAAGACGGCCCCGGTGATGGGGGCGATCGAGACCGAGCGGGCCAAGCTGACGCTCGAAGAGGCGCAGGCGCGGTATGACCAGCTGCTCAAGGAAGTGAAGTTCATGGAGCAGAGCCTGGCCTCGGAGACCAAGAACGCCCAGATTGAGCTGAAGCAGTCGCAGATCGAGTTTCGCCGGGCCGAAGCCAACGCCGACCGCATGGTGTTGAAGGCGCCGATTGACGGCATGGTGGTGATGCAGAACATGTTCCGCGGCTCGGAGTTCGACCAGGTGAAGGTCGGCGACCAGCTGTTTCCGGGCTTCCCGTTCATGCAGGTGGTGGACG
>JAHDYP010000338.1:0-336 GCA_023383055.1 Verrucomicrobiota bacterium | reverse complement strand
ACCAGGTGGATGTGGAGCGGATGCGCATTGGGATGAAAGCGACGGTGCGGTTTGACGCGTTTCCCGGCCTGGTGTTGCCGGCGAAGGTGTATGCGATCGGCACGGTGGCCAAGTCCAGCCGCTACCGTCCGGACTGGATCAAAGAGATGGCCGTGGTGCTGAAGCTGGAGAAGATGGACCCGCGCGTGATTCCCGATCTTTCGGTGAGCGTGGATGTGGTGGTGGACCAGGTGGAGAACGCGACGCTGGTGCCGCGGGAAGCGGTGCAATATGGCGGGGCTGGCAGCCAGCCGGGCGAAGCGTTTGTGTGGGTGCGCAACGGTGGGGCGTGGGACC
>JAHDYP010000337.1 GCA_023383055.1 Verrucomicrobiota bacterium | reverse complement strand
GAAAATGACTCTGAAACTCGCCGCGCTGGCGAGTGTTGTGGCCGTGGCGCTGTTCGCCGGTTGCAAGAAGCAGGAAACCCATAGCGAGCATGATGGTCATGACCACTCCGGCCATGCTCCCGCCAAAACCAACTCGCCCGCCGCAGATGATCATCAGGGCCATAACCACGGCCCGGGCGAGCACGCTCCCGCACCCGCCAAGTAAACGAGTGAACGACAAAGCGAAGATTATGAAACCAATGACGATTTCCAAGCTGACCGTTCTGCCGCTGGTGGCGGCGGTTGCCCTCTTGTCCGCCTGCTCAAAACAGAGCGAGTCCGCCGCCCACGGTGAAGATGACGGGCATGGACACGGGGCAAGCGGGCATGGCGCGGCGCATACCGAAACCAAAGATGGCGTCGTGATGTGCGCCGAGCATGGCGTGCCCGAAGCGCAGTGCGCAGTGTGCAAGCCGGACCTGGCCGCGAAGCTCAAGCCGGGCGAGAGCATGAAGGTCCGGTTGCCCTCGACGAACTCGATGGCGATTGTCGGCGTCCAGACGGCCACGCCTGAAACCGGCGCAATCGCGGATGCGGTCGAGTGCGTGGCGGAGGTGAATTTCAACCAGAACAAGCTGGCGCAAATCGCCGCGCCAGTGAGCGGCATCATTCAGACGGTGGACGTGGACTTGGGGACGAAGGTTGAGGAAAAGCAGACCGTCGCAAAAATCTGGTCGGCCTCCATCGCCGAAGCGGTGGCCAAGGCGGTGCTGTCCCACCAAACGCTGGACCGGGAGCGCAAACTGCGCGAGCAGCGCGTGACTTCGGAGCAAGCCCTGCAGGAGGCCGAAGCCGGTCACCGAGGGGCGTGCCAACAACTGCGGACGTTGGGCTTCACGGAGGAGCAGATTGATGCGATGGGCCATAAGCCGCAGGAGCAGGTCCTGATGGAGGTCCGCGCACCGTTTGCGGGCGAGATAGTGGAGCGCGTGGCCGTGCGGGGATCACTGGTGGATGCCGGCAAACCGCTGTTCACGCTCGTGGACCATTCCACCGTTTGGGCCATGCTGCAAGTGCCCGAAGCGACGCTGGCGCGGGTGAAAGTGGGCCAAGCCGTGGAACTGCGGGTGGATTCCCTGCCGGGCAAAGTCTTCACGGGAAAGCTGACGTGGGTCGGTCCGGCGGTGGATGAACGCACGCGCATGGCTCGCGCCCGCGCGGAGTTCGACAATCCGGACTGTCTCCTCAAGGACAAGATGTTCGCCACGGCGCGGATTCTGACGCGGCAGGCCGAGGGAGCGATGCTCGTGCCGCCGTCGGCGATCCAGCATGTCGAAGGGAAACCGTTCGTGTTTGTGAAGCTGGCAAACGACTTGTTCGACGCGCGAGCGGTGCAACTCGGGGCCAAGTATGACGGACGGCTGGAAATCCTGGCGGGATTGAAACCGGAGGAACAAATCGCCGTGAGTCACGCCTTCGCGGTCAAGTCCGCCATGCTGATGTCGCGGCTCGGCGCGGGTTGTGCGGATGACTAAGCCCAACCCTCTTAAGGAATCATCGCGATGTTAAACTGGATTATCACGTTTTCGCTCAGGAACCGCCTGCTGGTCTGTGTGCTGGCAGCGGCGCTCGTCGTCATCGGCGGGCGGTCCTTGAGCATCCTCCCCATTGACGCCTTCCCGGACACGACGCCGGTGCAGGTGCAAATCAACACCACCGCGGCGGCGCTGAATCCGCAGGAGACGGAGGCGCAAATCACCATTCCCGTTGAACTGGCCGTCAGCGGATTGCCGGGCCTGCAAAACGTGCGCTCCATCTCGAAGTTCGGCCTGTCGCAAGTGGTGGCGACCTTCGACGACACCATTGATATTTTCCGGGCGCGGCAACTCATCATGGAGCGGCTTCAGACCGTGGAACTGCCCGAGGGGCTGGAGCGCCCGCAGCTTGGCCCCATTGCCACCGGGTTGGGTGAGGTGTTCCACTACGTCGTGCGGTCCACCGACACGAATCGCAC
>JAHDYP010000336.1 GCA_023383055.1 Verrucomicrobiota bacterium | reverse complement strand
CTCAATCCCGGCTACTTCGATGGCAGCCCTTCGCTACGGGAGCTGGCTCAGCGGTGCGGCGTCCAGCACTCGACGCTTGCCAAACACACCGGCCATTACAGCCGGTTCATCGGATGGCGTAACCGCGGCCAGCGCCATGCCTGGAACTGGCAGGCGGAGGAAACCCATGTCATGACCCGGAGCGAGTCGCCCACTGAACCGGGGGAACACGATCCTGCAGACACTCCGACCGCGGACCAACCCGTTGAACCTGTGGAAGCCGTCGCTTCCGTCACCACCGAACAAACCGAGACCCCATGAAGAAGAACCCGACAACCCCTGACCCCACGATGATCGACGCCAGCCGCCTGGCCCGGATTGCGGGCGTGACCGAACGCCGGCTCCGCCAGTTGGCCGACGAAAGCGTCCTGCCACGGCCGGTCCGCAACCGGTATCCGCTCGTCGCCGCGCTCCACGCCTTGCTGACTCACTACCGTGATCGCTGGGACAACAATCCCCTCCAGGATACCTATCCCAGCTTCGAAGCGTGTTCCAAAGCCACGGGCATTCCGCTCAAAGTCCTCAACAACGCCAAACGCCTCGGTTGCCCAGCTCTCCGCCGTGGCCGGGTTGAGCTCGCCCCCTTCCTCCGATGGTACGCCGGGGGCAACGGCCGGCCGCCCATCAACCTCGAGGCCGAGCAGGTTCGCTCCGTTGCCCTGCAGAATGCGAAGCTCAAGATCATAATCGGGCAGTTGAAGGGCGACTATATCACCGTGGATGCAGTGCGCCGCCTGGGCGCCGACCTGGGTCGGGCGATCCGCAAAGTCCTCCTGATGACGCATCGGTTGGCGCCGTGCCTGGTGGGATTGCCGGCGGAGAAGATCGAACAGCGCCTGAAAGATCAGGAGGAGGAGGTGCTCGCGCAGTTGGACCTCCTCGATCGGACTTCCAAGGCCTGGAAGGAGATGGCGGATCGAGCCGAGCAGACGCTTGGTAGCCTGCAGGCAGCGAAGGACGCCACATCGACACCCTCGGTATGACGCAGAGGCTGCGGATCGTGAACCGCCGTCGCCAGATTCTCACTGGACCCCTGGCGGTTGGACCGCGTAGGAGGTTCAGCGCATGGAAACCCGTTCGCTGCCGGAAACGATCCGGACGATTATCGCCCAGGCCGGGGGACTCGGCCTCGCCGGGGCGTTCACGTATGTCGGCGCCAGCCAGTTCAGTTACCGCTGTGCCCAGGCCGAGGGTGAATACCGATCCGGCCGACCGTCCCGGTTGGTATCGGAGCCGGGGCAGGGGTTCATCGATTACGAGGTCGGGCTCCAGGCCCGGGTCAATGGCAAGCGTGGCCGGGCCTGGACCCTGATCATCGCTTACGAACGCGACGACACCTACACGGTCTGGCTGGTCGAGGCGTGGCGGGGGCGGAAAGCCGACTCGATGGTCTTGGCCTGTCACCGGGACGTTTACTGCGACACGCTTCAATCGGTCATCGAGTCGACCTATGACGAGGCGATCCGCGAACACAACGGCGGGTGGATTCCCCTGTCATGAGCGCCGTGACCGTCACCAAGCACGGCCGCACACGATTCTGGGCGGTTCGAGATGGTGGCGGCGACCTGATCTGCGTCTGTGTCTACAAGCGTGGAGCCATCGAGGTTGCCCGGCGACTGACCTCTGCCCCGCCACTTGGCGACTGTTACCTGCGCGAGACTCCGCCCGAGTCAGCCCGAGAACCGGTGCGAGCGCTGTCGAAGGCCGCCTGCCAGGGGGATTAGCCGGACCGGCTTTCCGCAATCGCGTCATGGAATCCCTTGGACATTCACCCTGAGCCACCCGAGCGAGGCTCATGTTCGGCGCGATGACCGCCCGGACGACGAAAGGAAACCAGATGAAGAACGGCACAGAATCGAAGAAGGAAGCGACCCCGAAGACCCCGATAGCGAAGACCAAGGGCGCACCGGCAGCGAAACCAACGAAGGCGGCGAAGGGTGCGAAGGAATCCGCCGACCGGCTGCCCACCACGGTGGAGGAACTGAAGGCCGGGAAGGCCGGACTCGCCACCTACCTCTTCCTGTCCGGCAAGGGCA
>JAHDYP010000335.1:387-2088 GCA_023383055.1 Verrucomicrobiota bacterium | reverse complement strand
GAGCATCCGATTTGTAATCGGACGGTCGTCGGTTCAAATCCGACAACTGGCTCCAACTCAAAAACTCCAAGCCCCCAATGACTTACAGCGAATCCTCAAGCGCATTTGGAGGGTGCATCGGAAGCCTGCTGGGACACTTCTTGGACACTTTCCGGGGTGGCATTCCCCTTTGACGCACGCCGCGTCCAGGCCTACCACCGGGAGCGGGTGTCGTGTCGCCCCGTTGACTCCGCGCCGGGCGGTCCGGCGATTCGCGGGCCTCTTGTGCTCCGCGGGGTGCTTCAGCGATCCGGCTTGGCTGAGGTGATGACCTCGCTCCTCACGTCCGCAGCGCTGCGGCGCGACGAGCTGCCGGTGCGAGCGGTCTGACCGTCAGCAGTCCTGCGGCGGTGAGCGGTTCGACTTGCGATTCGCGCACGGTCACCACGCCATGGGTGGGTACCAGCTCCCGTCCTGGCACCCCGTGCCGGCCAGCCGGGCAGATTTCAAACCGCGGTCAGCACGCGGGCTTGGTCCAGAATGGTATTCGCCCAGTCGCGGTCGAAGAGCCGTTCAGGTGCGGGCGAGTTGCTCCCAGGCCAGGCGCGAGTCCGGCGTGTTGGCGCCCCCGGCAGCCAGGACCACGCTCCCATGGGTGCTGGCGAACGTCTCGGTTGTCGGGCCGGATTGCACGCACCCTTTCCTACTCCCGGCCGGGCGAAAGACAAGCATCGATAGGATCCGCCGCCGCCAGCGATTTGTGCAAGGGCGTCCTTTCAGGCCTGAAAACAACAAGCCCATGCAGCCGCGAGCGGGTCCCGCCGGTTCAACGCGACCACCGATGGCGCAACCGGCCCATGCGTCTGCGCGAAGCCCAGCGGGGAAGTGAAGCGCGACAATAGTGAGGACCGGATCCAGAGGAAACCCTCGCCATCCGAATCCAAGGGCGGTGGTTTGTCGCGAGAAGCATGCGACAGCTTAAGATCATCATTGAGAAGCACACGGACGGTTACGTGGCCTACCCGGTGGGGGTCCGAGGGGTGGTTGTAGGTGAGGGCGATACCTACGCTGAGGCCCTTCGCGATGTGCAGTCCGCCCTGCAATTTCATGGCGAGAGCTTCGAGTTGGTGCGCGAACGGGAACACATTTCGTTACAGCGACGCAATGCAGATGGCAGCATGACCCCACTGACCATACCCAACCATAGCCACCTCAAAGGGTCGACCTTGCGGGCTATCTGTCGCCAATCGGATATCAACCGGGACGACTTCCTGAAAGCATTCGAGGAGTCCTGACCGTTGCAGGGCTGACCCGGACGCATCTTGGATTCCTAGGCTTCTTGAATTGGCGTTGAAAGAAAGCTGGTGGAACTTGGACGCGTTCCCGAGGAGTTCGCACACCTCCTTGGGCACGCAACCACGCCCCTTTTGGTTGAATCGAACGGCGAGGCTTAAGGCGTTCGCAGGCGGTAGAACCGGTTTGAACCCCCAAGAGACACCTCGACCGTGGCTTGGTGACTTGCGACGACGAGCGGCGCTTCCACGGGCTCCCACGGGCCATTCGGGCTTGCTGCCTGGTGGGGAGCATAACCTTCCGCACGCGCCTGGTTCGCGTGGTTTGCGGTTCAGCGAGGATCATTCGGCTCACCATCGGCGATCAGATCAACCAGGTGACGCCACTCGGCCTCCAGTTCGGGCGGGGTGCAAACTGTCCAGGCCATTT
>JAHDYP010000335.1:0-377 GCA_023383055.1 Verrucomicrobiota bacterium | reverse complement strand
TGTCCTCGCGGACGAGGGCGCGCCGCCGCTGCCGGAAGCGGAACACCCGCTTCGGCATCTGGCTGGCGCGCAACCCGAGGGCCGTGGCCGCCTGGTCGTATCCGCCGGGATCGGGCGAACGGAACAAGAACGGGCGAAGCAGCCGGTATTGGGACGACTTGCCCTCGGCGGGGAGTTCCTGGTCCGTTTCCGGCAGGGGAACGAATTCGACACCGCCGCCGCGCTTGAGGGCATGGCGATGGTCGTGGTCATTGGCCAGGAAATGCCCGAACGAAGCCAGCAGGAAACTGCGAAACCGTCCGCGTTCGGGCGTGGTCTGACGCAGGGCCGTCTTGTCGATCAAGCGGGCGAAGAAGCCTTGGACGAGGTCCTGGGCG
>JAHDYP010000334.1 GCA_023383055.1 Verrucomicrobiota bacterium | reverse complement strand
AGACGGCGTCGGGTCGCGCCATCCTGGCCAAGCGCCCCGATCATCCGGGGAGCCTGGGGATTGCCATTTCCGAGGCGGTGGAGGTGGCGGCGCAGAGTGAAGATTCGAAGTATGCGCTGGGTTCGGTGTTAAGCCATGTTCTGTTGCATCAGACGGTGGTCGGTCTGGAGGCGATGGCGCAGATGGAAATGGCGAATGATTATCCCGATGTCATTGTGGGGTGCACCGGGGGCGGTTCGAATTTTGCCGGGATTGCGTTTCCGTTTCTTGGGGCGCAGCTTCGCGGGGGACGCAAGGTGCGGATCGTGGCGGTGGAACCGTCGGCCTGTCCGAGTCTGACGCGCGGGCAGTATGCGTATGACTTTGGGGACACGGCGCATTTGACGCCGCTGGTCAAGATGCACACGCTGGGGTCGACGTTTACGCCGCCGGGATTTCACGCGGGCGGATTGCGTTACCATGGGATGGCGCCGCTGGTCAGCCACGTGTTGAAGCTGGGTTTGATCGAGGCGTGTTCGTACCCGCAGCTGGCCTGTTTCGAGGCGGGCATGCTCTGTTCGCGCACGGAAGGGATGGTGCCGGCTCCGGAGGCCAATCACGCCCTGCAGGGAGCGATTGTGGAAGCGTTGAAATGCAAAGAGGAGGGGGTCAGCCGCTCGATTCTGTTTAATCTTTGCGGGCACGGACATTTCGACATGCAGGCTTACACCGATTACCTGGCGGGGAAACTTACCGATCAAAGCTACGACGAAAGCGAACTGGCGATGGCGTTGGCCGGGCTGCCCTCGGTCACCGAGGTTTAGACTTCGTTCAAGGCGATTCGGATGGCGCTCAGGAGCTTGTTGGAATCGGCGGGTTTCTGGAGGAAGGCGGTGGCGCCCGCTTTGAGGGCCAGTTCCTTGGCTTCGGCGGGTTCCTGGGCGGTCAGCACGATGACCGGCATCCGTTTGCCCTTAAGGATCCGCGGCAGCCAGTCGAGGACTCTGAATCCGTCGAAGCTGGGGCAGGACTTGGGATTGGGCGAGGGCAGACCGAGGTCGAGCAGGATCAGGTCGGGTCGTTGGGTCGCGGCCAGGCTCACCGCGGTCGGTCCGTCTCCGCAGCGGATGACGGCATAACCCGCATCCGTGAGAAAGCGGGTGAGATACTGCAGCGATATCGCGTCGTCTTCAACGATCAGGATTTTTTTCTCACTCATGGTTAGCAACCCCACAATACATTAGCCAGCCGGGGTATACTCGCGAGCGAGCGTGGCTTTGGCAAGGGGTAATGGGCGGGATGCGCCGGTATTGGCCGCGCTTTGTATTTGGGGATTGGCAAGGCGGGCGATCGCCCCAATATTCGGCGGTTCGAGATTATGGCGGAAAACGCAAAGCACATATACGACGAGAGCAAGATCAAGACACTCTCCTCGCTGGAGCACATCCGGCTGCGGACCGGGATGTACATCGGCCGGATTGGGAATGGCACCCATTACGACGACGGGTGTTACATTTTGCTCAAAGAAGTGATCGATAATGCGATCGACGAGTTCATCATGGGCTACGGCCGCGAGGTCCAGATACAGATCGAAGGGAGCCGCGTCAGCGTCCGCGATTTCGGCCGCGGCATACCGCTGGGCAAGGTGGTCGACTGCGTTTCGACCATCAACACCGGCGCCAAGTACAACGACGAGGTGTTCCAGTTCAGCGTGGGGCTCAACGGCGTTGGCACCAAGGCGGTCAACGCCCTCTCGCGGGAGTTTGTCGTGCGCAGTCATCGCGGCGGCGATTTCGTGGAAGCCGCCTTCAAGCAGGGCAAGTTGAAGGGCAAGAAGGAGGGGAAACTCCCCCAGGAACCCGATGGCACGCTGATTCGGTTTGAGCCGGACCCGGCGATTTTCAAGGAGATCGAGTTTCGGCCCGAGCATCTCGAACGGCGGTTGCGGCATTACAGTTACCTGAACACAGGGCTGAGGCTGGTCTGCAACGGGCAGACGTTTCAATCGCGCCTGGGGCTGCTCGATCTGGTGATGGAAGACCTGAAAGGCGACGGGAGCGAACCGATTTACGCGCCGCTGCATTACACGAGCAAGACCCTCGAGTTCTGCTTCACGCACTGCAACA
>JAHDYP010000333.1 GCA_023383055.1 Verrucomicrobiota bacterium | reverse complement strand
TCGCCCCGGAAGCGACCACGCAATGCCTGCGCGAAGCTGTCCGGGACTGCGGGCGTGAGGTGCCTGACCGTGAAATAGACGCCGCCACCGATAAGGCCTTCGCCTCCAGTGGGATGTCCCCAGGACATCTGGCAGGCGATTCAATCGCCAGGAAAACCACGCGGAAATCCTTTCCCAGTCGAGTGGCGTTAAATCCCGACCTCATCGAGGCGATCACGGCCTCTGGTCTGGGCCTGCCGAACCTATGGGAAGCATCACCCGTCCTCTTCACCGACGAAAGGAGCCACGCCGAGGAAATCATCGATACACTCTTTCCCGGCGATCCACTGCTCTGTGCCGCCAAGGGCACCGCAGGCTATGCCCAAACCATGCCCCGGTCTTCGTGGCGCGGCCGCCTCGAGTCCTGTTCACTCGTTGTCCCGTCGCCCATGTCCGCCTTAACGGGCATCAACCTGGATGGTGAGATCTCAAAGCGTTGTCTGGATAATACGGGTCCCCGCCGGTTTCTGGTCGTCGAGTTCGACTCAGGTAATCTGGACAGCCAAGCCGCCCGAATGCTCCACCTGGCCCAGTTTGCCCCCCTCTGTCTCGCCCTCCATTCTGGATCCAAGAGCCTCCATGGCTGGTTCAAGGTGGTCGGTCTCCCAGAGAAGAATGTCCTCAAGTTCTTCCGTTACGCCGTTTCGATCGGCGCTGACTACCACACCTGGACCCCGTGCCAGATGGTTCGCATCCCGGACGGCCTCCACAAGAACGGCTGCCGGCAGACGGTTTTCTATTTCAACCCCAAGCTCATCGAATCCCATGTCAATTGAAATCCTCCAAGAACCGAAGATCCTCGAGGTTCCAGACGTGCCCGACCGCCCCCGCGAGGAGGCCCCGATGTTCCTGAACGACTCCCGCCCGAAGGTCCGGCTTCCCGGCGACAACCACGTGCTCAGCGACACCGCCGCCGAAGTCGGCGAACTGCTCAAGGACAAGGACATCTTCCGCCGTGGCAGCCTGGTCTTCCACCCGCCAAAGACGGAGCAGGAGTTCCAGCCAATGACCGCGGACACGTTCCGAAGCTGGGCCGAACAGCATCTGCTCTTCTTCAAATTGCGACTGACTCCATATGGGGAGCTGCTCCGGCTGATTCGCACCATGTCCAGTTCGGACGCCGAAGGGATCCTCGCCTCACCGCAGTTTCTGGCGGCGCTGCGCGAAGTCGAACGGTTCAATCCTGTGCGCATGCCCGTTCGCCGTGGCTCCGGCGAAATCGTGCTCCTGCCCGAGGGCTACGACGCCCAGAGCCTGACCTTTACCGCCAGCACGGGGATCGAGCTGCCCGAGCTATCCCTGGAGGAAGCCCGGACCGTGGTCGACAAACTCTTGCGGGAATTCACGTTCAATGACAACGGACGCTCCAAAGCGGTGGCTGTAGCCGCAATGCTGACGGTCTTCGGGATCGGTCTGCTGCCGTCGCTGGCCCTGCCGCCCGCGTTCATCTTCCTGGCCAACCGTGAGGGGGCAGGCAAGACCCTGCTCGCCAAGGTCTGTACCATCCCTGTCCTGGGCTATGCGCCGACGGCAGCCTGGGCCAAGAGCGATGAGGAAATGGATAAGCGGCTTCTGGCAGCCGTGATGGGCGGGCTGCCGGTCCTCATCCTCGACAACGTCCGAAGTCACATTTCCAGCGGTCCCTTGGAACTGTTTCTCACCAACAGCCACTTCAAGGGCCGGATCCTGGGTCAGTCCAGGGAGTTCATGGGCCGCAAGTCGACCGTGGTCTTCCTCACCGCCAACGGAGCCACCGTTTCGCCCGATATGCGCCGTCGATCGCTGTTCTGCGAGCTGTTCCTCGGCGTCGAACGGGCCGAAGACCGGATGTTCCAGGTCCGGCTTGAGGCGCCGCTTCTCCTGCGCGCCCGGGGACGCATCCTGTCCGCCCTGTGGTCGCTGATCCGCAGCTGGGACCAGGCTGGACGTCCGAAGCCATCGAGGATCAACAGCGGCTTTTCGGACTGGTCCGAAATCATCGGGGGGATCGTCGAACACGCCGGCTTCGGCTGCGCCCTCGAAACCCCCGAAATCGAAGGGGCCGCGGACACGGACCTGGCTGACATGGCGGCACTGGTCAAACGGATCGTGCA
>JAHDYP010000332.1 GCA_023383055.1 Verrucomicrobiota bacterium | reverse complement strand
GGAGGCGGTGGATGCAGCGCCACCCTGGCTCCAAACGGCACGTGGAGCGACGGGGACTGTCTGACCACCGTCCTCAATTCCTATTTCTACAACCTGCCCACCATGCAGTTCTACCAGGATGCCATCACCCAGCGCAGTCGGTACAAGGAGTTGGGTTACGATCTCGAGGATCTGATCGAGCTTCAGTCCGAGTATAACGACGAACTCCTTTACACCATGCTCCTGGCGAAGCTGCCCGGCTTCTCCGGTGACTGGCTGCCTGGGCCCAACAATGCATTTTACAGCCTCAGCAGCGATCACGTTTGCGCGCAAGGCGGCCGGATGCAGTATCGGTTCCGCGTGCCCAGCACCTCCCGGGATGTGACCTATCGCATCGACTGGGAACGCGTCGCTGTTTTCCCGGACGGCTCGATCAACGTCACTCCTCAAAGCGAGGAATTCGAAGGCACGGGCGGCGAATGGCTCAGCGGCGAACATCTGGAAGAAGTACCGGAAAGTCCCTCCACCGTCACCCTCCGCAACGTCACGATCTCCATCGTCGAATCAGGCGATGACGACGGCGATGACACCGGGACGCCCGGCAGCGGTTCGGTCGGGGGCGGCGGCGGCCCGTGTCGCTCGTGTTCCTCGGGCATTCCGCCGGGCGAGGCCGCCCACCCTTGGGGGGTGGCGCTCCAGATCTCGATGGGCCAGACACAGCTGGGCCGGTCGGCGGGATTCCTGGTCCTAGCCCGCTCGACGCCACACCCGTCCCTGGCCACGCCCGACGCGCTTCAGTTCACCTCGACGCGGCCGGAAATCGAAGTCATCCAGGTGGACGGCCGCATCCGGCAGATTCGCGCCCTCCAAGCCCTGGCCGATATCGTGGTCGTGACTCCCTACAAGTATGAGATCCGATTTTATTTGTTGTCGCAAGTCGGCGCCAAGCAAGGCGGTCTGTACCAGGTCAGCGGAAGTCCGTTCGTAACCTGGCGAATCGAGAACCCGGATGCCTCCCCCACGACGTATCATCGCCTGCAAATCACCGAGATCCGCGGTGCCGAATCCAGGGTTCATCTCTATGTCTATTCCAGCGCCACCCACAGTTGGACCCTCACCCAGCCGGGTGATTTGCGTGAATTCCAGCTTTTTGCGCTCGCCGAGAGCGCCACCGCCCGCTCGCAGGAGTTGATCGTCCGCAAGCCGGGTGGCGCGACCGCGTATCGCCTTTACCGCAAATTCGAACAGTTCTCCTGGGGCGAAGGCCTCACCCAAATCAAGGAGGGCGACCCCGCCAGCCCGCGCCTGACCACCTACGCCTATTACACGTCACCCGGCTTCACCCCGAGCGGCACGGTCTTGCCGGTCGAAACGGTGACCTACCCCGACAATTCCTGGGAACGTTTCCAATACGACAGCCAGGGGCGCGTGACCCTGCGCCTGGCCACGTTCCTGAACCAAGCCCCCACCTGGACCGAAAGCTCGTGTCGCTCGACCACCTACGCCTACACGCCCTTGAGCGGCTCCGGCGACACCGGCGCCCTCGAGCCCCGCACGCCCCGCACCGTGATCGACAAAGTGCTCGGCCAGGAAGTGGGTCGGCGCTATACCGTCATCAAAGCCGGGGAACGCCGCGACATCCGTTGCCAGACCGTAGGTGCCGCCTGGACGAATGCCGCGGATAATCTCGTCACCATCACGAAGTTCTTCACCAGCGGCCCCAATATCGATCGCATCTCCAGCATCCAGCATCCCGACGGAACCATGACTTTTCACAGTTACACGGACAATGCCGACAGCACTCGAACCACCGTCGTGGACTCCGGCCAGCCCAACGTCGGCCTCACCGCCATTACCGCCGGCACCCGCACCACCATCACGAACGCGCCCCTGGGCCCCCTGATCTTCCGCGGGACCAAGGACATTGCCTCCATGATCGTGACTTCGAGCGCGACGTATTCCTCGCTCGACGCCTTCGATCGCCCCCAGCGGGTCACCTACCTCGATGGCACTTTCGCCGACACCTATTATTCCTGCTGCGGGATTGACCAGACGATCGACCGCGACGGCGCGACCACCCAGTTCACCTATGACGCCCTCGGTCGGCAGGTTACCTCGACCCGATACGGCATCACCATCACCAACATCCTCGATGCCG
>JAHDYP010000331.1 GCA_023383055.1 Verrucomicrobiota bacterium | reverse complement strand
ACTTCAACCGCGATGGCCGCCTCGATTTCCTCGTGACCAACGGCGACAACGGCGAATACGAGAGCCCCACCAAAAAGTACCACGGCGTCTGGCTCTACCTCGCCCAGCCCGACGGCGAATACGCCGAGCACTTCCTCTTTCCCCTCAACGGCGCTTACCGTGTCCTCGCCCGCGACTTCGACGGCGATGGCGATCTCGACCTGGCGGTCAATTCCTATTTCCCGGACTACGTCAATTCGCCTCGCGAGAGCTTTGTGCTCCTCCTCAACGAGGGAAACCTCAAGTTCAGCCCCTCCACCTTCCGCGAGTGCATCGCCGGCCGCTGGCTGGTCATGGACGCCGGGGACCTCGACGGCGACGGCGACCCGGACATTGTCCTCGGCTCCTACATTCACGGCCCGGGCGCCGTCCCCGGGTTCCTCCTTGACACCTGGACCCGGCAGGGCGCCTCCCTCCAGATCCTCCGCAACCTCCACCGCGACTAGCTTTGGGGTCGCATCTTAACATTTAACATTCGGGCCCCCGGGGCGATCACCGCCCCCTTCCACGTGGTACCCGCACCGGGCATCTGGGACGGATGACGGCCGCTCGAATGACGGCTAGACCCTTGGCCTGCAGCGTGATGTCGGCCAAATGTTAAATGTTAAGATGCGACCCCAACGACGGCGACTGGGAGACCCGTGGGTCCTCCCCGGGTTGACCCTCCTGGCTAGAATGATCATACTTCTGGTCATGCAAGCGCCCATTGCTGAGGTGAAAAAGCAGTTGTGCGAATTGGTGGATCGCGTTGAGTCCGGCGAAACGGTGATCATCCTGCGGCATGGCCAGCCGGCGGCCCGATTGATGCCCATGCCGGGACGGGGCAAACCGTGGCGGGTGGAGACTCCGGACGATCCAGCCGCCTACCGCGGTGTCAATCTTGACGAACCGGCACTCGAGGAGATCTGAACGTGAGGGTCCTGGCCGACACCGGAGTCTGGTTTCGTTTCGTCCGGAGGTTGCCCTTGTCGCCGAAGGTTGAGGCGACCCTCGAGGACAGCGGCAACCAACGCTTTCTGTGCCCGATCTCCAGCATGGAAGTGGTGCGAAAATGGCGGACGGGCAGATTGCCATGTCCCGACCCCGCGACCTGGCTGGATCTGGCGTTGGAAGGATTCGAACTCCTGCCGATCACTGAACCGATCGCCCGCCAGGCGGCCTTGTGGGAATGGGAGCATCGCGACCCGGCGGACCGGCTCATCGCCGCGACGGCTTGCCTGCACGGCCTCGAGCTCTGGCACACCGATACGATCCTGCAGAAGCTCGCAGGTTTCCCGCAGCGCTACTTCAAAGCACGGTCACCGGGCTGATCCCGGGCGCCGCCGAAACCTCGCCGTTCTCCGTTCCCCTCCTGGACAAGCGTTTCGGTGACGATTCTTGATCTTCCCTACTGCGTTCCTTACTGTGTCGCCCCATGAAAGCGACGGTCACCAGCAAAGGTCAGATCACGATTCCGCAGGCGATCCGCCAGCGGCTGAAGCTGCAGGCCGGGTCGGTCCTGGAATTCGACGAACGCGCCGATCACCTCAGGGCCACGAAGTGTACCGACCCGGCTCGGATGCGGTCGGTCATTGGCATCGCCAAGAAGGAACTGGCAGGAAGGAGCGTGCTGGACTGGTTGAGCGAGTTGCGCGGTCCGGTGGAGTTGCCGCCCGCCCGCAAGCGACGATGAGAACCGCGTTGGATACTTCCGTGCTCATCGCCATCGCCAAGGGAGAACCGGAGGCGCACACCTGGGTCGAGACCCTGGCGACCGCGGGCGAGGAAGGCGAACTCGTCATTTGCGACGTCGTCGCATCCGAGTTCTTTGCCCTGTTGTTGGACGAGACCCGGTTCACCGAGAGCCTTCAGTCGCTGGGGATTGCCTTCGACCCCACCCACATCGGCTCCGCGCAATTGGCGGGTCGCCTGTTCCGGGAATACCGGCGAGAGGGTGGCCCTCGCGAGCACCTGATTCCGGACTTTCTGATCGGGGCCCACGCCCAGCAACAGGCCGATAGAATCGCGGCGATCGACCGCGGTTATCTGCGGCGCTATTTTCCGCGGTTGAAGGTCCTGACGCCACGTTGAGGAGGTGGAAGGTCTTTCGCGCGGCCTGGCCAACCTTACAGCGCTTGCGCGACTCC
>JAHDYP010000330.1 GCA_023383055.1 Verrucomicrobiota bacterium | reverse complement strand
AGGATCTTCGGTTCTTGGAGGATTTCAATGGACATGGGATTCGATGAGCTTGGGGAGGCGAAGGCCTTTTCGGTGGCGGCGTCTATTTCACGATCGGGCACCTCCCGCCCGCAGTCCCGGACAGCTTCGCGCAGGCATTGCGTGGTCGCTTCCGGGGCGAGCTTGTGCGCTGTCTCGGCCGCCTTCGCGTAACGGTCATCCCCCTGCTGCACCGTCTTGCCACCGGTTCGAACCAACTACGCCGCAATGAGCGCCAGATGGCGAAGTGAAAACTTCCACTGGATGGCCCTGGCTACCCCGCCCGGCTGAGCAGCGACTGGATCACGGGGCCGATGGAGTCAGCTTCCGGGACGACCCGCTGCAGGGCGAAGCCCGCGATCCCGAAGAACAGGACGGCCAACAGCGCCGGCAGCCATGTGCGTTTCAGGGCTCCGCTGGCCCAGTAGGCACCGCCCCGCAGGTTCATTCGCTTAAGGATCCGGGACATCACCAAGCCGTCCACCATCACCTCGGCCAGGAGCGCGGGCGCGGTCCAGACAACGTAGAGGCAGACCAGGAAGCCCGCCGCCACGGCCGCCGCTGCTACGAGAACGAAGACGAATTCATCGAAGCTCAGGGCGCCACCCGCATCGGCAATCGCCCCTCCATCGCAGATGGTATTGGCGACGTCCGGAGTCAACCGAAGACCATCGGCGACGTCGAGCAAGCTCTCGCTCAGTGTGGAGGATTCGTTGGAGGTCGTGTAGCTGAGCCAGAGCCGGAGGAGCAACAGAAAGACCAGATAGGCCAGGCCGACCGCGAGCGCGTACCGGATCCCCATGGCGCCCAGACCAGCCCAAAGCATGAGGAAGGAGAAGAGGAATGCCGCCGCTCCAGTTGCGGAGACGATCAGCGTCATGTGGAGTCTGGGGGTGGTCCGAGTCCGCAGCCAGGCCTCCGCCCGTTGGAGGGCGGTCCGTCTCAGGTTTTGTGTGCGTTGCGTCAAGCGTTCGGTCGGCGTCCGATCGGACTGCTGCGCAGACAAGCGGCCACCGGCTGGCCTCAAGCTGCCTGATCGAGACGGCGACGGCAGAACTGTCGTTCAACTCGTGAAAGGCTCTACTACAAGAGCAGGGATGGATTGGAATCTAACTCGGCCGCGTTGCTACCGTCCGAGTGATCTCCCGTTCCCAACCTGGGAAATGAACCCTTCGCGCGGTCTCCGCAAGCCACAAGGCTGCCTTGTTCGCGACTTGCAGTTCGGGCGCTTTTTCATTTCAATCGCCCGAGGCATGACTGAGCTCGAATTCGCCAGGTGCGACTGCGCGCACTGTGGCAATCACCTCGAATTCCCGCTGGAACTGGCCGACACCCCGGTCGACTGCCCCCACTGCGGTGGGAACACACTCCTCCTGGCCTGCTGATCCGCAGCACGCTGTATGTCGCCCCATTGGTCGCCGGAGTGATTACTGTGGTTTTCATGGTGAAGCCCCTGCTGGCCCGCCCCGGCCGTCGTGCGCAACCCCTGGCGGTCAATCCGGGTGCCGAACCGGTGATCTACACCCTCGTCCAGGAGGTCGCCCGCCAGGTGGGCTCGCCGATGCCGGCTCGGATCGACATGGATTGTCAGCTCAACGGCAGTTGTCCCACGAGTTCGGACCACCACGGGAGCGTGGCACCACATGGTCGATGCTCCCTTCCTCGGGCTTCAGCACCGCGCCGGTGTATTGGCACCGGTTGCCGTCGCGCTCACGGATCCCGCGAGCGGAGAACTTCGGGCGTTTCCTCCGCACGCGGGCGTAATTGACCGCCACGATGACCGTCGGCACGCGGATCTGGCCGTGCACCGTCCGGACGAAGTAGTGCTCGGGACGGACGGGCAACTGGATCCACTCATCCCATTTCACCGGCCGGATCTGGTCCTCACCCTCGATTTCCAGCCCAGTAACCACGTTGGTGGCCATCATGCAGAAGGCCTCTTGTGGCGTGCGGACATTGATCGCCTGCCAGTTCCGGTTCAGGACCAGAACGACGGACTTGTTCAGAATGCTGCTCATATCGTTTTGGGTGTTTGCTCTTGGTTGAAATGGCTGCCTCGCCGGGACTCGCACCCAGACCTCCGGTTTCAGAGACCGGCGCACTGCTGCTTATGCCACGAGGCCCGCCGTCGCGCTGCGCGCTATGGCGCGGCAGGCAATGGCTTGCCGAGCCGTAGCTCGCAGAGCGAAGGCTGGTCGCCCGAGAAGGAGTCGCACCCTCGAATTCTGGTTGTAGGACAGACGTGATCC
>JAHDYP010000329.1 GCA_023383055.1 Verrucomicrobiota bacterium | reverse complement strand
ACCGCCGGCAATTGTCAGCATTTCCACGAGTGTCCGCCTGCCCGTAAGCGGGTAGATTCCCGGTAGACGAAAAGCGCCAACGAAGAAGACAGGATCACTCCGGAACTGCACCAGAATCACGGAAGCTTGAGGATTTACTACGAATCGCTTCAGGCGCTGATTCAACTCCGCCTGCAGTTGATCCACCGTCAGGCCGGTAGCCGTTACCGGCCCAACCAAGGGTAAGTTGATTTCGCCAGTGGACTCCACCCGGAAGGGCCGGTCACCGATTTCCTCCACCTCCAACACGCGGATCTGAACCATGTCGCCGGGACCCAACAAGTAGTTCGGACGCATGGATTGCGCGGCTGGCGGAACCTGCCCTTGCGCGGCGCCGGCGCCTTGAGCAGCGCCAGGCTGTGCGGTTTGGGGCGGCGCAGCCGCTTGCGCGAAGACGCACTGGGCGAATAGTGAAAAGCAAAGAGCCGATGCAACAAGAGAGCGCATAACTGGTTTGTTTGAGGCGCGGTTCGCGTCTCCCCATATTGGATCACAAAAGCGCACGTCTCACCTGCCTTCCGCGGTCAGTCGGCGAGGGGGCATTCTGACGCTAAACAGGACATCGACGTCCACGGCGACCCCATTCCTGATCGCAGGTGTGAAGATCCAATTGCTGAAGACCTCAATCAGGCTATCCGAAACTACCTTGGGAGTCTGCTGAAGTATGGATGTAGGGGTGAATCTCCCGTCCCGGCCGACACGCCCTGAAACCATGAAGGATTCCGGTAACATCGCGATCATCTCCCGGCTGAGTGGCCAAGGGGCCAGTCGAGGAACCATGGGGCGCATGAAGATCCGGGTCCCTGGTGGCGAGACCAGCACCTCGGCAAACCAGATCGTTAAAAGGGAGGGCCCGGCGGGTGACTGAATCGCCGTCGTGAACACAGGCCGGGTTGGGAACATGGCCTCCGCGGCGGGTGGCAAGCTTCTGGCATTCGGCCATTGAGGGAGCGCCACGGCAGCCGTCGAGGCGGCTGGCGGCAATGGCGTGTTTGGAACCGGTGGTTTCGGTACCGCCGGCGTTGGTTTGGGAACAGATACTGAAGCCCCGGCGGTGGAGGGGGACCCGCCATGAACAGCCAAGCCTGGGATCACGGCGCCACTTGTTCCCCCCGGCTGCCCTCTCCCGCGGCCTGCTGGATCACCTCCAGCGATGATCCCGCTATTCCGGTTTCCCTCCGGCCGCGGTGTGGGGGCACCATCGGTAGGATTCGTCGAAATGATCGCCAGATTCCCCCGCGCGTCCGCCGTCGCGGCGGCAGCGAGGCGCTCCGGTTGTGGTTGTCCGTCCGTGGTCTTGTTGGGAGCCGGTGGAATCGGTCCGGCATGGGTTGGCAAGAAGAGGGGATTCTGGCTGGGAACGGGCGGCGGTGAATCGCGAATCGTAATGTCGGGCGCCAATAGTTCAGTTGTTCTCGTAGGCTGAGTTCGCGTGGGCGGAGCCGAAAAAGCGCGAACGACCTTCTTGGGAGGAGGCGGCGGGGCTTCGACCGATTTGAGTGCAATCAGGTTAGGCGACGGGAGTACCTGTTGCTGAGTCACTTTAGGCATGTCGACGAAGATGAACTGGTCGGGCCTCGGGCGGGCCTTGCCCGCCGTGATGATCGACTGCTCTTGCTTCCTTCGGGCGCGTGGCAACACCAATTTGGATTTCGTGCCTGGGGATACCTGCGGAAGCGACTCCCTCAGGGGTATGTAGAGAACTCGGGGAGCGACGGCCTCCTTTGGGGGAATCCGTGCTTCCACGCGAATAGCCTCTGGTTCCAGGCTTAGGTCAGCCGGCAGATTCACCAGAACCCACACAGTCGACACATGGACGGCGAGCGAAATCCCGAACGGAGACACGCGCCGCAACCAATTTCGACGTCGTGCCCCCGGAACCCCGATTCGAATCCTCACAGCTTTCGCATCGCGCCGGGCTCCTCCCGGGAGACCTCCCGACCAGGGTTGACCAGTATGGGAGACACCCAGCCCCTGTCGATTTCTACTGCGACCGAGCGTTGCAGAAGGGATACCGTGATGACCAGTCTGGATCGGCTCTTAATTTCGATTAGAGTGCCTTCGACTCCCGCGAGTGCGCCTTTCTCGACGACTACTTTCCTCCCGACCTCGATGAATGGCCAAGGCTCCGCGAGCATGGAAGCATTCAGCACTTTGTGTAAGCTGGCCAACTCTTTTCTGTCTACCTGAGCGGGCAAGCTATCAAAAGTTACCAAGTCAAAAACACCCGGCGTTTGCAGCACGGGAAGCCAGTTGGCGCTCAGTTCCATCTGGAAGAAAACATAACCTGGAATCAGCGGTGCTTTTGACTTCACGATTCGGTCTGACCACGCCGTTTCCTTGACATATTGGTGGAGGAACGAGGGGAAACCCTTCTCGT
>JAHDYP010000328.1 GCA_023383055.1 Verrucomicrobiota bacterium | reverse complement strand
GCGCGTCCGGAGTGGCGGCTCCCCTGAAGGCCGTCCGGGTGGATGCCTTCGATGAGTCGGGCGATGACGCCACCGCCGATCAGTTGATGGGGATCGAGCTCTTTACCAACGCCAAGAGCCTCATGGGCGAGCTGGCGGACGATCTCCAGAACGGCGCCCTGTGGGTGCATCCCACGGTATTGGCCGCGCTCGAACTGGCCGATGAAACCAGCTTCGACAAGGTGTCGCATGGTCCCTGGACCATCCGCACTTACCGGGGCATCCCGATCTACGTGTCCGAGACTTTGGTCCGGGCGGGAACCACCAACGGGTTTGTTTACGAGACCTATCTCCTGGCGCGCGCAATCGTGGCCAAAGGCGAGAAGCCGCAGCAGACCGACGTGATCGACGTGGCCGCCCTGCAGATGGAGCGGAAGTTCGGGATCAACAACGAGATCATCTACGACCGGACCCGGTTCGTGATGCATCTGAACGGCATGAAGTGGGTGGGGACGCCCGCGGGCGAAAGCCCCACGAACGCGGAGTTGGGCACCATTGCCAACTGGAACCTGGTCCTGGCAACCGCCAATCGCGTGGGTGCGGTCTGCATCCGGACGAATGGGTAATCGTATGGCCGACAAACCGAAAATCGATCCTTACCCGGAGCCGGTGGCAATGACGGCGATCAATCTGCGCCGAGTCAACCGGATGCAGGCTGAGAAAGGCCGCGCCGACCGGCTTAAACGTCTGTCCCGCCGCAATCGCGATGTCGCCTGGCTGCTGGGTGAGAATCAACGGCTGGCGAAGCCCGCCCCGAAAAAGGTCGCTGCGAAGTGACGATCACTCAACAGTCGAGGCTGGCGGGGTTCCGGGCGCAGCTCGGCGTGAGGGGTCACACGCTGACGCTGCAGCCGGGCGGGCCTGCCTTTTCCGCGTTGCTCCAACCAGCGACCAACGACAAGGGCGAGTATCAGCTCGCCGAGGAAACCACCGTGACCGATATCGCCAGCATCCTGCGCGATGAGCTGGGGACCACAGTGATCACGCCGGGAGCAATCCTGGCGGAAGGGGCGGCTCAGTATCGGGTGGTCAAGGTCGAGGATCATCCCGTCGACATTGCCGTGAAACTCCACTGCGAAGCGGTTCACCTGTGAACGCCACTGTTGACATCGAGTATCAGGATTACGCTCAGGCGTTCTCGGAGTTCATCCGTGATCGGGGCACGCTCTTGCCCAAGGCGCTGCGGGGTGAGGGTCGGCAGTTGGCGTCGCGCCTTGTCCGGTTCACGCCGCCCAAGACGCTCAGTCAAGGTCGGAAGGCCGTGGCGCGGGATGTCCGGCGGGCGGTGCTGCCGTTGCGACCGGGCGACTTCGACTCGAAGCGAATCCGCCAACTAATCCGCAAACGCGATTACAGCGCCCTGGAAGCCGTGTTCGCCAACTTTCCGGAGTCGCACCAATTACATGGGGTGTCCGTGAGTGAAGCGCGGTTTCCCGGAATGCACCAGGAGGCGCGGGACCGGCGCGGACGGGTTCGCAAGTTCCAAGGGAAGGCCACTCCCGACGCTGACAAGGTCCGGGACTACATCAAAGAGGTTCAGGGAAATGTAGGCCGCGGTCGGTCGGGCTGGGCCGTCGCGCTGGTGGAACTGGGCGGCAAACCGCCGGCCTGGGTGGTCCGGCATGCGGGGCGGGATACCGGCAAGATCGAAGACCGGTCGAGCATGCAGGGTTACATCCGGATGGAGAACCAGTCCGAGTGGGCTGAGGCGGGCGACGAAGACCGAATCGTGGCCAATGCCGTCCGTTCCCGCTCCCGCAGCATCCGCGAATCGATTCTGAAGGCGCAGGAACGTGCCGCGCAGAAAGCGAGGCTCAATTGAACCTGTGGGAGATCCAACCGGCTGTGGTTGCTCTGCTCCAGGCGGACACTCGCCTGGCGGGCGTGCCGATCATCGCCGATGACGGGACCTATCCCAAGACGCCGGGGCGCGAAACCGCGCTCGCGGGTCCGGGGCTCGTGTTGATCGTTTGGGAAATCGAAAGCGACGGCCTGGTGGACGCCACCGAAGCCGGCCTGGCCGCGCATGATGTCTACACGCCCGTGGTGATCGAAGAGAATCCAACCGTCTGCCGCGCTGATGGGGGCGTGAAGATCGAAGCGGAAAAGGCGCTCCAATACGTCCTCGAGGATCTCTCGGGCAAACCGCCTGGTTCGCGCCGTTTCGTTGTCATGGATCCGCCCTTCAAGAATTTCGGGAAGGTCAACGGCATCCGCCGGATCGTGGTGAACCTGAGCCTTCGCACCTTCGTGTCATGAACCGCATGCTTTTTCCCAGTCTCGCGCTCGGTTGGTTCGGCTCCTTGGCCAGTTGGCTCAGCGCCGCTCATCCGATCCTGTCGCTCCTGGCGACGCTTCTCGCCGCGGTGGCCTCCCTTTACGCCATCGTCGTGTCGTTCCGCACGGCGAGGTTGCGGCGGCTGGAGATCGAGCAAACCGCTCTGGAACTCTGTGAAC
>JAHDYP010000327.1 GCA_023383055.1 Verrucomicrobiota bacterium | reverse complement strand
CCCCTTCCCGCAACATACGATAGTGCGTGTTCCGCCAACGGCTGACCGGCCATCGACTCAGCAGCGCATTCCCATACTCGCCACCTTGAAAGCTGTAATTGTTGCTGAATACACAGCTCATTCCGGTTAATGCCGCCAACTCGCCCGCCAAATCCCGACGTCCGGTCCGCGCCACCCCCCGATCCACCTCCTGAAGCGCCACCAGATCCGCGCCCTCCCGCCGGATCAACTCCGCAATCCGTTCCAGATCAATCCGGCCGTCGACCCCCTCTCCATGATGAATATTGTAGGTCATCACCCGGAACGTGCCCGCCACCGGATCCGGGCCCGGCCGCACACAACCAACGACTCCCAGGATCAGCAACCCCGCGCCCCCCCAGCACTGCCACGCGCTCCGTCTTCGACGACTGCCGGAATTCTTCACGCGCCCCATGGTCGGGAACCGAGCCGCCAGCGTCAACCTTAAGCGCGGACAACCCGCAGCGCGGCCAAAAATGGCCGTTGCGGACAGGGTCGAGGCCGACTACTTTTGCGCTGCAATGCTTGGCGACCGTACCTACATGCGCACTGCCCCCCATCGGCCGTGGTGGACGCTCACGTACGCGCTCATGGCCCTCAATACCCTGGTGCTGTTGGTGCAATTGCTCAGCCGCGGGACCGCACTCGGGAACGTCATCGGCGCTTACCTGCCGCTCAGTTATGAGGGGCTAAGCCATGGTTTCGTCTGGCAGTTGATCTCGTTTCAGTTCCTGCACGCCGACCAGTTCCACCTCTTTTTCAATCTCCTGGCCATTTACTTTTTCGGCCGGCCCATGGAGGAATACCTGGGGCGCAGCCGCTTCCTGCAGCTCTACCTGACCAGTGGCGTGGTGGGAGGTCTTTGCCAGGTCGTCTTCGCCCCGATTTGGCCAAACTACTTCGGCGGCCAGGTCGTGGGTGCCTCCGCCGGGGCCTTCGGACTGGTCGCGGCGTTCGCCACCCTGTTCCCCGATCGCACGTTGACGCTGCTGCTCTTCTTTGTAGTGCCGGTGAACATGCGGGCCCGGACCCTGATCTGGATCAGCGTGGGCCTGGCCACCCTGGGTTTGTTGAATCCAGGAGGTCAGATGGCCGATGCCGCGCATCTCGGCGGCATTCTTACCGGCTTTCTCTACATCCGTTGGCTGGTCCAGGGCCGCGGCTGGCGCATCCGTTGGGCGGCCCCGCCCGCGGCCAATCGATCCCGGATCCTGGTGGGCACGGCGCCACGCAAGCGCGCGGTCTGGCAACAAAGCGACAGCGGCAAGCTGGATGCCTTGCCGGCCGAAGAGTTCATCAGCCGCGAAGTGGATCCGATCCTCGACAAGATTTCCGCCCACGGTTTCCAGAGCCTGACCGAAAAGGAACGCCAGATCCTCGAACAGGCTCGGGCCAGGATCTCCCGGCGCTAATCAATTATCGCTTTCCTGGGGGGAGGTTTTGGCCTTTGCTAGGGCCATGATTCAACGCTATTCACGCCCGGAGATGCGGGCGATCTGGACCGAGCAGCGCAAACTCGAGATCTGGCTCCAAATCGAACTCCTCGCCACCGAAGTCCTTTCCCGCCAGGGACTCGTCCCCCGCAAAGACTTCGAACAGATGAAAGCGAAAGCCGCGTTCAATCTCGAACGCTGCAAGGAATTGGAAAAGACCCTCAATCACGACGTCATCGCCTTCACTACCAACGTGGCGGAAAATATCGGCGCCCCCGCCAGCCGCTGGCTCCATTACGGTCTCACCAGCAGCGATATTCTCGATACCACCTTCGCCGTTCAAATGGTCCAGTCGGCCGACCTCCTCATCGCCGACGTCAAAGCCCTCCGCAAGGTCATCGCCCGCCGGGCGCGCCAGCACAAGCTCACCCCCATGATCGGACGCAGCCACGGGATCCACGCCGAGCCCACCACCTTCGGTCTCAAGCTCGCCCTCATGCACGACGAGTTCGGCCGGGCGTTGCGGCGACTCGAATCCACCCGTCAAACCGTCGCTGTGGGCAAGCTCTCGGGCGCCGTCGGCACTCATGCCCACCTGGCCCCGAAGGTCGAGAGTTATGTCTGCCGCAAACTCAAGCTGCAACCGGCGCCCCTGGCCACCCAGGTCGTCCAACGCGACATCCACGCCGAGTTCATCACCACCCTCGCCCTCGTCGCCGCCAGCATCGAACGCTGGGCCACCGAGTTCCGCCACCTCCAGCGAACCGAGGTTCTCGAAACCGAGGAATTCTTCGCCCGCGGCCAGAAAGGCTCGAGCGCCATGCCCCATAAACGCAACCCGATCACCTTCGAACGCCTCACCGGCCTTGCCCGCGTCATCCGCGGCAATGCCGTCGCCGCCCTCGAAAATGTCGCCCTCTGGCATGAGCGCGACATCAGTCACAGCTCCGTCGAACGCGTGATCTTTCCGGACTCGTGCACGCTGCTCGACTACATGTTGGGTCTGCTGATCCGCATGATGGACGGGCTGATAGTTTATCCCGAGAACATGGCGCGCAACCTCGAACTCTCGCTCGGCCTGTGGCATTCGCAGACCATTCTGCTCGCCCTGATCCGCAAGGGCCTCACCCGGGAGGAGGCCTACGACCTCGTGCAACGCAATGCCA
>JAHDYP010000326.1 GCA_023383055.1 Verrucomicrobiota bacterium | reverse complement strand
GCAGATAGATGGGGCGGGGCGGGGGAAAGACCCGGCGGGCGGCGTAGGCCAGGTCGATGGCCCGTTCGACGCCGTAGCCAAAGCCGAATTCCTTGGCGAGCGTGACCGTGAGCCGGCCGGGAGCGGTGAGGACGCCGCCGTTGACGCGGATGCGGGTGACCAACTCGCTCCGGTAATGGGAGATGACCTGGGCCTGAACGGCCTCCATGACATCCGGCCGTCGGAGGTTGACTTTCTGTGGCGCCGAAGGCGCGTGGGTTGACATACCGTCGACACTCTAACACCGGATGCAAGCGCGTCTAGCTCGCACATTTCTGGCGCCGGCGCGGCCGGGAACCGCGGCAGGCGGTTCTGAAACGCGCTTGCGTCGGAAGCACCGTTGGCGTAACTCACCCGCAACATGGCATTCGATCACGTCGGCGCGGATTCTCGCATGGCTCGTTGCCCGGCTGGCTCCCGGCGGTTCGTAGCGCTCGCGGCCATCCTCTGGGTTGCTTGGATAGCGACAGGACCGGCACGACCCGTGGTCACCGCAGCCGCGGACGGGCAACCGAAAGCCGCGCGTCAATACGCGCCTGACCGGGAGTTTGACCTGCTGCATCTGCTGCTGGAAGTGACGCCGGACTTCGAGCGCCGCACGATCGACGGCACAGCCACGCTGCGCCTCCAACCCATTGCCCGGCCATTGCGCGAGCTGCGGCTGGACGCGATCGATCTCGATATCCGGTCCGTCACCGCCACGGCGCCGATCCAGGCTTGGCGGACCACCACCAACCAGGTGGTGGTGACGTTCGCGGCGCCTTTGCCCCTCGGAAATGATCACACCGTTACGATCACTTACGACGCGGAACCCCGGGAGGGGCTTTATTTCCGGACGCCGGCGATGGGTTATCGCGAAGGTGAAACCCACCTGTTCACCCAGGGCGAAGCGATCATGGCCCGCCACTGGTATCCGTGCTTCGATTCGCCGAACGAGCGGTTCACGTCCGAGATTGTCTGCCGCGTGCCTGAAGGCATGGCGGTATTCGCCAACGGCCGGTTGGTGTCACGCGAATCCGAGGCGGGCAGCGGCCGGGTGGCCTTTCGTTGGTTGCAGGACAAGCCGCACGTCAATTATCTCATTTCGCTGGTCGCCGGCCCTTTCCGATCGCTGGAGGACCGGTACCGCGACATTCCGCTGGCGTTCCATGTGCTGCCGTCGGAGATCGACCAGGCCGCGGACTCCTTCCGCGGCACGCGGGAAATGATGGCGTTCTTCGAGGAGGAGATCGGGGTTCCGTATCCGTGGGCCAAGTACGATCAGATCTGCGTGAACGACTTCGTTGCCGGCGGCATGGAGAATACCAGCATCACGACGCTCACCGACGGCACGTTGTTCACGGCGGCCACGGAGAACCTTCAGGATAGCGAGGGGCTCGTGGCCCATGAACTGGCGCACCAATGGTTCGGCGACCTGGTGACGTGCAAGGATTGGAGCCATCTCTGGTTGAACGAGGGGTTCGCCACCTATTACGAAACGCTCTGGCGGGGGCATCGGCATGGGCGTGACGCGCTCCTTTACGAGTTGCTCGAACGTCTGCGGAGTCTCACGTCCGACCCCGGCGACACCCGGGCGATTGTGCGTCGCACCTTTCGATCGCCGGACGAGATGTTCGACCACCTGACCTATCCCAAGGCCGGCTGGGTGCTCCACATGCTGCGCTGCCAGTTGGGCGACGATCTCTACCGCCGCTGCATCCGCACCTATCTCGAGCGGCACGAGCTCGGCACCGTGGTCACCGAAGACCTGCGGGCCGTGTTGGAAGAACTCTCCGGCCGGTCGTGGGATCAGTTCTTCGATCAGTGGCTCTACCACGGTGGCTACCCGGAGCTCGAAGTGGGTTACGATTGGGACGAGACCCAGAAGCTGGCCAGGATTTCGATCAGCCAGCGACAGCCGGTGAACAACCAGGTGCTGCTGTTCCGCCTGCCACTGACCTTGCGCTTGAAGAACCAGACCACCCTCGTCGATCGGCCCGTGGTGATCAGCCGGGTCACGGAGGAGTTCCAAGTGCCGCTGCCCGCCGCGCCGGAGATCGTCCGCATCGACCCCGATCTGACGGTGCTGGCCCGCGTGCGGATCGATCTGCCCCTCTCGATGGTTCGCGCCCAACTGGCAGACCAGGCAGACGTCATCGGACGGCTGCTCGCCGTGGAGGTGCTGGCCGGGCGCAGCGACCGCGAATCCGTGGACGCATTGCGGCAGGCGCTGAATGAGGACCCGTTCTATGGGGTGCGCCTCGAAGCGTCGCGAGCGCTCCGTTCGATTCACACCACGGAGGCGCTCGAGGCGCTCCTGGCGTCGCGAACGCAGGCCGACGCCCGGGTGCGCCGGCAGGTCATCGAGGACTTGGGCGGGTTCTACCGCGAGACGGCCTTCCAGGCCTTGCGCGCAACGCTGGAGGAGGAAAAGAACCCCGGCATTCAGGCGGTGGCACTCGAGGGCGTGGCCGGTTTTGCCAAACCCGAGGTCGGCGATCTGCTGCTTCGGTTCCTCGGCTCAACCTCCTATCGCAACGTGCTGGCGGAAGCCGCGCTTCGGGGTTGCCGCCTGCAGGACGACCCCGCGCTCGTCGGGCC
>JAHDYP010000325.1 GCA_023383055.1 Verrucomicrobiota bacterium | reverse complement strand
TGCCCACGAGTTTCACCTTCAACCATTGGTTGCCGTTGCCATTGTTGTGGTAGAGGAAGTCCGGACCGGCTGACTCGGAGGTGATGAACAGATCCAGAAAGCCATCGTTGTCATAGTCCGCCCACGCGACACCAGCCCCATTTACGGGGCTACCGACATTAATACTCTGGAAGGTCTCGTCGCCATTGTTGCGGTAAAGGACCCCGCCGGGAGTGGTATAGCCAGGCACCATGAGATCGAGGAAACCGTCGTTGTCGAAGTCGCCCCAGGCGGCCGCCCACGCGCCTATTGCATTGGTTACCCCCGTCGCCTCAGACACATCGGTGAACGTCAGTCCCCCGTCATTGCGGTGCAGAGTGTTCGCCCCACCCATGGAATAAGTTAAGCACAGGTCGAGATCACCATCATTATCATAGTCAGCCCATTGGCCAGTTCCCATTGCGAGACTTGAGTCCAGGCTACCGGCCGACACCAGGGAGAAGGTCCCGTCGCCGTTGTTGTGCCAGAGGTAGTGTTTGCCGGTGCTCGTGGCGTTGGCGCTCCCCACCCAGAGATCCGGCCAACCGTCGTTATCGTAGTCTCCCCAAGAGAACGGCGACGTAGGCGCCTGATCGCCGACCAGCATGCCGACTTGGTTTGCGGTCATTTTGGTGAACGAACCGTCGCCGTCGTTACGATAGAGACAGTCGCTACGAGCTGGGTTCGCGGACGCGTGGAACGAATTGGCAGCGAAGATGTCGATGAAACCGTCCCGGTCGTAGTCCGCCCACCCGGCGGCTGCGGAATCGTCGATGTCACCCACCGGTGGACCGGCCTGAGAATTTGTTTGGGGCGTGAAGTTCCCTTGGCCGTCGTTCCGAAAGAGTGCCTCGGCGCCCGAAGTAGTGACAACCAGGAGGTCTTCGTTGCCGTCGTTGTCGTGGTCTCCGACCGCTCCAAACGGCGTGCGCTGCGGATGCGCGGTGATGACATTAGTTACCTTCGTAAACGTGCCGTCACCGTTCTTGTGATACATCGCCGAGCTTACGGATTGGATGCCGAATGCCAACTGGCCAACAAACAGTTCCACGTAGCAGTCGTTGTCGTAATCCCACCAAGTGGGCGACGCCCAAACCACCGCCGCGCGGTCTTCCACCACCGGTCCCTCAGTGATCCTTGTGAACGGAACGGGCATGACCTCAAGATGAGCGACTTGGCTGGTGACCGAATCGCCGGCGGCATTGGCAACGATGACCCGGTAGTCGCCGGTGTCATCAAGGGTAACGTTACTCAGTGACAGCAGTGATCCAATCGCGGCGGGGATGTTGGTGAAGGCGACCGGCACGGCTCCGTCGGCGCGCTGCCACTGGTAAGTTACTGGGCCATTCGTGCTGGTGGCTTGAACTGACATCGTCGCGTTTCCGCCAACGTAAACCGTTTGATTGGTCGGTTGTTGGGTGATGATGGGATCCTGGGCCAAGGCGAGTTGGCTGAGGCCCAAGGCCAGGACAAGCGGGCCTCCGACTACGGAAAGGCGCCGCCATCGAGCGTGAAACTGTCTCGTAACGAACCCTTTGGATGTATTTGGATCATTCATGGCTGCTTTCTATCGGCCGGCGCTGGTTGATCGACACTCCGGCCTTCCACCATGAGTACATGAGATTCTTCGACGGATGTTGCAGACAGAACGAAGAAAGTCGCTCCACCGATGGCTTGTCTCCCCCTTGAACCTGTCACCCTATTCTGCCCCCGTCGATTCAAAGCGACCGGTGATGGGGGTAAGGGGTCGGGATCAATGCTCCCAATCCGCGGTCGTTTTGAATCTGTGGGGGGAAAAGCCTGATTATCTACCGTTGCTCATGGCATCCTGGAGGGCCGAGTTATACGAGGCCGACGTTCCGGGACACATTTAACGTCGGGCTCGCGGCTAGCCACACCGAAGCTCGGAGCGCAGGCGGGTAGCTCGCCCCTCGAGACGCGCAACCGCTCCGGTGAACGACCTGTATTCCCGGGCCTTTGTCGCAGCGCGTTCATCTTCACCTTTATGGCGCTAACCCCTGGTGAATCTGATGAGGGCCAGGCCATGGGCTCGGCAATCAACGTAGCGAACCCAGGCTCCGACCAAGATCTTGATCATTAAGGAGAAGCGCTACATCCACCATGAACCTGTCACCCTATCCTTCGCTTTCTGTTGGCCGGTGCTGGTTGATCGACACACCAGCCTTTCATAAGAGGGAGCACGAGGTTCTTGGGTGGATGTTTCCGGGAAAGTGCAGAAATCTGAAAAAGTTCACCCTCCGCAGAGACGAGACGGGCTGCGGAGGAGCGGCAGGGATGTCTCAGCCTTGATGGATCGCTATCCTTCGTCGTCACCTTTGTCGCGGCGCCTTCACCGCCACCTTTATCGTGGTGCCTCGTGGCGATGCTCAAACTTCAGGGGGAGTCGATAA
Source organism: Verrucomicrobiota bacterium (assembly GCA_023383055.1). Taxonomy (GTDB): domain Bacteria; phylum Verrucomicrobiota; class Verrucomicrobiia; order Limisphaerales; family JAHDYP01; genus JAHDYP01. The sequence continues at coordinate 227 of JAHDYP010000325.1, read as the reverse complement.
AGGCCGCGACGACGTTTGCGACGAAGGTCTTGAGACCGGCGCTCGAGCATCCCGAAAAACGCCGAACACATCCCAAGCCACCTGGGCGAGGTCGGTGTCCGTCCGAGGATCGCCTTCAGTCCACCAATGCCGGACGTGCCGGCCGTAGAAGATCTCAAGCTCGTGCCGGCTCCCATCGGCGTAATGGAAGACAATGGCACCGATCAACGCGCCCTCCTCCGCCGCCT
>JAHDYP010000324.1 GCA_023383055.1 Verrucomicrobiota bacterium | reverse complement strand
CGGCATCGAGGATGTTGGTGATGGTGATGCCGTATCGGGTCGAGGTAACCTGCCGGCCGAGGGCGTCATAGGTGAACTGGGTTGTCGCGCCGTCGCGGTCGATTGTTTGGTCAATCCCACAGCAGGAATAGTAGGTCTCGGCGAAAGTGCCATCGAGATAGGTGACCCGCTGGGGGCGTCCATAGTCGTCCGGCAGGCTAAAGGTCTCGCTGGACAGGACGATGCTGGGGGTAACCTTTTCGACCGTTGTCCGCGAAACGGGCCGGCCCAGCAGATCGATGACCGAGGTGGTTCGAGTGCCCGCAACGATGTTGGTTGAATTGGCCGCGTCTTTTGCACCCAAGAGGGTAATGGTCGTCATTTGAGTCGTGTTCGTGCTGTAAAAGTAGACTTGGCGGGTGCCGTCAGGGTGATCCACCGACCGCACCTTGCCCGCAAAGGAATCGCCCGCAGGATAGTAGCGGGTGACGGTCACCAGGTTGTCAGCCGCATTCCATGCGGCGAGCGGGGTTTGGCAGCGAATGTCGCGACGTTCGGCAGTCAGAAGGACGACATAGCTGCGGGCCACTTCCTGTCCCAGCAGGGTCTCGATCGTTCGTCTGGGGGTGAACGGCTCAACGGTGCCGGGGTCACCGGAGCCCGGCGTGGCGACCGTGGGGTTGTATTCGAAGAGGGTGACGCGGCATGAATTGGTGCCGCTGGGGACGGAGTTGGTGGACGCATTGAGAGACTGCGCAATCTTGCGAGTCAGCCGGCGGCTGTCGTTAGGGTCGGTGTATTCGTAGTACTCCCAATAGCCGCTTGGTTGAATCATCCATCTTAGCGGCAGGCGGCCATTGCTCTGGAACGTGCTGGAGTCATAAAGATAAGTGGAAACCTCGTCTCCCCCGGCGGCGGGGCGTCGCTCCTCGACGAGCTTTAGGCCATAGCGACGGAGGTTGGGATACGGACTATCGTACCTGAACGCCTGGTGTTTTCGGACTCGGCCCTCAACGGGTTGACCGGCGGCGTTGCGGATCCAGAGCGTCTCGGTCTGGATCTTGCCAGAGGGATCCCACGCCAGCGCGACTTCATCGATGCGCAAGTTCTCTGGTCTGAACAGAATCCAAGTGCGCGAGCCGGCATCCCAGGTGTAAAGGTAATCGCGCGTGCCGCCGGCGCCATGCTCGGTGATCTGCAGTTGGTTAGTGCTACTCTGGCCATCGGGGTTTTCGACGGTCCACGAAACCAGCGGGCTGTTGGTGGTCAGGTACAGCCCGTTGACTTTGGAAAGCACTCCGGAGTTGAAGAAGAAGCGGATGTCGTAAGCGAACGCGTTGGTGGGATTAGGCACAATGTCAGCCAGACCCTGGGGCGCCTTTACTTGGCGTAACGCTCCCCCAGACGAGATCAACTCGACGTCGCTTCGCCCCCCGAAATACCGCAGCGCTTTCGGGTTGGCCAGGATCCAACTCGGCAACCCCTCGTTGATCACGAGTTCACCCGCCGGTTCGCCAAAGCGGGCCTGACCCAGGTTAAACCGGATCAGGAGTTGTCCCGGCTCGAAAACTGCGCCGCCGAACTCGGTCCTGCCCGTTCCGCATCCCTGACAATCGTTGTCCGGCGATGAAGACGATGCCGGGGGAACCTCGGTGACCTTCCCGTTGCTGACGAAGACGAGCCCGGGCTGGGTGGGGGGCAGTCGCTCGTGGGTGGCAGTGGAGACTTCCCCGCCGTTACCTTGAACGTATTCGGACATCCGAGCCACGGAAACGCCGCCTTCGTCCCAGAGGGTAATTTCGTCCCATTCGACCAGATAACGAGTGTTGGCCAAGCTGGAAAAGCGAAGCTGGTACTCCATTTTGCCGGAGGTGCACTTCCAGTCCGGGTACCCGTAAGTGGAGTCATAACCCAGGATAGTATAGGCGGTGCCGTACGTCTGCCAGGAGCCGCCGTAGGCGATGGCGCCGACGTCGGCGATCGTAAAGCCAATGAGCAGTTCAGTCGTGTACTCGATGGAGAGAATGTCATCCCACCGCACGTAGCAGTTTCTCCCGGAGCTGGTCAGGGTGCCGAGATCGACCTTGTGGGTGATGTCGCCTCCTTCGCAATAATTGGTCCACGTCATGAAGTTGTGGTAATACTCCCAACCGTTGGCCTTCCAGGCTTCGCAGCAATTCGTGTCGCTCGTGGTCAGACAGTTAGCCGGGTCGGCCAACGGATCCTCCAACCATATGCCACCTCCGGCTTGGGTGAAGGTGCAATCCACCACGCTCCCATACTTGTTCACGTAAACACTGGCGCCCCCGGTGAATTCCGTCACCAACGCACCCTCTTGCCACCGGTTGGTGTGATACGTCCACACCTGACTCGATTCGCCGCTCATGTTCACTTCCACACCGGAATTGGTTTCCTGGTAGGTCTCGCTACCGCTCAAGGTGCTTCGCAAGTACACTTCTGGGGGATTGTACGGTGGTGGACCATAGTTCCCACAGTGTTGAAAGAACCCGTTCTTTTCTCTGAAGGTCCCAGCCGTGCGATAGTAGACGTCCGGTTCGATGCGACCACCGCACGAATCAGACTGACCGGTCGCACTGTAAGGACAGATCCATGCCAGACCGAGCAGGAGCGCACCCTGGAGACCGTCAGCGGCGGATCGACGAGCGGTTTTGGGCTTCGGATTCATAGGGCTGTTGTCTTTGGTTTCAAGCGAAGCACGTTGAATCACCAAACCTATTGGAGTTACTTGAGCGGAGTGAAGACCTGGAGCGCCGCGGCGCCTCCCATGCCCGTGTTCGA
>JAHDYP010000323.1 GCA_023383055.1 Verrucomicrobiota bacterium | reverse complement strand
GAACCCGGAATCTGGTTTGCCTCGGGTGCTTCGCGGATACCGGTACGTCCATTCCGGGTAATGGGAGCAACCGGGGGGCCACGAGCCAATTCACCGCCAAAAGGTCTCAGCAGTGTGGAAGTGTGGCTGGGAGGGAAGGGGATCCTCCCTCCCAGCTTGCGGCGGAATCAGCTGCAGCGAACGCACTTGTGAGTCGGCAAGGCGCTCCTGGCTTTCCCGTGACCGGCAACCTTCCACTCATTGGCGCAATCCCCGCATTGATGGCGGGTGGCTTCTCGTAGTTGCGCCCGACCGGTGCCGAGCGCACGCGCACCGGCACCCCTCGGGTCCACATCGCGAACGACCACAGCTAGTGTGGGCACGCCATGGAGGCTTGAGTTTGGGAAGTCGCTGGCGAGGCTACTTTCCCCGAGCTGAGCTGCATCAACTTGGTGGCACCGCCTTTGGCGGAACCTTTGGTTTGGGCTTGCAGCTGAAAGGGTGTGGCGGCGAACAGTCCGAGCGCCACAGCGACAATCGCGGCGGCAGTCAATTTGGATGTCATGGCCCAGGCGTATAGCCGCACCGGCATTCTCTTGGGCCAGGAGACGGACCCGCAGTTCAGCATGACGGTCCTGCAACGTAGCCGGGAGATCGCAAGCCGGATCGTAGGGATCAACAACACGACCCGAGACATGTTCCGGCGCACGATCCAAGCCGCCGTCAACGACGGACTGGCCTCGCAGGCTCATTCACGCGCTGCAGGGGGCGCTGGTCGCGGTGGGGGTGGTGAAAGGTGGTGTGTAGGCTGATGACGTGAGGCCGCTTTCGACGTGGGTGCACGCCCTGCGTTCATGACGATCAGCCTCATCAGCGGGACCAGCACAGAAAATCAAGAAGAAGTTGGCGATTGGACATCAAAGTGCAAATGTGGGCTTTCATGAGAACGCAAATCGCGCACTTTGTGGGGACGACGGTGCTGCTCCTGGGGTTGAACGGTGTTGGGGCGCAAGATGCCGTCACTCTGTCGCTACGGGGCAACGGCACCCTGACCTGGACCGGTGCCGTCTTAAATTCCACCTGCCGCATCGAATGGGCCTCCTCATTGGATGGGCCCTGGCATTCCACCTGGCCGTCGCTGACGAACCTCCTCGTGACAAATTCCGTGATGCAAGTCGAAGTCCCGATGTTCTACCGCCTCGTCTGTGTTCCACCGCCACCTGCGATTGCCGATATCACTGCCGCCGAAGCACTGACCTTGCTCGAGGAACGCGCCGGCGAGGAAGGCTTCGGTATCCTGGACGTCCGGACGCCAACGGAGTATGCGGCCGGCCATGTGATCGGCGCGCTGAATCTGGATCGCTGGTCGCCCACTTTCGCGGCCGACCTCGATGCCCTACCCAAGGATCATACTTGGCTGGTCTACTGCGCTTCAGGGAACCGAAGCGCGCAGGCGGTGGCCATCATGCGCGATCAGGAGTTTCGCACCGTGTATAATTTGCTCGGTGGATTTGGGACGTTCCAAGCGTTCCCCGGCGCGTCCGTGTGGATCGAACCTTGATTTGCCGGCGATCGTGTTTCTCCCCTGAACCTCCGTGACCAGCCCTGCTAGGACCGGGTCGCACGTTCAGGACGAAATCTGGAAGGATGCCCTGGGCGGCGTGTTCAAATGCACGGCGGCGGGAGCGCCGGGGACATGGAAACAGATCCTGCCGGCGGCGGTGACGGCCGATCCGGCAACGGGGACCATCCCGACTGGGTATCTGATCCTGAACCTCGCGCAGGGGACGTTGAAGCGTCATGCTGGGGGATACTCGTGGGAAACCATTGTTGGGGCGACGGGCGGCAAGATCGGGTTCTATGGCGTCACGCCCGTCACGCAGCCGGCCGGGGCGGCTCAGGCTGCCGTCACGTTCGGGAACGCCGATGGGGAGATCGGAGGCCTGACCATTTCCGACCCGCCCACTCAGGCCGAGGTTCAGGCCCTGCGCGACTCCTGCGAGGAACTCGCCGATGACGTTCGGGCGCTGTCGGTGCTGGTGCACGCCCTGCGGGGGGCGCTCGTCGCGGTGGGGGTGGTGAAGGGGGGCGCGTAGGCAGTCGGAGTCTTCCGATCAGGGAGCTTCACGGTATACGGCCAGCATGTTTTCCGGTGGCACGTCGGGCTGGAACCGGTGCGCCGGCCCTAGGATGTACCCCCCACGCTCACCCAGGATTTCACAGTACCGACGGGCCTCAGCTGCCACTTGGCCGGGGGTGCCTTGCGGCAAGAGGGATTGCATGTCCAGGCCCCCATGAAACGACAGCCGCCCCCCGAACTCCGCCTGCAATGATTCCGGTTGCATGTCGGGTCCGGTGGGTTGTATCGGATCGAGCACGTCGACGCCCAAGCGGATTAGTTCTGGAATGAACATCCGAATGGCGCCGCAGCAATGGAACAGGACCCGTCCCCGCAGGTGGTGAATCCGATCAATCATCTCCTTCAGATACGGCGCGACAGACTGCTGAAACATCGGAAGAGAGATCAACGGACCGCGTTGGCTGCCCAGGTCGCTGATCAGCAAGTAGAGGTCGATGCGGCCTCCGGTCACTTCGGCTGCCCGTTGATAATCCTCCAGATAGAAGTCGGTGAACTTCCGACACAGGCAATGGACCCAGCCGGGGTGATCGACCAGATCCAAAAACATCCCCTCCCAACTGCGCACTAACGCCGGTCGCTGCCAGACATCGGCAAAGCCGTAAATCAAGCCGCAATCCGGGTGAGCTTCGCATTGGGCGGCGAGTTGCGAGTAGTCCCGCTGATCCGGATGCGGCCAGGCAAAAGACTCCAGATCCGAGAGGCTTCGAGCGCCGTCCAACGCGCCGGG
>JAHDYP010000322.1 GCA_023383055.1 Verrucomicrobiota bacterium | reverse complement strand
CTTCCTTCCTCGATCAGTTTGTTCGCGAGGGCAATGTTGGAGTAATAGGCCTCGCGTTGTTCGCCCTTGCGGGCGCGGGCAATCCGCCAGGCCGACGCAACCGACACTGCCGTCACCGTCAGCAGCAACGTGACGACCGCCGCCGCCATCGCGGCTAGGGCAGGTTTTCGTCGGCACCAGCGCCACAACTTACCCGTCGGACCGATCGACCGGGCGAGGATCGGTTCGTCGCGGAGGAACCGGTCCAACTCAGCGGTCAGTTCCGCCGCCGACGCATAACGACGGGCGGGATCTTTCTCGAGACATTTCAGGCAAAGCGTTTCCAGGTCGCGCGGGATGCTTGGATTGAGTTGCCGCGGAGCGACCGGATCCGTGTTCAGCAACTGGGCTAGCGTGGCCTCGAATGTCTCCGCCAGGAACGGCGGACGCGCGGTCAACAGGTAGTAGAGCAAGGCGCCCAAACCATTGATGTCGCTCGCCGGGCCGACCTTGGCGTGTTTCCCGGTTCCTTGCTCGGGCGGCATGAAGTTCGGCGAACCCAAGACCTGGCCGGTCAAAGTCAACCCCGAGTCGCCGGCGAGCTGTCGGGCGAGGCAAAAATCGGTGATCCGCGGTTCGTCGGTCTCGTCGATCAGGACGTTGGCGGGTTTGAGGTCCCGATGCAGCACACCATGGGCGTGGGCGTAGTGAACGGCCTGGGCAATCTTCCGCAGGTAACCGGCCGCCTGCCGCGCCGGCATCGGTCGGTCCCGCACCAACTCCGCCAGGTTCCGACCCGCCACGTAGTCCATCGAGAAATAGGGTTGCCCGTCGGTCTCTCCGATCTCGTGCACCGCCACGATGTTCGGGTGCTGAAGATGGGCGGCGGTTTGCGCCTCGGCACGGAAACGTTCGAAGGCAGCCTTGCCGGCGAATTGGCCGAACAACAGCATCTTGACGGCGACGATGCGTTTGAGGCTGACCTGGCGGGCGCGATACACCACCCCCATGCCCCCGTGGGCGATCTCCTCCAGCAACTCGTAATCGCCGAACCTCGTCTTGGAGGCTGGCTCCACCCCGGTGGAGTCCACGCAGTTGTCCGCCACCGCGGACTCGATTGGAGCGCCGGCCTCCGGCACGGCGTTCGTTGCGGAACACGTTCGCGGTGTCATCGGAGCGCCGGCCTCCGGCACGGCGTTCGTTGCGGAACACGTTCGCGGTGTCATCGGAGCGCCGGCCTCCGGCACGGCGTCGTTCTGCTCGTGCGGGTTCTGCTTGAGATTCTTGCCTCCCGATCTCCCATCTCGCATCTCCGATCTTCGGTCTCCGCCTTCCGACCTCCGACTTCCGTCTTCCGCCTTCTGCCCGTTGTCCTGCGGCTCGAGCAGCGTGAATCTCGCGATGCATCGAGTGCAAAGCCCCTCGCGCGTGTGGTACCCCAGCGGAGCGCCGCACTGTTCGCACACCCGGTTGTCGGAGTCTGATGTGGTCACGAAAACGGTTTCATTCTATTACTGAGGAAAAGTGAGGGGACGATAACGCGGTTTTTTTTGAGGGATGGGGTTGGGATGGAGAGCAAGATTAAGAGCAAGAGCAAGAGCAAGAGCAAGAGCATGATCAAGAGCAAGAGTAGGGGGGTTGTGGAGCTTCGTCAGCGGGTGATCAACTCGACCAGGTAGCGCATTTCCTCGTCAATCTCCGCCGGGGTCGCAACGGTATTCGCCACTTCGGCCCGAACCACAGCCCGATAGCGTCGACGCAACCGCACCACCGCCATCGCCACGGCATCGGCGCTCATGCCCAACCGTTGACCGGAGGCCGCATACGCCGTCCGGTCGGCGGGGTGCGACAAGTAACCCTTGAGTTCGTCGAACCACCTCCCCTGCCCCGCGGCTTCGTGCTCCATTCGCAATCGCTCGAGGCTGACCTGGACGATCGTTTCGGCCCACGCCCGGTCGAACAGCTCTTCCGGACTGCCGACGGCCCCTGCCGCCTGGCTGAACTGGGCTTCGCCTTCCGCGGCGTCCCAGGGGACCCACCGGACGCCACCTCCCCGTTTGATGGCGGTGGCACGATCGAATTGATCACAGAGGAACCGACGCAGGGTGGTCAGCAGAAAGGTCCGAAAGCGGCCTTTCTCCCGCAGGACATCCTTGACGGAATGCTTCTCGAGGAACCGCTCGAAGAACGCCTGCGTCAGATCTTTCGCATTCTCCGGGGAATGTCCCTGCCGCCGGACAAAGGCATACAGGGGATACCAATAGGTCTGAGAGAGTTTCTCCAGGGCATCCCGCGCGCCGGGCGACGCGCTGTCTCCCGCCGCCAGCACGACACTCCAATGCGTCGTCGCAAACTGGGCGGCGGTGTGGACCGATGGCCGTTCTTCGGCACTGCCCGAGGTCATGACTCGCCTCGCCTTTCGGGCCGTTCAGCGGATCCGAAGGATTCAAATAAAACAGGCCGGCTCCGCGGATCGGTCGGGATTACAGGCTGAAGTCGAGCAGATCTCGCCCGGATTGCCGAGCAGAATAAGACGAGCCGTGAGGTCGCTAGGTCACGGTAGTTCGGGGAACGATTTGAAGTGGGTGAGCCTTGCGGAATAGCGTCAGAGTTTGATCGCCGCGGGCATAGGCAATCGGAAGGGACAACTCGCGGCCCCACCTGAATTCAGGTCGGAACACGAATGCCGACCCGTAATGCAGGACCCCACCTCGCTGGTTCGGCGGTGAACCGGGGTTGCTCCTGGATTCAGGAACTCCGCTGCCTGGGAGAGGATTCGTGCATGCAAAAGGTCCACTCCCCCACGTCCCGATTTCATGTCGCATATGCGACATGAAATCGGGACGTGGGGAAAGCGACGGGAACAGCCCCC
>JAHDYP010000321.1 GCA_023383055.1 Verrucomicrobiota bacterium | reverse complement strand
CCTGGCGGATGCCGTGGGGACCGCCGTACGGGTTCCACTTCTCGACGATGGCGCAGACCAGGCCCTGTTCGCGCAGGGCGCGGAGTGTGCGTTGGGTAGAAGAGGGGCGAGCGTGTGTTCACGCGCCGCGCACAACAGGGAATTGATAGGCACCGGCTGCGAAATCGACTTGGGGATGATTACGGCAGGCGGCGTTTGCACGAACGCCTGAATGGTTGAACAACAACGCTTGTCTTCGCAGCCGTGCTGGCCGCAGTGACCCTGCGGCTCTTTTCCGTCGTGGTGGTGAGCTGTGGCGTGCTGATGGACGTCGGCGGCGTGGTGATGTTGCGCGTCAGGCGATTGCCCCGGCTCATGCGGGGACACGGCGGCGGGCTCCTGGGATCTGGTTACAGGACCGCCGAAGTTTACGGGTGGGCTCTGGAAATTGACGACAAGCGAGTTGAAGGGGAAGCGCTTCTACCGGCTGGTCAAACTTGAAGCTGGCGAAATGCGCGGCCGCAGTTGTTGCTTCAGCACGGTTGAAGTGATCGCACGGAAGAAATAAAGCCATATGCTCTTCATGTGCACTTGTAGTCCGATGACGGTGTGTGCGAGCCCCAGAATGAACGCCCAAATGCCCAGATCACGTCGAAGGTCCGTCGACACCGGATTCGGCTGACAGCGGAGCAGGTTGATCGGTCCGGTGGCCAGGGTGGCCACGAGCAGGGCGAGCGACACGTAAGCGGTCGCCATGCTCCACCGGTAGGGTGCGTGATCGGACTGGATTACGCTGGCGATGGCGGCGGTTAGCACCGAGGAAGCGCCAGCCACCGGGAGATGATGGCGCAACAGCCGTTCGGAGAGCCGGAATCGTCGATGCGACGGATTCATGGTGGGCAGCCTTTCACATTTGCGCCGGACATGTCACGGGTTGTCGATGGCGAAGGGCGAACTTCCGTGCGGGCCTCATCAGAGTGTTTGACGTCGGAGTCGCAGCGCATTGGCAATCACGGACACAGAACTCAAGCTCATGGCTGCGCCGGCGATGATGGGACTCAGCAGCGCGCCGAAGAATGGATAGAGCACGCCCGCCGCAATTGGAATTCCGAGCGCATTGTAGCCGAAGGCGAACACCAGGTTCTGGCGGATATTTCGCATCATGGCTCGGCCCAACCGGATCGCTCGAACGATGCCCATGAGATCACCCTTCACCAGCGTGACGCCGGCGCTTTCCATGGCAATGTCCGTCCCAGTGCCCATGGCGATTCCGACGTCCGCCGCCGCGAGTGCGGGGGCGTCATTGATGCCGTCGCCCGCCATGCCGACAATCCGGCCCGCCGCTTTGAGGGCTTTTACCTTCTCGTGTTTGTCGTGCGGCGTGACGCCAGCCTTAAAGTCTTGAATGCCGAGCTTGCGGGCAACGGCTTCGGCCGTGCGCGGATTATCGCCGGTGAGCATGAGCACCTGCACGCCGAGCTTACGCAATTCCGTCAGCGCTTCCGGCGTCGTGGCTTTCACGGGATCGGCGATTGTCAGGACTCCCGCCGGGCGGCCTGCGATAGCGACCAGAATCGCGGTGGCTCCTTCGGCTTGATGTGGGGCGGCCAATGATTCAAGCGCACTGGTGTCACTCACTCCGCTTTCGCGCAGGAAATCCGCCTTTCCAACCGCCACCATCCGTCCGCCGATGGTACCAGTCACGCCGCCGGCGGTGGTGGATTGAAAATCAACAGCACTTTCAAGCGAAAGCTGTCGTTCGCGAGCGGCCATCACGACTGCGTGAGCCAGCGGATGTTCACTGCTCTGCTCCAATGAAGCAGCGAGTCGAAGAAGATCCGTATCGGAGAATCCATTTACCGGCACAATTTGCACGAGCTTCGGTTTGCCTTCGGTGAGCGTGCCCGTTTTGTCCACCGCCAGCGTATCAAGCTGAGCCAGTTTCTCAATGGCTTCGGCGTTGCGAATGAGCACTCCGATTTGGGCGCCGCGGCCAATGCCGACCATCACACTCATCGGCGTAGCCAACCCGAGCGCGCAGGGACACGCAATGATGAGAACCGCCACGGCGTTGGTAATCGCGTAGGCGAGGCGAGGTTCTGGTCCCCAAATCATCCACGCGGCAAATGTGAGCGCGGAAACTCCGATTACGGTGGGCACGAACCACGCCGCGACCTTGTCGGCCAGAGCTTGAATCGGTGCGCGACTTCGCTGCGCCTGCGCCACCAGATTCACGATCTGGGCCAGCAATGTTTCGCTGCCGACGCGTTCGGCCCGCATGATCATTCCGCCGGTGGTGTTCACCGTGCCACCAGAAACTTTGGCCCCGACCGGCTTCTCCACTGGCAGCGGTTCGCCGGTGAGCATGGATTCATCCACCGCCGTGCGACCTTCCACAACTTCGCCATCCACCGGAATCTTCTCGCCGGGGCGCACGCGCAGTTCGTCGCCCGGTTGCACAGCATCCAACGAGACCTCCTCGTCACCTGTAGGCGTAACCCGGCGTGCGGTTTTTGGCGCCAGACCGAGCAAGGCTTTGATAGCCCCGCTGGTGCGTTGGCGGGCGCGAAGTTCGAGCACCTGCCCGAGCAACACCAGCACGGTGATGACGGCCGCCGCTTCAAAGTAAATCGCCGGCAGACCACCATGACCGCTTCCCGGCGGAAACACTTGCGGGAAGAACATTGCGACCGCGCTGAAGACATAGGCCGCACCCACGCCGATGGCGATCAACGTAAACATGTTCAGGCTCCGGTTCCACAACGAACGCCAACCGCGCAAGAAGAACGGCCAACCGGCCCACAGCACCACAGGCGTCGCCAGCAGCATCTGGATCCAGTTCGACGTCCGCTGGCTGATGAGGTGGTCCAGACCGAGAAGGTGGCCGCCCATCTCCAGCACGAACACCGGCAGCGTCAGCACCAGCCCG
>JAHDYP010000320.1 GCA_023383055.1 Verrucomicrobiota bacterium | reverse complement strand
AGCCGGCGACCAATCCCGCCATGCCGAAGAGCGCGTCCCAGCTTCCTTGTCCCAGCGCGGCGGCAACCGTGCCGGGACAATAGCCCAGCAGGGCAAACCCGGCGCCGAACAGCAGCCCGCCGACGACGTTGGCCCCGATTCGCGTGGGCTTGAGGTGCAGGTTCACCTTGCCGAAGTGATGCAGCGTGAGGACGCCGATCATGCCCACCACGATCGCGGTGAGCATGATTTTCGCGACCGTGAAGTCCTGGAGCAGCAGTTGGCCGATGAGCACGTTGAATTTTCCCACGCCGCCTTTCTGCAAGAGGAAGCCAAACGCCAGACCGAAGAGCACGCCGGCCATTAACTTGGGCGCCGCAGCCACCGGCGGCGCGGGCTTTTCTGTGGATTGTTTAACCGCTTTGCCGGGATCACTCATGGTTCCTCACAGGGTAAAGAGCGGAATCGCCACCGCGATACCACCCATGAAAAGACAGATCACGGCGATCCAGGAAGCGGGGTTGAGTTGCAGGGTGCCGCTGATGCCGTGGCCGCTGGTGCAACCTCCCGCCAGCCGTGCGCCAAAGGCCATGAGCAGGCCGCCGCCAAATCCGATCGCCGCGCGCAGGGCAATGCTGTCGCCGAAACGTGCCTCCCACATGGGCGGCAACCACTCATTGGCAAACTCGCCACCCGTCAGCGCGGCAATCGCACCGCCCACAATGATGGCCACCACGAAGACGAATCCCCAATTCACGCGCGGCGGCTTGTCCTTGAAATAGGCGAGCGATTGCGTGTGGCGGGGCGCGATAAGCTTGCCGAGGAAGCCCGCGATGTGCGCGTAGAACGAGGAGGCGCCGATCGGTTTGTCAGAAAAATAAAAGGTCAGCCACGAAAGCACCCCAATGCCCGCCCCCACCACATAGGGTGACCAGGCGGGCCCGGGATAATGGAGCGCGTTCACGCCCGGTTCCGACGCGACCGCAGCCGACAGGGGCCACAGGACGAGACCACCCAGGAGACCGACGCACTTGATTGGTTTCCTCACTTCGTCTCCTTTTTCCGGTCTCCTTCAACCGGGAAGCCCGCCTTTTCCCAGGCTTGCCAACTTCCGGGGATATTGCAGACGCAGCCGAACCCTGCCTGTTGGAGAATACTCGTCGCGATACTCGCGCGATAGCCGCTGTCGCAATACACCGCCGTCGGTTTGGTCCGGTCCAGTGTGCCGAGGCGCTCGCGCAGTTCGCCCAGAAAGAGATGGCGGGCATTCGGGATGTGACCGCTCTTCCATTCATCCGGTGCGCGCACGTCGAGCAGTTGCAGCCGCTTGCCTGCGCGTTTGATTTCATGCACCGTCATCTGCCCGACCGATTCCAGCGGCAGCCCGGCGTTGTTCCACGCCGTCATTCCGCCGACCAGGTAGCCGGCGAACCGGGTGTAACCGGTGCGGACAAAATAGCGGACGATGTCCTCGAGCTTCTCGTCGGACTCCAGGACCAGCAGGAGCGGTTTCTTGGGATCCAGCAGCCAGCCGGCCCAAATCGAGAGCATCGGCTTGCCGCCGATACTGAGCGCTCCTTTGATATGCCCGCCGCCAAAGGCCAGCATCATGCGGGTGTCAATCAGCACGTTGTCCTTGCGCTTGATTGCCTCCATGAACAATTTCGGGGGCAGCCCGCGCACCTTGGGGAGGTTGCCGAGGATCTCCGGGCCTTTCGCGTTTACCTTTTTCATCCGGGGATAGTAAGTGGGCGTGGGCGGCGCGGTGGAGAGCGCGTAGTCGGTGAAGCGTTTGACCTCGTCGAATTGCAGAAACGCGTTAAAGCGCCGCTCATGGCCCATGGTGCTGCTGAGCCGGTCGCCGATGTCGGCTCCGCACGGCGAACCGGCGCCATGCCCTGGATAGACAATGACCCCATCGTCCAGGTTCAGGTAAAACTCCCGCAAGGTGCGAAATAGTTGTCCCGCCAGCTTCTTCGCCTGGGCGCTACCGAGCAGATCGGGTCGCCCGGCCGAACTGACAAACAGCGAATCCCCGGTAAGCACACCCCAGGGCGCGTCCGGATGCTCCTTCTCCGCGACCAGATAGGCGACGTGTTCCGGCGTGTGACCGGGCGTGTGCCGCACCGTGATCAGGACGGCGCCGAGCTTGAAAGTGTCTCCGTCATGGATTTGCTCGTGGTCAAAGTCGTAGCGCGCCCCGCCTTCGTGACTGACGAAGATATTCGCCGTTTCGACCCGCGCGCATAGTTCGCGCGCCCCGCTGACGAGGTCGGCATGGATGTGCGTCTCAAAAATGTGCGTGATCGAAACCTGCTTCGCGCGGGCGAGCTCGAGGTAGCAATCCACGTCCGCACGGGGATCGATGACCGCAGCGACGCCCGCGGAGTCATCACCGACCAGATAAGAAAGCTCGGCGATGCCATCGGTATGAATTCGTTCAAAAATGAGGGCCATAACGTTTTGGGATTAGTTCGGGGTTGGGGATGACGTGGTTCAACCAACGCACTCACGAGGGTCAATGCGTGCAACACCAACCGAACCCATAGTATGCTGGAAATCGGTGCGGCAGTATGGGGTGTTTACCCCATCCGGGTCCAATCGGGCGGAAGGGACTGGTTCTCATATTGTGAAATGTGTTTCACAGTTTCACTCTCCGCAGCCGCGGTGAGACGGTTGTCGCCGGTGAGCATGACGAGTCTCAATCCGAGCGCGTGAAGTTCCTTGATGGCTTCGGCGGTGTTGGATTTGATCGGGTCGGCGACGGTGAGAATCCCGGCGGGCTCACCATCGATGGCGACAAACATTGCGGTCTTGCCTTCTGTTTGAAGTTTCGTCGCTGATGTTTCCAGCAACTCCAGACCCGCAATTCTTTCGTTTCGCAGGAAATCCGGTTTGCCGACCATCACCGCACGGCCGGCGACGGTGCCAACGACACCGCCCGCTGTCACCGAACGAAAATCGTTCACCGCATCGAGTGGGATACTCTGATCCCTCGCACCCTGCACAATTGCGGCGGCGAGTTGATGTT
>JAHDYP010000319.1:1517-3097 GCA_023383055.1 Verrucomicrobiota bacterium | reverse complement strand
GAGATCCAGCGAAACGACGCTGACGCCGTAGCGGGAGGCCAGGAACAGGGACGACTGCCCATGCCCACATCCGAGATCGAGAACGCGGTGACCTGGGCGGAGGCAGAGTTGCTCCGCCAGGATGCTCGCCAGAAGGAGACCGCCCGGAGCCATCCAGCCTCCGTTGCCGTAAATTTCGTCGCGAGTCATGTGATGAAGAATCGGATAGCGCGCGGGCTCAAGCCGGCGAAAGGACGCCTGCACGGTTTCGGCCATGAGCCCGAGCGCTAGTTGTGCCATAGATCCGGCCTTAGACCGCCACGTTGCGCGCTTCGCCCGGCCGCAACAGCACGAGCGCTTCCGACAAGCCGGCATTCTCGAACTCGCGAGCGATTGACCAACTGCCTTGGGTGAAGTGGCGCCAGCCTTCGAAATGGGCGGGGTAGACGCTCTTCATATTGAGGGCTTTGGCCACACGTGCGCCTTCGGCGGAACTCATGGTGAGGTAGTTGTCGCCCACCGCCGGAACGTTCGCCGCGCCGAGGTGAAGAATGCCGGAGGACACCTGGAAGCGTTTGCCGATCTCCAGAATCTCGTCGATCCAGACCGTGTCGCCGGAGATATAGAACGCACCGGCCTGCTGGCCCTGCCACTCCAGCATGAAGCCGGTGACCTCGCCGACGGCCTCGCGCAAAGCGGGGTTACTGGTGTGGACGGCGGGCGTGGCGGTGATCTTCAGCCGCTCGCCGGCCGCATTCGTCAGTTCCGTGCTTTGCCATTGCGCGAGCCCCTGAACGTTCTTGCCGGGGAGGTTCATCTTTGCGCTGTCGGGCGTGGTGATGGTGGTCCCGACCAAGGCCAACAAACGGCGGCCTTCGTTGTCGAGGTTGTCGAGGTGTTGTGCGTGGCTGAGCAGGACGGCGTCGATGGGGCCAAGTTTGTCGACGGGAATGGGCGCGTCCATCACCTTGGTGAGCAGGTGGCCGGGACCTTCGCTCTTCTCGGATCCTTGAGGATCGAAGCCGGGGTCGGTAACGAGGCGGAACTGCCCGACTTCCAGCAGGTAGGTGGGTCCGCCCAGATAGGTGAGCCGGATGGGCATCGACAAGCTGGTGGGTTTAACGGCCATCGCGTCGAGGGCCGCCAGTTCGTCACTGAGTGCGTGCGGTGTAGTCATGATTTGTCTCCTGATGGTGTGGTTGAATTGCCCTACTGGCCGTGACCAGTGGACTGAAGGTTTACGCCAACGATGGGAAAGTCGACGTCGGTGCGGGCGACGTGGTTGAAGTAGTTGGTGAAGATGTTGATGGCGACGTTGGCAACGATCTCCGTGGTTTCGGCGTCAGTGTAGCCGGCGGCCTTGACATCGGCGAGTGTCTGGTCGGAGACATCTCCGCGCTTCAAGACCAAGGTTTGGGCGAATTGGAGACCCGCGTGGCGCTTGCTGTCCTGAGCACGCCCCTCGCGGCTGGCAATAATCTCGTCGGGCTTGAGACCCACCATCTTGCCGATGGCCGAATGAGCCGAGAGGCAGTATTCGCAGAAGTTGGCCTGCGCCACGGTCAGCGCGATCTGTTCGCGGAACTTCGCGTCGAGGCTGC
>JAHDYP010000319.1:316-1507 GCA_023383055.1 Verrucomicrobiota bacterium | reverse complement strand
GCCTTTCCCGAGCGCGGCGCTCATGTGCAGGTAGGCTTCGAGCGCGGCGGGCGCGGTGGCCAGGGTCTTCATGAGGTTGGGCGTCATGCCGAGTTTGGCCTGAACGCCATCCAGAAGGTCTTTGCCTGTGCCGGTGGCACTGGCGGGGTCGATCGCTGAGATGCGTTGCATAGTTTTCTCCTTGACGGTTTCCTTAGCGGACGTGCTTGGCCAGGAAGGCCAGGATGTAGTTGGCGATGGGATCGAGATCTTCTTCGAGGGCGAAGTGGCCGGTATCGAGAAGACGAATTTCCGCCGCGGGGAGATCTTTTTTGAAAGCCTCGGCTCCCGGCGGACTGAAGATCGGATCGTTCTTGCCCCAAACGGCCAGCACGGGGGGCTTCACCTTGCGCAGCGCTTCGTGCCACTGCGGGTACTGCTTCACGTTGGTCCGGTAGTCGTAAAAGAGGGCGAGCTGAATATCCTGGTTGCCGGGACGGTCCAGGTTCATCTGATCGAGAGTGTAGGTGTCGGGGCTGACGTTGTCAGGATTTCTGAAGCCCTTGCTGTACTGGAACTTTGTAATCCCGAGCGTAAGCAGCTCACGAGCTTTCTTCTCCGTCTCCGGATTTCTCTCGTTCCAATAGGGCACGAGATATTCGGCCCAGAAAGGACTGAGCCCCGCCTCGTAGGCGTTGCCGTTTTGGGAGATGATCGCCTGGACCCTTTCCGGGTGCTTGACGAAGAGACGAAAGCTGATGGGGGCACCGTAGTCGAAGGCGTAGAGGCTGTATTTTTCCACGCCGATGCCGCTGAGAAAGTCGTCCATAAGGTCGGTGAGGCGGGCGAAGGTGTAGTCGAACTTGTCGACAGCGGGCTGGTCGCTATAGCCGAAGCCGGGGAGGTCCGGAGCGACCACGTGATAGCGCGCGGCGAGTATGGGAATGAGATTGCGGAACATGTGGGAAGAGGACGGGTAGCCGTGCAACAGCACAATGGTGGGCCGCGCGGGCGAACCGGCCTCCCGGTAGAAGATCTTGACCTCACCGACCTGTTTGGTCTTGTGGTCTGTACGCGCGGCGCCCATGTCGGCGGCACTGGCAGCGAACGTGAGTGCAGCGGCGAGTGCGGCCCCTCTCCAGAATTTGGTTATCATTGGTTCTCCTTGGTGGGATGGTTGAAGCACAGCTCAGCGCTTCCGGCGCGGCTCTT
>JAHDYP010000319.1:0-306 GCA_023383055.1 Verrucomicrobiota bacterium | reverse complement strand
ATTGCGAGCAGATCGGCTAAGCATTTGAAAAGAAAAGACAATTGATGACCATTCGCGGCAGCAAGCGGCTACGAGAAGTCGTTACCAGGATGATTTTCCGTTTGGCCTCTCTCGAAAACTCGTTGGTAAGGGAGGGGACCTTGAGTGTCTGAACCAGTGAAACCCCAGACGCCGGAAAGCGACTGGCGTGCCCATTACCTGGAACTGCTGCAGTCGATCTCGCTGGCAGTGGCAGAGTCGCGCAGAACGGACAGTGTCCTGCAGGGAATTGTGACGGGGCTGGTTCAGCGCACGGGCTGCGCGCTC
>JAHDYP010000318.1 GCA_023383055.1 Verrucomicrobiota bacterium | reverse complement strand
AACACGCGGCTGTATCAATGGCGGCAGGGGAGAAAGTAGCCGATAATAATGGGTGACCCCGTTTGGGACGACGATCAACGACCAGGGCGAATCGCCGACGAGGAGGAATGGTTGCTCGTCTTGGTCCACCAGATACCGGCCGTCCCGGCTCACTTTGAGCGGCCACGCGATGAACTCGGCGCGTGGCACCTTTTGCGCCGCTCCAACCGGCGTGACCCCGCCCGCCGAAGCCCGCCCCGGCGAACCGGCGAGGTTGTGCCACAACTGTACGTTCTGCCGCGGTCCGGACCAGTTCGCGCCGAACAGGTCGGGCGCGCCGTTCCCGTCGACATCCAGCAGTTGCAGTCCGTGGGAGCCGGTCGTGCTCACAACGGCGTTCTCCCACGGGTGTGCCTGGCCGCGGTTCAGCAAGACACCCACATCGTCCGGATCGGCGCCCTGATGCCTTTCGGCAAAGGCGATATCCATCTGGCCGTCGCGGTCGAAGTCCGCCGCGGCCCGGGAGTGGATCACCGCTTCGATGGGATCGATCAGTCGATGCTCCCGCCAGGATGGCGTGCGCGGATTCGCGGGGGCTTCGAACCAGGAAAGTCGGTGGCGCTGCCCCGCCAGTTCGCTCGGCGCCAGAGCCACGTCCGAACGCCCGTCGCCATTGAAGTCCGCGACGGCGACGGTGGCATCGCGATGAAATCGGCGAACGGGTGCGCCCACGTCCGCTACCCCAAGTGCCGTGAGGAGTTGTTGGTGCCGTAAACCGATCCAACCGCCGCGTCGGAGCGTTCATTCGCGATCGCTCTCAACCTCCTTTTCCCGGCGCGGTCCACACGTGGACGCCGGCCTGGCCGCCCGGCGCGAGCGGTGTGCGGCGCAACGGCGGCAGCCGAGGCAGACGCGGGATGAGAATGCTCGATGCATGATCGCGATCACGCAGGACCGTGACCGTTGCCGGCGGCATGGCCGTGTCGTATTGGTAGGCCGGTTGACCGTCACTGTGGCGGGTGACGGGATCGTTCTGCGGCGGCTGACCGATCCACAATCCAAGCCGATGCCCTGCACGAAACACATGTCCCACGGGGAACACCTCGACGTCCATGCGAAACGGCTCGCCAGGAACCACGGGTTGAAGTCCGCGATGCGTGTGTCGCGGTCGGACCAGGATCGATTGATCGTCTCGGGAAATCCACATGGATTTCTCCTGATCGAGCGTGCGATGGGAGGCCCGCAGCAATCCGCGCTGCAGCAGCTGAATCGTGCCGTCGGGAGCGACGTCCGCCACCATGACGAACAGGTCGGTGTCGACGGTGGTACAGTGAATCCAAAGGCTGGCGCAGATCGGCCCACAAATGGCTGCACTCTCGCCAAAATCGAGCAGGTAATGCACTCCATCGACCTGATCGCCCTGAGCGACGGCTACGCGGAACGAGTCGCCTGACGGCGCGGACTCCGAGGCAGGGCTTGCGACCGAGAGCTGATGATCTTCCCGCAGATAGTAGCGCGCCCAGTCGGTTTTCGGGAGCGGAAAGTCGGCCGATACCAACGGCTCGTTCACCGCGTCCGAATTCGCGGGTGTTTCGAAGTAAACCTGCACGCGGCGTGCTCGGTCCGTAAAGTCCGTGCGGGGCGTGTTGCCCTCGCCGAGTGTCCAGAAGTTGAGCCACTCCAGGCGCTCGCGCTGGAACCGCCGCACGTCGCCATGATCGCCGTTCGAAAGGACAAGTCGCTTGGGAATGTCGTCCGGCAGGTAGTGCCAGATCCATGCCCCGCTGGGTCCCGTCTGTTCGTCCTGATAAGCGTGCATCAGGTGAATCGGGGCGCGCACGCCGGCGGCGAACGCTCCGGGCGACGCCGCGGCGAACTGGGCGGTATCCTCCTCGCTGTGAAGCGCGTGCCATAGCAGTCCTCCCGTCAGATCCCACGGCGGACGACCGGCCACGATGGCGTCGTATTCCGCTCGCGTCATACCGCGGGCCTGGATCGCCGCCTCGCCGGACTCGAACGGGCCGGTCGGCGTGTACAGGTTGATCAGCCAATTCACCGGGAAGCCGCAGTTGCGGACACCCCCCACGCGACCGATGTCACGATAGACATCGTCGAACAGGCCGGATACCGCGACGGCTGTCAAATGCTTTGGGTCGGTGGCGGCGATCATGAGCCCGGTCAGGCCGCCCCAGGAGTGACCGTGCAGCGCGACCTTGCCGTTGGACCAGGGCTGCTTCACGATCCAGTTCTCGATGATCTCATGTCCGTCCCAGCCGGTTCGCTCGCTGATCGCGCGAACTTCCCCGCCAGACGCGCCGGCGCCGCGGATCGAAGCACGCACGGTGACGTATCGATCGCCGAAATCGCGCGGCGAGCGGGGCACGGTGGAATCGGGATACCCCATCATCTCGAACATCGCCGGCCAGATCGGCTGCATGGTATCGCGCTCGACACCACGCGGGAACCCAATCGCCAGCGCGATCTGCACGCCGTCCGACATTTCCGCGAACGTAAACGCGGTGAGGAATGACTCCGCCGCCGAGGGGGCCGTTGCCTGCAATTCCGCCACGCGGGTGCCACCGCCAGCCGTGCCGAGCGTCACCGAGAAGAGGACCAAGAGCCAAATGGAATAAGAAATTCGCACGATGAGTATCTCCAGGGTACAAGGCCGATTGTCGATCGCACTTCAACTGATAAGAAATCGCTTTTCGAGCGGCGCGGGCGCACGCCCGCAGGGACCGGCCTAAAGGAGCGCTTTCATGGGTCAGACGGTAGCTGAAACGGGGCGGAGGCGGCAAGCAGACAGACACGGCGTTCTCCGGGGGGGCCGGAGTTGCGGCGGCCCGCCCGGAGCAGGCGGCGACCGGGCCAGAGACAAAGGCGTTTTACCCGACGGCACGTTCCTGCCCTTCCCAGTAAACACGGATAACGCATGCCCGAGCAGATAGACCTTGTCCTCGTCGAGCATCGGGGTGGCACGGGCGTCCGGGTAGGGTTCACGAGGGGCAACTGTTGCTCGCTTCCTCGGTGCATGGCCCAAACGCTGTTCACCCTACGGCGCGGGCACACTCGAATAGCGCCGGCCGTTCACCAACAGGTTCAGTTTCGTAACTATACAGAGCGTCATAAGTAATGCAGCATATTGCGATTGCCATTATGTATTTCG
>JAHDYP010000317.1 GCA_023383055.1 Verrucomicrobiota bacterium | reverse complement strand
CGGTGAACTGTTCACACTGACCGTGGCTCCGGCATTCGCCAACCCGAGCACATCCACCGCTCCCGGCACGCCGCGGCTGGTCAATTGGTTGAGCGCGTTGTTCGTGTAGCCCGCCCAGCGCAGGCCGCTCCCGGCACTGTCGCCCCCGGCCTTCGTCGAGGTCCGGTTACCGATGTCATCGAAGCCGTATTCGAACTGCTGGCCGGGGACCGGAGTCCAATCGCTCCAATACTTCTTGCCCGAAATCACCTGGCCGAGCCTGTCGTATTCGTAAACCCAGAAGCTGCCGTCGTGCAGGGTCACGCGCACCCGCTGATTGGCGTCGTTGTATTGGTAGTCGAAGCCCAACGGCAACTGCCCACTCGCGGACGGCGACGAGTTGATCGCGCTCAACCGGTTCAGGAGATCGTATTGCCGGGTCACGGTCATCCGGGTGGTGGTGTTTGTCTTGAACAGAATCTGGCCGATCAGGGCTGAGTTCGCAAGGTACGAGTAGGTGGCGTTGAAGGTGCCGTCGCTGACGGTGCTCAGGCGTCCGGCGTTGTCATAGCCAAAGACCGCCGAGGCCAGCGTGCTGCCGCCGCTGTTCTTGAGCGCCAGATCAGTCCGGCGCAGCGTCGAGCCGTAAAGATTCGTCAGGGCCAGGCCGCCCAGGGCGCCGCCGCCGTAGCTCTCGCCCGTCAATTGGTTGGCGTCGTTTTGGTGGAACGTCGTCACCATCGATCCCTGCGTCACTGTCCGCCGCCGCGCACGCCAACCTCCAGATGGCGAATGCAAGATCTGCCCCCTGTGCCGTCCGGAGTCTGCTGATAACTACAGAACGCGGCATTAGTCATCTCTGACCGTCTTTCAGGGTTCATCGCTGAGGGATGTCGACAATCCGATACTGATCACTTCACTGTCGCGCCTTGCTCGCGCCTCAAGGCTGCTCTTCAGCACAACCGGCCACTCCTCCGCCGACACTTGCCGCTGCGATCCATCCGAGAAGCCGACCGCTTGACTTCCGCGTGCAGCACGCATCGCGTTCCACCTCAGACCATCGACTCGATCCCAAAGCACCGCGACTGGTGGATCCTCGTCCTCATGAAATCCCGGAATGTAGCACCAACTGGATAGATTCGAAGTGAGCGTCCCGCCACGAACCAGCACATCGCGAGTCAGATCGATATCCCCAGTCAAACCCGCAAAATGGCCGGCATACTCCACGTACCTTGGATACAACTGCTGCAGTGAAGCCAGCGGCGTGATTCCGCCTTTCGGTAGCCACCCATCATGTTCCGCAGCATAGCGGGTAAGCCCCATGGTCATCATCGGCAAACAAGCTGCCCTTCGTCCATACGGGTATCTCCAGCGCTCGACCAGTAGACCGATCACCGCAACCAGGCAAACCACCCCGGCCACCACGACTGCGGTCAGACACTTGTGTTTGAGCGACGTCGTGTTCATTTCGTCTTGGAGCAGCCGCCGACGATTTTGACCATACAACTCGCCTCGAGGCTCTCACTGAACTCCGCTCGAAACTCCTCACCAGTGGCATCGTTTCTCGGGGTGAATGCGATACGGCTGTGCAAATTGTACAGATCACGCCTGGCACCTGCTGGCAAGTCGAAGCGCTCCGAGAAGGTCGCATGATCAGCAGCGTACACGCTCGTCCGATCGTGCTGCGGATGTGCGTAAGCCACAAATTCAACATTCGAATCGAGCACCTTGCCGGCCAAGACAATAGGTTCCTTGGCAAGCATGTCGCCACCGATGGAAATGCTGGCCTTGAACGTATAATGGCATGTCGCTCGCAGTTTCAAGCAGCACAAAGTGTGGTTGACAACGTATGAGTGCACGTACGATGAGTTCTTTGGTGCCTTACCCGAATTGCAGATCCCGCCAGTATTCAATCCAAGCCATCTGACCCAAGAGCGGTACCACGCGCTGGTTGACTTCGTGTGACCCGAGTCCCACGCGGTCCAGAGATTTGCATACCAAGGATCCCGGTAAGCTTCTCCAATCGCGTGGAATTCCAGCGCGGGGTAATGGGATCCGATAACGTAGTCATCCGTCATCAGCCCAAATCGATCCACGAAGCGCAAAAGGTCGTTACGTGTCATGCCGTAGGCATTCAGCCCCCCGCGTTCCCCAATAGGATCCCTATTTGTCCATCTCCCCGTGCCCGGCACGTAATACCGATACCCGTAATACACCAGATCGGTCTCGTCATCGGTGTATTTGGTCGAGAAGCGGAACGGGTTCGAAGCCGCGGAGGCGCCACTGATGCGGGTCGGCTCGCCGAACGGGCCGTATTCATACTGCGCCGTCACCGTCCCGGTCGTGCCGTCAATCATCCCCATCACGTTCCCGTTGCCGTCATACGCCGGGAACAACGCGTTCGCGCCCGTCGGCTTCACCACCAGCAATCCGCCCACGCCCCCAGCGCCCTGCTCGGACCCGCTGAGATCCAGACCCCACACATACGACCGGATCACCGCATTGTTTGTCGCGTTCAACTCCGCCACCAGGTTCCAGCCGTCATACAGGAAGCGTCGGTCCAGCACCGGTGTTCCCGTCCCGCCCGTGTTCGGCCACACCTTCTTCCCGATCCGCCGACCCTGGGCGTCATACGCAAAATCCAGCCGCTGCTGCGGGCCCACCCCCGTCCGCGCCACCAGCCGGATCAACCGGTTCTCGGCATCCCAGGTATAATTCCACCGCCCGTCGCTGGTGACGTTCCCGTCCAGGTCATGGCCGAAAGCCTCGGGTGTCTGCGGCACGAACACGTTGCCCGAGGTCGCGCCCCCGCTCGAAGTCGTGACGCTCACCGCCTGCCAGACCGGCCCCCCGCCGTTGCTCACACTCACCAACTCCTGGAAATACTCTCCCCGCCGATAATCGGCCGGTGAACTGTTCACACTGACCGTGGCTCCGGCATTCGCCAACCCGAGCACATCCACCGCTCCCGGCACGCCGCGGCTGGTCAATTGGTTGAGCGCGTTGTTCGTGTAGCCCGCCCAGCGCAGGCCGCTCCCGGCACTGTCGCCCCCGGCCTTCGTCGAGGTCCGGTTACCGATGTCATCGAAGCCGTATTCGAACTGCTGGCCGGGGACCGGAGTCCAATCGCTCCAATACTTCTTGCCCGAAATCACCTGGCCGAGCCTGTCGTATT
>JAHDYP010000316.1 GCA_023383055.1 Verrucomicrobiota bacterium | reverse complement strand
TGCAGGAAGTCCTAGCAAGCAAGAACGGGAAGTCGAAAGGAACGCCGTCGATTGGTGGCTAAGCGGATTATCCTGCGCCCCTGCGTACGGCGGTTCTCGCGCCCGGGTCGACACGAAAAAGCCCCTCGAAGTCTGATCGAGGGGCGTTGACGGGATCTCGGGGGGCTACTTGGCCGTCACGAGCGACAGCGCCCGCTGGAAGAACCGCGCCCGACCCAGGACCCGGCGGGTGATTTTTGCCGCCTGAGTGTCCGAGAGCTTGAACGCGGACTTCAACTCGCCAGCGATCTCGTCCTTGCCCTTGCCGGACAGGAAGAGGTAGGTGGCGAGTCCGGCCTTCCCGGCCTTCAGCTCGTCGAGGTTCGAGGGCAGTCGGTCGGTGGGTTCCTTCGCCTTTTTCTGCACCTTGGCAGCCTTGGGTGCCGCTTCGATCTTCGTGGCTTTCGCCTTCGGGGTCTTCTTGGTTTCCGTGTTGTTCTTCATACTGTTCTCCGTTCTGTTTGTGGTTTACACCGAACGAGAGGAGCGCTCGGGTGAGAGGGTGAAATTGTCCAAGGGATTCTTGAGCGGTCCCCGCGACTAACTCCACGGCCCGTCGGACGGGGGCGGTGTTTCCCGCAAGGTCGAGGCGTCCCGAAGGCAAGGGAGAGTACCGACTTCGAGACGCCTCGCCACCTCCAAGGCGCCGCGTTTGTAGACACAAACGCAGATGAGCGATCCGTCGGCCGACCGCACCGCCCAGAAGCGGCTGCGTTTGTGTCGACTGACCGTAATTTCGCCCATTGGCGAGACTCGATACGGTGGAGGCCCGCCACGGGTCCAGTGCGATCACGAAGGTTCCTCCCACCGGCTAAGATTCTCGTGCAGCAGGTGAAGCTGTTTGAGGATTTCATCCTCTTCCTCCTTCAGCCTGGTCTCGACCACTTCGACCGGATGCCCGACGACGGAAGGAGCGATCCGATGCAGCCGGGTGACGACCTTCCGAATCGCCGCACCCAACTCGGCTCCCACCCGTCGGACTTCCTCGACCGAGATCACTTCCCGCCGCAGCTTGCGCAGTTCAACCTTCAGCTTGGCGTTCTGCAGAGAGACATGCTGGGCGCGTTCGCTGTCATAGTTGGCGGTCGAACGTTCCGGCGAATCGAAGATCCACTTGAGAAGTGCAACGACATAGACCCGGCTGCCCCGGAATGCCGCGCAACCTTTTCGCTTGGCGTGTTTGATGGTCGTGAGCGGGATGCCGGTGGCCGAAGCGCACGCGCCGATGCTGTCGTAGCAGTCCTGGAGCTGTCGCTTTTCGTCCCGTTCCCGGTAGTAACGCAGAAGGCCCTGGATGACGGGGACCAGGGCGTAACGGCCGCGCTCGGGGGCTGGCAGCCAACCTTCCTCGGTGAGTTCACGCAAACGGCGTTCGCCCAATCCCGAGAGTCGGGTCAACTGAGTGGCGTCAATGGTTCCTGGTTCAGGCATAGGTGTCGGGTTGTTCGATGATCCATCCGACGAACTCGCCGACCTGGAAGAACGGCCGCGCTGTGGCGGGCAACGTCCGGGGATCCAGCGGGCGCTGGTAACCGGCGAGTGAGAGTTCCTTTCGGAGGATCGCCTCCGGATGGGCGCCGACTGCGAGCTTCTGCTGGAGAGTCAGTCGGCTGAAGGCGGTGCCCAAATACCCCGGAGGCGCTTGCACTTTGTCCACGATAACGAGCGCCCCTCCTGGCTTGATGAGTTGGCAGAACCACTCCAGCAGTGCTGTTCGAACTTCGATCTGCATGAACATCAGCACGAGAAAGCACACGGCAAAGTCGAAAGGCTGGAAGTCGAACCACAATGCGTCGGTGATCACCAGCTTTGGGGGACCCTTGTATCGTGCGGCCATCTCCCGACTTTCTTCAATCGCGGTGAACTTGGCATCCCGTTGAACAAGGGTTTTCTTCAACGCGAGCCCGATGTTCCCCGTCGATGCGCCGATGTCATAAACTACGCCGTTGTGCGGGATGTAGTGCCGGCCGAAGTGAGCCACTGCGTTAGTCGCGAGGTCATACCAGGGAAGTTGCTCCTTCACATGCCGGTCGAAGTGCTTTGCCACGGCCTGGCTGCGGAAGGTCCATTCCTTCGGAATTTCAAGTCGTGAGGATTTCATCGCGGATTGTCTCTGCTACGTGGGTCATCATTACGGGAGGCACGGCGCGCCCGAGCCGTTCCCACTGCTGCGAGTAGGTGCCGGTCAAAGCAAAGTCGTCCGGGAACGAGCAGATGCGTTTCAGTTCGGCAATCGTGAGCTTCCGTCGCTCGGTCGGGTGCGTGACGCTGGCGATCCCCGGATGCCCATGCGAGGCGCAGATGGTCGGACACGGTTGGTCGGGATGCGGCCGCACCAGGTTGAAATACTTGTTCGAAGCCTCCCCCGGTTTCAGCCTATCCCATTCCTTGGCGATGGCGAACCGCCCCATATCGAGCTCTTCGACCTCGAACTGGTTCGGCTTCGTGCCCAGGATCGTGGGGCACGGTTCATCGATGGCGAAGGCCTTCCCCTTGTGATCGAATGCCGCCCCCGTTCCGCCCGTCAGCCTCACCTCGACCAACTCCAGCCCCTGGTGGCTGGTGGCCGGGTTGTAGGAACCGTGGGCGCTGACCGTCGGACTTGGCGCATCGGCCGACTTCCATGCCGGCCCGTACTTCCCGCGCACGATCCACGGCAACGCGTCGCGCAGGCTGTAGCGGTAGGGCAACGGCTTCGGGAACACGGGATTGATCCCGACATCCTCCCGCACACCGATGAAGATCGTTCGCTGCCGCGCCTGAGGCACCCCGAGCCATTGCGCGTCGAGGACCTTGCACCCGACCCGATAGCCGCAGCCCTTCAAAGCGCCCAGGATCTCCAGGAAGTACCCCTTGGCCACGCCCTTCACGAGGCCGGACACGTTCTCCGCCACGAACACCTTTGGCCGAAGACCGCGCAACAGCCGGACGTATTCGAAGAACAAGTCATCGACCCGCTGAACGGTGTCCGAGTATTTCTTCGCCTTTCCCCAGTGCTTCTCGCGCTTGCCGGCAGTGCTGAACGAAGCGCAGGGCGGCGATCCCTCCATGGCATCAAGCTCACCCGCCTTCAAACCGATCGCTTTCAGGATGGCTTCCGGTTGCACCTTCCGGATGTCG
>JAHDYP010000315.1 GCA_023383055.1 Verrucomicrobiota bacterium | reverse complement strand
CGAGAAAGCCAAGGCGCTGCTTTACCATGACGCCGTCGAGCGCCGTCACAGTGCCAGGAACCACACTGGGGCGCTGTTTGACGCGGCGGATCAGTTTCGGGATGTCGAGTTCGGACGCGGTCAGTTTCGGGTGTTCCGGCAGGGTCGAGGGGAGGAAGGCGGGGGGATGATTTATGGGGTGAGTGACGAAGAGAGTCGCTTGAACGTGAGCCATGCGTCCGGGGCGGAACTGATGGGATTGGAGGGTATGACGGCGGACGTGGTGGCGGCGATTGGGGACTGGCGGGATTCAGATCATGCGGTGAGTGACGGTGGAGCCGAAGAGGAGTATTACGCGAGCTTGCGTCCACCGCGGATGGCGCGGAACGGGCCATTCGAGACCCTCCGGGAGCTGAACATGGTGCGCGGGATGCCGCGCGAATTGCTGCTTGGTGAAGATGTGAATCAGAACGATCTGCTGGATCCGCACGAGAACGATGGGGCCGCGGAGTGGCCACCGGACAATGCCAACGGATTACTGGAGGCTGGATGGTTGGAGCATTTGACCGTCCACTCCGCGGTGCGCGATGTCAATGCGGCGGGTGAATTGCGCGTGAACCTTCGGACTGCCGACGAGGGGGAACTGAGTGCGGTGCCGGGGATATCCGCGGAGTTGGCCGGGGCGATTGTGGCGTATCGGGGGCAGCAGCAGTTCGAGAGTTTGGGTGATTTGCTGGAGGTCACGGCCGGCGGCGCGGCGAATGTCGCACCGGCCAATGCGCCGGCCATGAACCCCGCCGCGGGGCCGGGAATACCGGGTGCCGCCGGGGGGGCGCCGTCCGGTTCGCCGGTGATGGCTCCGGGACGGGGCGCGCCGGCACCGACGGGCCCGCGGTTGGTGAGTGAGGATTTGTTAATGGAGATTGCGGACGATTTGACGACGAGCGAGGGGTCGGTGTTGTCCGGGGCGATCAACATCAATACGGCCAGTGAGTTGGTATTGGCCTGCCTGCCCGGGGTGAGCCGGGAATTGGCGCGCTCGATCGTGGCTTATCGGGCGTCGGCCGGTTTTTTCCCGAACATTGCCTGGCTGTTGAAGGTGGACGGGATGGATCGCGATCGGTTCAAGCAGTTGGCGCCTCGCGTGAGCGCACGGTCGGAGACGTATCGAATCCTGAGCGAAGGGCAGGTGGGATCGACCGGGGTGAGGAAGCGGATATTGGAGACGGTGCGGGTTGGGCCTTCGAGGATCGAGACACTGGCTTACCGGGAGGACGATCTATGAACGGAAACGGCGTGACTCGGCCGGCGGGTGGGTGGCTTGATTTTGGAGAGGAATCGTTGCGGGCGCGCATTGGTGAGGAGGGGTTCGAGGTGGAGTTGGAGCGCCAGGCGAGTGGGCGGCTGACACCAGGTTGTCGCGAGCGGGTGACGGAAAAGTTGCGGGGTTTGTTGGGGAAGTCACGTGGCAAGGGGCGGCGGCAGGTCTACTGCGCGGTGGGTGCGCGTGGGGTGTCGTTAAGGCGGGTAAAACTGCCCGCGGCATCGAGGGATGAAACCGGGAAGTTGTTACGGCTGCAGATCGAGCGTGAGTTTCCTGTGGCTCCGGAGGAATTGGCGTGGGGCTATCAAACTCTCGGGAACGGCGCGACCAGTTCTGAAGCGGGCCGGCGCGGTCAGGAGCTGCTGGTGGCGGCGGTGAAAAGGGTGGTGATCGAGGAGTATGCGGAGCTGGTGCGGGAGTGCGGTGCGCAGCCGGTGATGACGTTGGGCGCGTTCGCGCGGAGGTTTCTGATTCCAGGAGCGGTTGGTTCGTATGCGCTATTGGACATTGGTCGGACGCACGCGGAGTTGGCGGTCGTGGAGGGGGGAGTATTGAAATCGGTTCGGGTGCTGCGGTGGGGCGGCGCGCGTTCGGGCGCGAATGAAGGTCAACCGGCAGGTTGCGCGGAGGAGTTGAGTGGGTTGGCGGCCGTCGTCCGCGCCCGCTGGAGTGGACAGCGGCTTTATCTAACGGGGGAGGGGGCTCGTCGACCGGAGGTCAGGTCACAGATCGAGGGGGCTCTGGGTGAGGGAGGGGTGTGTGAATGGTTGGACGCCGGCAAAGGAGGCTCGGCAACGATCGCAGGGCTTGAGAAGGTCTGGGAACGAGGAGAGTCACCGTTCGTGTTGGAAATGGAATCTGTGCGGGACAGCGAATCGCCGAAGGTGGCGGTTTGGTGGAGATGGGCGGCGTTGTGCGGGTTGGCTGTGGTGGGGATGATCGTGGTGCGTTACGGGGAAGGGTTGTTGATGCAACCGCGGCTCGAGCGGCGGCTTTCCGAGGTGCGGGAGTATCGAGATCGTCTGCCGGCCGTGGATGGCGAGTTGGGCTTTCTACAGTATCTCAAAACGAACCAGGCGCCCTATATGGATGTGTTGGTGGTGTTGGCGGATGCGGCGCCGCCGGGCACGCGGATCGAGACGTTGTCGTTGAATCGCCGAGGAGAATTGTCGATGCGCACGACTCTGCGGGATCCACAGCAAGTTGCGGATTTTCGGTCGAAGTTGGCGCAATCGGGGCTTTTCGAGAGTGTGGCGCTCGAGGAGCAGACAGCGGCGGCGAACCGGCAGGGGGTCAACGCGCGGTTTGCCGGCCGATGGAAGACTTTGGGCAACACACCATAGACATGATGAGACTCAGTGAGCGCGAACGACGGACGGTCCGGATCGCCGGGTTGGGCCTGGGTATTTATCTTGGCTTGTTCTGCGGGATCCAGGTGTGGCGGGGCCTCGAGGCGCGGCGGGCCGAGTATGCGCGGCTGTTGACTGACGCGCGGCGGGCGGCCGCGGAATTGGTTCCGCAGGAGAACCGGGTCATGCTGGCGCGGAAGCTCAAGGAGGATTTCGGGTTTGATCCACGGGCGACAGATAGGGCCACGCTGGTGGCGAACGCGAGTGCGGCGATCCAGCAGGCGGCGCGAGGCGGCGGGGTGCAGGTGGCAACGTTGCGTGAATCTTCGGCCCGAGCGTCGGCGCGAGAATTGGCGACGATGCAGTTTGAGGGCATGGGGCCGGTGCCGGGCGTGCTGGGTTTGCTGCATCGGCTGGGTACGCTCGGTTATCCGTTGATCCTCGACGCGGTGCAGATCAGTTCGGATCCGAAGAGGCCGGGGATGGTCAAGGTCAACCTGACCATTGTC
>JAHDYP010000314.1 GCA_023383055.1 Verrucomicrobiota bacterium | reverse complement strand
TCGAGCCCATCTCCCGCTCGCACCCCAGCCAGGTCGCCATCCATCACGTCGGCCAAAACTCTGACCATGGCTACTTCTATTACGTCATGGACCTCGCCGACGACGCCAACGCGGACTCCCAAAACAACACGCCTGGAGGGGCGAGCTACCGCGAGCCCGCGATTCCAAATCCCCTTACAACCCCGGCCTCGTGGCTTGCCTCGCCGAAGCATGGAGCGAAGGCGAGTAACTCGGCCCTCCAATCCCCAATCCTCAATCCTCAATCCCCAATCTCAAATCCCGATCTTTACCTCCCCAAAACGCTCAAGCACCTGCTCCGCACCCGCGGTCGACTCCCCTTCGCCGAGTGCCTCAATATTGCCCTGGCGCTGACCACCGCCCTCGAACATCTCCACGGTCATGGCCTGGTCCATCGCGATATCAAACCCTCGAACGTCATCTTCGTGGGCGGCGTGCCCAAGCTCGCCGACATCGGGTTGGTCACCAGCATCGACGCCACCCAATCGTTCGTCGGCACCGAAGGCTTCTTCCCGCCCGAAGGTCCCGGCACCGCGCAAGCCGATATCTTCAGCCTGGGCAAACTCCTCTACGAGATCGCCACCGGCAAAGACCGACGCGAGTTCCCGGAGTTGCCCGCCGACCTGGCGACTCCCGAGGAACAGGCGCGGTTGTCCGAGCTCAACGCCATTATCCTCAAGGCCTGCCAGCATGATCCGGAGCAACGTCATGCCAGCGCCGAAGCGCTGCGTGAGGAACTCGAACGATTGCAGCGGGGTCGGTCGGTCAAACGTCACCGTGCCTGGCAACGACGCTGGGATCGCGCGCGCAAGCTCGCCCTTCCGGCGGCTCTCGGGATCGCGGGCGCGATGGCCCTGGCCGCGTTGTGGCGACTGCAATCCGGTGCCGGGGCAAAGACTGATTCGCCGGACGCGCGGGCGAACACCGCCAACCAAAGGATGTTAACCGGCCTCAACCCGCGCGCGATCTTCATCCTTCCCATGCGTCCCACCGAAACCCACGGCGTGCCACTGGACCTTTGCTCGCGCATCACCGACGCGTTCATCGACTCGCTCGGGCTCCTCACCAACCAGGGCATCACCGTGGGACCGCGTAAGTCCGGGTGGGCGCATCTGGCGGAGTCAGAACAGTTCCAGCGCGTGACCAACGAGTTCAGGATGCGCCATGCCCTGACAGGCAAAGTGCGGCTGGCGGACGACCAATATGCGCTGACGCTCGGCTGGTGGGACCTCGAACTGGGGCAGCCCCGGTGGACCGAGACCTTCCGCGGCGGCACCAATGAGCTCGTTGAACTCGAGCGCCAAGCCCTGATGCTGGCCGCGCGCACGTTTGACATCAATCTCACGCCGGACCAGGACCGCCAGATCTCCCAGTTGCTCACCAACAACCTCGAAGCACTCGGCCATCATCGGAAAGCCTGGGCGGCTTTCACCGCCCTGGGCGCCAGCCAGCTTGGCTGCAGCGAAGCCATGCGACTCATCCAACCCGCTCTGCGCCTGGATGCACGCTACCTGGAAGCCGATTGCCTCGACATTTATATGCTTCGCAACATCGCCCAGGAACGAATGGCCGCTGAAGTGTGGCCCAGCATCGTCCACCGCCTGGATGCCATCTTACGGCTGGACGACACGCACGCGACGGCGCTAGACCACCGCGCCGGTTTCGCGCTGTTCTATGA
The DNA here is from genome assembly GCA_023383055.1 of Verrucomicrobiota bacterium. Lineage (GTDB taxonomy): Bacteria > Verrucomicrobiota > Verrucomicrobiia > Limisphaerales > JAHDYP01 > JAHDYP01. The sequence continues at coordinate 1,537 of JAHDYP010000314.1, read as the reverse complement.
ACGGGACTGGCCAACTTTCGCTCGGTTTGCCTCGCGCGAACTGCAGTCACTGAACGGGACGACTCACCATTGGATCAAGGCTTTCTATCTGCGGATTGACGGACACTTTGATGAAGCCCGCGCCGAACAGTCGGCGTCGGAAATCCCGGAACCGACCGGCGCGAATCATCGCTTTTTCATGGCCGCCTCGAGGTGGGCTGATCGCGACTATGACGGAGCGATTCAGGCGGCTCGCCGCACGATTGAAATATATCCCAACGGTTTTGACGGCTATCTCTACCTGGCCCACTCTTTGGTCGCCAAACGCGATTACCCCGCGGGCATCCAGGCGATCGCCAGAGCTCGAAAGATTTTTGACCGACAGGAGCTCCTCGCTTTACTCGGCTTCGCCTACGCCCGGATGGGAGAACCCGCCCGGGCCCGCGAAGTCCTGAACGAACTTCTCAGCCAGGAGGGCACTCGCCCATACGTCCAACCCTATTTCGTCGCCCGGGTTCATGCCGCCCTCGGCGAGAATCAGACGGCATTGGACTGGCTGGAAAAGGCGGACACGGACCGTTCGGAATACCTGTTCTTCCCCGACTGGGGCGGTCTGCGCACCGACTACGCCTGGGACACCCTCCAGGACGAACCGCGTTACTGGAAACTCTGCGATAGCCTCGGCCTCGGCAAAGACCAGTGGCCTCGAAAAGAGCGCTTCCCGGAATAATCTCCGGCATCCACCGCCGAGTGAAAGGTTCACAGGGCAGCAACTCCGATCCGTCTGAGTTGCGGCGTGGATAGAGTGACCGGTTCATGGGAGTGGGCAATTCGCCGCCATCGCAAGCCGTTGTCCAAAAGAGCCAAAGCGGCGTGGCGCTATCGCTTCCCGCCGCACTCCACAACGCCCCACGGCTCACGAATGCCCGCGACCATTTTGGAGTGCGCCGGCAGAGCCCGCATCGCGGGCGGCGACGGCGCTTTCACTCCAGTCCGCAACCCGCTTTCAGCTGACTTGCCTCCTACAGTGTAAGCCAAAGCGGCGTGGCGCTATCGCTTCCCGCCGCACTCCACAACGTCCACGGCTCACGAATGCCCGCGACCATTTTGGAGTGCGCCGGCAGAGCCCGCATCGCGGGCGGCGACGGCGCTTTCACTCCAGGGGACCGGTACAGGGTGACAGGTTCGTAGTCAGGAATCCCGAAGTCATTCTCAATTAAGGGGTAGGAGCAGCGAGCGCCATCGGACCGCGGCTGTGTCGCAGACCAGCCGCAGCAACGTCCGCCCGGTCAAGGGGTCTGGAACAGTCCGAGCGCCCCCGAGCGCGCGAGCTCCCTGCGACTGACCCTTTGGGCACAGTCGCGTTCCGAGATCGGAACCGCCCCCTTCAAAACCACCCGCCGCGACATCTCCACAACTCAGAAAAAGACATACGGAATTCAGGCAAAGCAATCGGCGGAAGATGGAGGGTAGAAGATCACTATCCACGCCATCACGAGCCAAGACCGGTACAGGGTGACAGGTTCGTAGTCAGGAATCCCGAAGTCATTCTCAATTA
>JAHDYP010000313.1 GCA_023383055.1 Verrucomicrobiota bacterium | reverse complement strand
ACCATGCTCAACACCTGGCCCGCCCGGGCCAGCGCCGAACAACTCAACGCCAAACGGCCCATGGCTTCTCGTGTCTGTGGATTGGGAGTTCCCATGAATTCGTCTTTCCATCAATACGGGTGTGATCGTAGCACACCGTGAAACGCCGGGATCTAATCACCCTACGCCGACGCTGACAACGCTTTAGCGTCGACGGCGCTTTGCCTGGGTTTACCTCAGCGATCTGATCCCATCCAACTGTCGGCATGCGCCAGAATGACGTCGGCCGCCGCGTCCGGCACTACGCTGTATACCGCGACCGCAAGCAGCCTTCGTCCGTCATCGACCGCATTCTCCAACTCGCCCTGCAGCGGTTGACCCGCGAGTTCCGCCCACCGCAACACCCGGGTGGAGTCGACCAACCATGGCGCCGCCGCCGCATCCGCGCCCCCCCCCTCAGCCAGCGGCGGCGGCACGGGATCACCGTTTTCAGTAACCTCCAATCCCTGTCTGGGCCAAAAACCGACCAGGAGCGCGAAAGCAACTCCAGCCACAGCCCACGGCTGCAGCCGGTGCCAGACGCTTCTCGCGTCCGCCGCGGTGGTGGTCCCGGCCTGGTCAAGCTGCGCCAGGATTCGCCCTTTCAAAAACGGTGGCAGCTCGGACGCGACCGGCGGGGCCGAACGACGCAAGGCGTCTATCAAGGCGCGTTCCCGCTGGAGCGACTCACGGCATTCCGCACACCGGGAGGCATGTCGATCCATCGCGCGAGACCACCACCCCTCGGTCCCGGCAAACCAACGGATTTTAACGATTCGACACCATTTCATAAAACGACTTTCCTGCCTTGGCTGCCCGATCCCGACACTTCGGAGCCGCTCCCCCCGTGGTCCAGCTCCAGCCGCCGACGCAGATGGCGTCGTGCCCGATGCAACCGAACCCGCACGTTGATCGCGCTGCAGCCCATCACCCGCGCGACCTCGGCCACCGACAGACCCTCCGCATAACTCAACCAAAGCACCTCGTAATGTTCGGGCGCCAGACCGCGCGCCAGTTCCCAGATCCGATCGTCGGCGTTCGCCCCGGCGCTGGCTCGCTCCGGCTCCCGCATATCCGGACGGAGTTCGACGCAGTTCGAAGGACGGCTGCGGCGGGCGCGGTGAAAGTTCAGGGCCGTGCGGCGGGCGATGGTGAAAAGCCAGCCACCCAAGGCCCGGGCATGGGCACACTGACGCAATCCACGGTAAGCCTTGATAAACGTCTCCTGGGTCAGGTCCTCCGCGTCATGGTCGTTTCCCGTCCAGCGGCTCAGGTACCGCAGAATGCGCGGACCATAGGCATCCACCAGCGCCGAGAACGCCTCTGGACACCCGGATTGCGCCCGGCGAAACTGCTCCGCCTCGAACTCCTTTCGCGCATGCCATTGCGCCTCGGAATCCGAGGTCGGCTCGGGCGGAGGGTGGAACTCCGCCCGAAATACGATGGTGGGCACTGAACTCAAGGTGCCGGCTGGTTCTCGCTGATCTTGGCGATAACATCCGCCACCGGGACCGCCACGGCAAGCGTCACGCATTTGCCCGCGCTCGTGACCGCAGCCGACTGGGTCAGCTTTTGGAGGTCGGGGTTCTGGCTGGCGTTCATGGCGGCCAGGGCCAGTAAACCTTGCGCCACCTGCTGGATCTGCTGACTCACGTCGGTGCTCGCCGCCTTCAAATCGAAGTTGAGCCGCAACCGGTCGTTTTCTTCACCCACAACCAACCGGGCGCCGGTCGCTTGCTTGAAGATGGTGGCGCTGGCAGGCAAATCGGTCTGTTGACCGAAGCCCTCCGCCACCGCCAGCAGGAAGAACCCAAAGGAAGTCTCGGGGTATTCCTGCAAGGCCTTGGCCCCCTCGATATTCTTTGCCCGCCCGCCCAACACCTCCATCCCACGGTCGATCGCGGTCCGATGTCGGCCCACCAGCACCAGGCCAGCCTCGGGCAACCCCAGATACCCTTGATCATTCAGCCGGTAGAGCGGCAGCGTCGCGTTCTCGATCTTCTCAATCCGCAGCTGAGGGACATTCTTGGCCATCGCGGCGGCCAAAGCCCCCTTCACATCCATGCTCGTGCGGATCAACAGTAAACCGGTGTCGTCCTCCTGCGGACGATACCCGGTGCCATAAGCCGTGATCGACTGGAGCTTCCTCCAATCCCAGTCAACTCCCAGTTCCTGCTTCAGCTGGGTCTTCATCTCCGCGCTGCGCGGGTTCAGGACCTGCTCAACCAGGTAGGCCCCCACCTTGCCGCGCATGAACTGCTCGGCGTCCAGATGCAGCACCCACTTGGCGTCGGCCGCAATCTGCGTTTTCGGAATCGGCGAAGCCGCGGCCGTCAAACCCACCAGGCCCAGGGTGCACAGTAAGAATCGTGTCCGTTTCATAGTCATTCTCTTCGTTCCGGCGGTCGATCGTTCCTCGGCCGCCCGCTCCCAAGAGCGCCAGCCTGTCAGACCCATCCCGACCGTCAATAGACAGATCACGCGGAAGAACGTAAAGGTTACAGTCCCGTTTCCACATGACCAGGGATGCGGTCGGGCGTGTTGACACACGCTCATGTGTCAGAATAGGCTTCGACCATGCCGACGAATCTGAAACTGGACGACAAGATGATCGAGCAGGCGGTAAAACTTGGGCAGTTCAAAACCAAACAGGAAGCCGTGAACGCCGCCCTGGCCGAGTTCGTGACGCGCCGAAACCGGCTCAAGGTTCTGGAACTGGCTGGTCAAATCGACTTCGATCCCGCCTGGGATTACAGGCGGATGCGAGGCCGTCCATGAGAGTGGTAATGGACACCTGCGTATGGTCCCAATTCCTCAGGCGGAATCGACCCAGGAACGACCCGGTGGCCTTGGAAGTCGAGCGCTTGATCCGGGCCGATGTGACGGAGATGCTCGGCTCGATCCGCCAGGAATTGCTTTCGGGTGCGCAACCGCAGGAACGCTTTGCGCAGCTCAAGGAGTATCTGCGCTTCTTTCCCAACCTGCCGTTGGACGAGGAGGACGATGAGAATACCGCCCACTACTATAACCTCTGTCGTCGGCATGGTGTGCAGGGCACAGCCACTGACCTGCTCATCTGCGCCGTGGCCGTCCGGCATGGGCTGAGGATTTTCACCACCGATACCGACTTCGATGGCTACGCCAAGCACCTCCCCATTACCCGACACGCGTTCCGACCCCGTTCCCGCTGACGCCCCGCCGAATAAGAACTTCCGCCGATTGGGGCAAGCCGCGGTCCCTCCCGAATTCCCA
>JAHDYP010000312.1 GCA_023383055.1 Verrucomicrobiota bacterium | reverse complement strand
CATAGCTTATTTCCTTGAGGGTTTTTGGTTGTGACTTTACTTCCGACCGACCGACTGACTTTTCACTGCGGCGTTCGCGTTCAGAGACTGCAAACTGCTTGGTTTCGCCTTTTCGGCGGGGTTTTTCGGTTGCAGTTTTGTTCATTGAACAGACGAACACCCAGCCCTGCGCGGGGCGGGACGAGCCTGATCGAGCTAACCTCGACCGAGGGCACGGCCATTGAGCCGCCTGCAAGGCTGATGTATTAGGGAGCTTTTCACATTAAAAGAGCAAAGATGCAAGCGTAAACCGACGGTTAATTCGAGTGTAATGGAAGTATACAATTGGTATGCAATTAGTTGCAGTCGACTTGATAATGGCTCACTGGGTTTATTGGTAATAGACATTCTAATTGAAATGCAAATAAACGTGCCGTTCGCATTAGGATTAGCGCCATTCGGCAGCAGGGAGTTACACTTCGCCCCAGATCGCGGCTTGCGCCCCACTTCACCAGGAGTCGATCCGGCTTCGGTCTCAGACTTCGGATCTTTCGTGGTTCCAGGGGCTTTCGGGATCGGTTTCGTAAGGGCATAGAGAGCCCAGGCATGGCGCGTGATTGTGACTCGCTGCTTGCGGTTCCGGGGATAAAACGGGAAGGATAGTCCCGGTGAGCGCAGGACAAGGCAAGCATCGCACTGGCAAGGGGGCTGGAGGGGAGTCCACGGTTCGGAAGGGGTGGATGTGGGTGGGAATGGTGTTGTTGTTGATTCTGGCGTCGATCTGGTTCGGGAGTCGGCGGGGATACGATCTGGCGCGGCTGTTTACCGGGGGATCGGAGCCTGACACGGATTGGCTGATCGAGCCTGAGCAACAGGCATTCGCGGGATACTCGGGATCCGCGAGTTGTCGTGAATGTCATGAGAAGGAGTATGAGCTATGGCAGCGCGGCAATCATGGGATGGCGGAACGCTTGCCCACGGCGGCGTTGGATCGGTCCGCGTTCGATCCGCCGCACCGGTTCGAACACGGCACAAGCCGTAGTGAGGCGCGTTCGAGCGCGACTGGGTACGAGGTGTTGACGGACGGTTATGATGGCGAGCGGAAGGCGTATCGTGTCGAGCGGGTGATCGGGCACGATCCGCTGCGACAATTCCTGGTGGCGGGTCCGGGCGGCCGGTTACAGACCCTTGAGGCTTCGTATGATCCCAGGACCAACGAGTGGTTTAACGTCTATGGAGACGAAGATCGGCGGCCGGGCGAATGGGGGCACTGGACCGGGCGGGGCATGAACTGGAACTGCATGTGTGCCGCCTGTCACAACACCCGGTTGCGCAAGAATTACGACGAAGCCGCGGACGCATACCAGACGACGATGGCGGAGTTGACGGTGGGATGCGAGGCGTGCCACGGGCCGATGAAAGCGCATGCGGAGTGGCGGCGGAAGTATCCGGAAAGTCGCGAACCTGATCCCACCGTATCGAAGCTGAACGCGCAGCAGACGGTTTACACGTGTGCGGGTTGCCATTCGCGGCGGTTGGAGCTGACTGGAGATTTCAAGCCGGGCGACTCGTATTTCGATCATTACGCGCTGACGACGGTGGATGAATCGCCGATTTATTACGCGGACGGCCAGGTGCTGGGGGAGAACTACGTGTTCGCCTCGTTTCTCAGCAGCCGGATGTACCACGCCAATGTCCGCTGTCTTGATTGTCACGATCCGCATTCGCTGCGGACCATTCTGCCGGGAAACGACCTGTGCATGCGGTGTCACAACGGCGGTTATGCGAACAGCCCCATCATCGATCCGGCCGGGCACGGCCGCCACAAGCTGGACGACACCGGTGGGCAATGCGTCGGCTGTCACATGCCACAGACGACCTACATGGAGCGGCATCCGCGGCGCGATCACAGCTTCACGATACCCGACCCGCTGTTGACCCGGGAGTTGGGTATTCCCAACGCCTGCAACCGTTGTCATGCCGATAAGGATGTCGAGTGGTCCATCCAGGCGGTTGAGCAGTGGTATGGCGATCGAATGGAACGTCCCTCGCGTCAGAGGGCGCGCGGCGTGGCTGCGGCGCGGCGTGGGGAGACTGCCGGCCGGGACGGAATGCTGGGGTTGCTGGCTGGCGACGAGGTTCCCTACTGGAAAGCGGTTGCCGCCGGGTTGCTGGATCCATGGATAGCGGAACCGCCGGTGCGGGAGGCGTTGCTGGAGGCGCTCAACGATCCCGATCCGCTGGTTCGTGCGGCGGCGGTTTCGTCGCTGGAACCGCTGGCGGCGTTGCCTGAGGGACGGGTGACCGAGGCGTTGCGTCGGCGGTTGGATGATCCGATGCGTTCGGTGCGGTTTCGGGCGGCCTGGGCGCTGCGGGCCACCCTGGAGTTGGAATCCCTTGCGGGTCGTGAAATGCGATATGTGCTCGACTTCAATGCGGATCAGCCGGGCGGCCAGGCGCAGAAGGGGGCATTCGCGCTGGCTCGCAACCAGCCGTTGACCGCGCTGGAGCATTACCGCAAGGCGGTTCGGTGGGATCCGTTTTCCGCGGGCCTGCATAACGAGTTGGCGGTGGTGTTGAGCATGTTGGGGCGGCCGGCTGAAGCGCTGGAAGCCATGCGGGAAGCGGTCCGGCTCGAGCCGGGCGAAGCCGAATTCCAGTACCGGTTGGCGCTGGCCTGGAACGAGACTGGGCGGCTGGACCGGGCTTTGGAAGGCCTCGAGAAGACCGTTCAACTCGATCCCGGCCATGCCCGGGCGTGGTATAATCTCGGTCTGGCGCGCAATCAGGCGGGCGACACCGCGGGGGCCCTCGATGCCTTGATGCGCGGGGAGCGGGCGGATGTTCGAGATGCACAAATCCCCTACGCCCGGGCGACGATTCTACTTCAGCAGCGGCGCATCCCGGAAGGCAGGCAGGCGCTGGAAGAAACCCTGCGTCGGCAACCGGGGTTCACCGCCGCGTCCGAACTGCTCGAACAGCTTGGCCGCTGAGGGTTGAGGCCGACCCCTTGACCGGCAGGGTAGAGTAAGGGGATGCCTATGAACGTGATCTATGGTGGATTAATTGGCGGCTTCGGTCTGGTGGCTGTGGCCGTGGCAGTACTGGCGCCGTCAGGCGCAACTCAAGCTATGAAATCGGAAACTGTTGTGGTTCGGCTGCTTGCATCCGTCTCGGCCACTCACGAGGGGCAAGTTCCGCGAGTTCAAATCCAGCTGACCGAGCCGATGCGGTTGTCCAGGGTCGTCAAGTCCGATGAAGCCTGGCGGGCGCAACTCACCCCGGAACAGTA
>JAHDYP010000311.1 GCA_023383055.1 Verrucomicrobiota bacterium | reverse complement strand
TGGAAGCGCGCCTGCGCGCTCACCCACGCGTTCCTGCCGGCGGAGTTCCTCGATCGCCTTCGCCCCGGTCCCGGACACCGCCTGGTAACTGGAGGCAAAGATCCGCTTGACCTGGAATGCCTGGTGCAACGGGTAAAGCGCCATCAAGGCGATGGCCGTCGTACAATTCGGGTTGGCGATGATCCCGCGGTGCAACTTCACGTCCGCCGCGTTGATCTCCGGCACCACCAGCGGCACCTGGTCGTCCATCCGAAACGCGCTCGAGTTGTCCACCACCACGCAACCAACCTCAACTGCCTTAGGCGCGAATTCGCGCGAAATCCCGCCGCCGGCGCTGAACAACGCCAGGTCGATCCCCGCAAACGCACCCGCCGTCAGTTCCTTGACGGCGATCGACTCGCCCCGATACGTCAGTTTCTTGCCCACCGACCGGGCCGAGGCGAGCAGCGTCAACTGCCGCACCGGGAAATTCCGGCGTTCCAGGGTCTTGATCATCTCGATGCCGACGGCTCCCGTCGCACCAACTACAGCCACATGCGGGTTCGGATTCATAACAGCCCGCGCACTATACAAACGGGAGTCACCCTGTCAAACCCGCCGGGTCGATCGCTTCCCCCACTCCCCCACCCCACCACCGGATCGCCCGGCCTGCCGCAAGCACGGCCACCCCTGTACCTCCAGAGGCCAGAATTTATGTCGCATATGCGACATGAAATCGGGACGTCTGTCGGCTTCGCGGAGGCTCTCGTCTCACCACCGGCCGCAGCGGCGGCCACAGCGTGAAGTACCCCGGCTGCGTTCGTTGCGCCTCTCTCACCCCTCACCGGGAGCGGGCCGGCTTGCCTCGCCGAAGCCCCCCGGCGAAGGCGGGAGTCAGGGGCGGGGCACTACTGGCCCAGTCCCCGCTGCCGAGCCGCTTCATAAAGGAACACGGCGGTGGCACTGCTGACATTCAGCGAATCCACCCCGGCGGCCATGGGCACCGCCACCGCTTCGTCGCATACGGCGAGCACTTCCGGCCGCAAACCGTAGCCCTCGCTCCCCAGCACGACGCAGCAGTCACCGGTCAAATCGGTCCGCGCCAGCGTCCTGCCTTCAGCCGATGGGTGTGCCGCCACGCAACGGACGCCGTCGGCGCGCAGTGCCTGGAGGGCGACGACGAGGTCGTCGACCTCGACCGCCGGCAGCCGGAAGATGGCGCCCATGGAAGTGCGAATCGCACGGGTCAGGAACGGGCTGGCTGAGTTTTCGCCCACGATCACGGCGTGGACGCCCAGGGCGGCGCAATTCCGCACCATGACCCCCAGATTCTCCGCGTTCGAGATTCCATCGAAGGCCGCGAACAATCGCGGACGCGGGCTGCGCTCGAGCACCGACGACAATGCGGCGGGATCGACGATGCGTCCGACCGCCTTGATGCCCTGATAGCAGCCAAACCCGGTGATTTCCTCGATCTGGGCCTTCTCCGCTAAATGAATCTTGATCGTCTCGAATCGCCGGTCGAGCAGACTCCGCACCCGTTCGAGCCAGGCGGGTGTGATCAACAGGGAATCGACCGGATACGCGCTCTCCAACAGGCGTTGGACCACCTTGTCGCCTTCCACCACGAATACGCGCTGACGCTCCAGATCCTTCCGCCGCCTCAAGGTCCGATAGGGCTTGAGGGCGGGATCGGCCAGATCCGTCACCGGCTGAAGCTGCAGGGTCGCCACGCGCCGTATCCTGCCAACCGACGCCGGGCGCGGCCAGCGTGGAATGCGTCTGCCCGTGCGGCGCTGCCCGTGCGCTTGCCAACCGCCTGCTCCTCAGCCAGACTGCGGCGAGAACCGGCACCCGGATGAAGACCACACCCTCAAGCGCACCTATGAACCCGCGATCGATCGACGACGACCCGACTGTCCGCGCCCGCAATGTTTGCAGAGCCCGCGCCTGCCCGCACCTCACTCGCACTGCCGCTTCGATTCTGGCTTTGGTGGGCTGTTTGAGCGCGGACCTTTGGGCTGCGGCGCCCCGGGCCCTGCCCGAAGGCCAGATCCCCCGGGACGCCCGACTGGAACCACTGAAGGATCTGGACGGGTATTATCCGTTTGAGCCGACCGATTCGAAAGAGGGCTGGACTCGGCGCGCGGAGCGGGTGCGCCGTCAAATCCAGGTGTCGCTCGGGCTTTGGCCATGGCCAGAACGTACGCCCTTGAACGCGGTGGTGCGCGATCCACTTGACCAGGGCGATTACACGATCGAGAAGGTCGATTTCGAGAGCCTGCCGGGATTCAAGGTGACCGGCAGTCTGTACCGGCCCAAGGGGAAGCCGGGAAAGCGGCCGGGAGTGCTCTCGCCGCACGGGCATTGGTCTGACGGACGTTTTCACGATGCCGGGAGCGACGCGGTGCGGAAGGAGATCGCCGACGGTGCGGAGCGTTTTGAAGAGGGAGGCCGGAGTCCGCTGCAGTCGCGGTCGGTGCAACTGGCACGCATGGGTTGCGTGGTGTTTCACTACGACATGATCGGTTATGCGGACAGCGTCCAGATCTCGCAGTCGCTGGCGCACGGGTTCGCCAAGCAGCGGCCCGAAATGAACGCGCGCGAAAACTGGGGCCTGTTCAGCCCGCAAGCGGAAGCGCGGCTGCAGAGTGTGATGGGCTTGCAGACCTGGAATTCGATCCGCGCGCTCGATTTCCTGCTGTCGCTGCCGGATGTCGATCCCGAGCGGGTTGGGGTGACCGGGGCGAGCGGCGGTGGCACCCAGACCTTCATCCTCTGCGCGCTGGATTCACGGCCGGCGGCGGCGTTCCCCGCCGTGATGGTGTCGACGGCGATGCAGGGAGGGTGCACTTGCGAGAACGCCTGCCTGCTTCGGGTTGAGACCGGCAATGTCGAGTTCGCGGCGCTGTTTGCGCCCAAACCGCTTGGACTCACTTCGGCCAACGACTGGACGCGGGAGATGGCCACCAAAGGTTTCCCGGAATTGCGCCGACACTACACGCTGCTGGGAGCGGCCGACCGGGTCGCGCTCCATCGCGGCGAGCAGTTCGGCCACAATTACAATTACGTCAGCCGCGCCGCCATGTACGCCTTGGCCTGGAGGAACCGATCCTCGAGCGTGACTATCGCCGGCTCACTCGCCAGGAACTCAGCGTGTGGGATGACACGCATCCCTCCCCGGCGGGAGGACCGGATTTCGAGCGCCAGTTGTTACGCGCTTGGGCCGAAGACACGCGGCGGCAACTGGACAGCACGTTGAATGACCCTAAAGCCTTCCGCGAGATCGTGGGCG
>JAHDYP010000310.1 GCA_023383055.1 Verrucomicrobiota bacterium | reverse complement strand
CGCCAAGGGCAGCAACGAATACGCCGCCGGGCTCGTCGCCCTGAACAGCATCGCGCAGATTTTGTTTTACAGCTTTTACGCCTGGCTGTTCATCACCGTGCTGCCACCGTGGTTCGGTCTGAAGGGCGCGGTGGTGCCGGTCCAGATGCGTGACATCTTTTGGAGCGTCATGATCTATCTCGGCATCCCCTTCGCCGCCGGGGTGTTGAGCCGCGTCATCCTCGTGCCGCTCAAAGGCGAGGCATGGTATGAAAGAGTGTTCATCCCGCGCGTCTCGCCCATCACCCTCACCGCGCTGCTCTTCACCATCGTGGTCATGTTCACGTTCAAGGGTAATGCCATCGTCCAACTTCCGCTCGACGTTCTGCGCATCGCCATTCCGCTCGCGCTCTACTTCGGGATCATGTTCGTGGTGAGCTTCGTTATGGCGAAACGGCTGGGCGCGGATTATCCCCGTTCCGCCACGCTGGCCTTCACCTCGGCGGGCAACAACTTTGAACTCGCCATTGCCGTGGCCATCGCCGTTTTTGGGATCCAATCGGGCGTGGCGTTCGCCGCCGTGGTCGGCCCGTTGATCGAAGTGCCGGCGCTGATCGGCCTGGTTCATGTCGCTTTCTGGTTCCGACGCCGGTTCCAGGTTCCTTGAAACTCAAATTGCGCTGTTGTCAGGTCGCGTTCGAAGCTAAATTCGAAATCTGAATTTCGAGACCCGAAGGAAATCCGAACGACTCAAACCTCGAAATGGGAAACCAAAGCGATGAACGCTCGAACACTCATTTCCCTCGCCGCGCTGGTCGCCCTGATGGCGCAAGGAGCTGAACCAGGTTCTTATTGGGACCAGGCCAAGTCAAACAGCGTCGTATCCGCAAAGGCCGTGGCCTTCTCCAGGGCCTATGCCTCGGGCTGGCTGGCCTATGCCGATCCCGCCACCGGACTGCTCCCGCGAACCATCGACGGCGCCGATTACTGGAATGCCCAGGATTGCGCGGCGGACAACTTTCCGTTCCTCGTCCTCACCGCCCATATCCTGGATGACTACTACCTGAAGCAGGCGGCCACCCACATGCTGAACACGGAACGCAGGCTCACCACCCGGGTGGACGGGTTGCCGGACACTTATGATTTCGCCACCCGGGACTTTCGCGAGAAGGATCTCAACTGGGACGCGATCCTGTTCGGCGCGTCCGAGTACGTCAAAGACGGCCTGATGCCGATCACGGAGTGGATGGGGCCGAGCCCGTGGGAGGATCGTATGCTGGAATTGCTGCACGGCATTTGGAAGCACGCGTCCACCGAGACCCCGGCGGGGCTGGTGCCCCTGAAGAACCTCGAGGTTCACGGCGAACTGCTCCAGAGCATGAGCCGCATGTATTGGCGGACCGGCGATGAGAGGTTCAGGGACTGGTGCTTTCGCCTGGCCGACCTTTATCTGCTCCACGACTACCTCCTGGACCACGCGCGGATCCGCTTGCGCGATCACGGCTGCGAAGTGCTCAGCGGCCTGTCCGAAGCCTACCTGATCGCCGCCCGCGAAGACCCGGAGCGGCACCGCCGCTACCGCGCGCCCTTGCATGCCATCCTGGATGATATCCTCGAGCACGCGGTGAACGAGGATGGCATGATGCCCAATAACTACCGACCGCGTCGTGCCGCCGAATGGGATGGGGAAATCAGCGACGGCTGGGGCTATGTCTACAACGCGTTCCTGACCGTCGCTGAAATTGACGATGTTCCCCGCTACCGCGATGCCGTGCGGCATGCCTTGCGGCGCGTTCACCGGTATCTTGATGCCCAATGGGAGGGCCGACCCGCGGATGGCTACGCCGATACCGTCGAAGGCGCCTTGAATCTCTTGAACCGCATCCCGGTGGACTCCGCCTTCGACTGGGCGGAGACAACCATGCGGCGTCTCTGGTCTTTGCAGCGCCCGGACGGCATCATTGAGGGCTGGTATGGCGACGGCAACTCGGCCCGCACCAGCCTCATGGTTGCCCTGTGGAAAACCCAGGGAATTGCCCCCGCCCCCTGGCGAAACGACCTGCAGCTCGGTGCCGTCCGGGGAGACGACGGCACCCTCCATCTTCACCTGCACAGCGGCGGCGCCTGGACCGGGGTCCTGCGTTTCGACCATCCGCGGCATCAGAACTGGCTGCGGCTGCCCTCGGATTATCCGCGCATCAACCAGTTCCCCGAATGGTTTACCGTCCAGGACGAGGGCCATTACACCCTGCGGCTGGATGAAGGTCCGGCCCAAACCGTTTCGGGGGGCACCCTGCGTTCTTTCCCGCTCAAGCTTAAACCCGGTCAAACCGTGCGACTCAGCGTCGCGCGGAACGGATCAAAGTCAGCCGGCGGGGTCAGCCCTTGACACTTGACATTGAGCCTCTGGTGGGTTTTGGCGTGACCCTCCCACGAGGGTTACGAGTCGAGTTTGCGGGGGCGGTCTGCCAGGTGATGGCCCGCGGAAATGAACAGCGGGTGTCAAGGGCTGACCCCACCCTCCCACTTGACCAAAATCACGCGGAACCAACGGTGGACGGCGGAGCCGAAGCCCGGGTCCGGTTGGCGCATCCATCCGGCAGCCGCCGACTCGGCCTCTCCGGCCACAGGTTCCCAGGCGGCCTGATCCAGGTCCGATCTTTGTTCGAGACGGTACTGGCGAGCGGCTGTGCCCGGCCACCACAGCACTCCCTCACCGGCTTCAACATGATACCGCAAAGCGAACATCGAGCCGGGATCCGCCGGGTCTGTCCCGGTCTTGAACTCATCCAGGTCCGTCTGACCGTCGGAATCGGCATCCCCCAGACCATCCCGGTGATAGCCGCCGAAGTTATACGCCTCCCACGCGTCGTCCATTCCATCGCCATCCTGGTCGCCTTCCGACCAGACGGGGGTATTCCACGTGAACACATCACACGCCTGATTCCAATCCCGTTCACTCAGATCCCATGCTTCCGAAGTGAACGCGACGAGACTGCCGTCATCGCTGATCCGCGGTGTCAGGCTCCAGCCCTGTGCGGTTCGCTGTCCGAGCGGACTCACGCTCACGAGCCACGTCCTTTCCATCTCAAGATCGCGGACAAAGATGTCGGCACTGGCATTCGAGTCGCCGGCCACAAGGTCCGCTGCGGTGCTGGTGAACGCCACAAACCGGCCGTCGGCGCTGAGTTGAGGCTGCTTCGAAACTCCCGTGCCCGCTGATCCGTCCGCATTGGCACTGGTCAGAATCGGGATGCCGGGGTTCGCGCGGTCCACCACGTAAACGTCCTGGGCGTTGTTCAGGTCCG
>JAHDYP010000309.1:1235-3334 GCA_023383055.1 Verrucomicrobiota bacterium | reverse complement strand
ACCTGTCACCCTGTTCCGGTCCCCGGCCGCAGTCCCAGAGGGCGACTGTTGGTTCTAGACCGCGAAAGCCCGAGGCCCATGGTCATCCGCCAAAGACTCGAAGTTAAGGGTTGCCCACTTCGATCCCCTTGATCACAGTATCGCTAAAGTTGACTAGAAGGGGAGATCCTATGTTGGACGATGTGCTCGAAGATTATCCGAAGGAATTGGGCCTCCGCGAAGGCCTCCATTGCGTGGTGCGTCCGCTTGAACCGACCGACGAACAGGCCTTTCACCGGTTCTTCCTCGCCGTTCCCGAAAGCGAGCGCCTGTTCATCAAGCACCGTGTGATCGAACCCGGGGTCATTGCCGGCTGGTGCCAGCACATTGATCTGGGCCACCACCTTCCGCTGCTCGGCCTGGCCGCCGACGGCGAAGTGCTGGCTGCGGCCACCCTGCATCAGCAACTCGGCGGCTGGAAACGACACATCGGGCGCGTGAGCGTCCTGGTGCACCCGGATTTCCGCGGCCGCGGCCTGGCTCGGGGCCTGATCACCGAGACGATCGACATCTCCCGGCGCATCGGCCTGCAGCAACTCGAGGCCGAGTTCATCGGCGAACAGGAAACCGCCATGAAGATGTTCGCGCTGCTCGGCTTTCAGCCCCTGCTCCGGCTCCCGGATTACGTCAAGGACATGCAGGCCCACCGCCACGATTACGTGCTCATGGGCCTGGACCTCGAAACCGACGAGGAATACGCCGGCATGGGCTGATCCGTCGGTTCCCGGTCACCGGCCCGGTCGTTCCATGCGGTTCGGGCGGAAGATTGGCTCTTCCGACTGATTATTTGACCCCACCCGCCGCATCACCTACAGTCCGCACCCTCACGTATGCACATCATCGTTTGCGATCCAGTCTCGCCGAAGGGCGTCGCGCTCCTGCAGCAGCGCCCCGAGTTCAAAGTCACCGTGCTCCCCAAACGACTGTCCGAGGCCGAGCTGCTCCCGCTCGTCGCCGACGTCTCGGCCCTGGTCGTTCGCTCTGAAACCAAGATCTCCCGTAAAATCATCGAAGCCGCGCCGCTGCTCCGCGTGGTCGGCCGCGCCGGCGTCGGCGTGGACAACGTGGATGTCGAGGCGGCCACCCAGCGGGGGGTGGTCGTGATGAACACGCCGAGCGGCAACACGGTTTCCACGGCGGAACTGACTTTCTCCATGATCATGGCCCTGGCCCGGAACATTCCCCAGGCCCACATGTCCATGAAGCAGGCCAAGTGGGAACGTAAACAATTCCAGGGAGTCGAACTCAACCAGAAAACCCTCGGCGTGCTCGGCATGGGCCGCATCGGCAGCGAGGTTGCCCGCCGCGCTGTGGCCTTCGGCATGCGTGTGCTGGCGTACGATCCTTACCTGGCCCTTTCGCGCGCCAAAGCCCTGCAAGTGGAGCTGGTCGAGCTGGATGATCTCTTTGCCCAGGCCGATTTTGTCACCGTGCACATGCCGATGAGCGACGAGACCCGTGGCATGATCAACGCCGCGGCTTTCGCCAAAATGAAAAACGGGGTCCGCATCGTCAACTGCGCCCGGGGCGGCATCGTGGTCGAGCGAGACCTCCACGAGGCCATCCGGAGCGGCAAGGTCGCCGGTGCCGCCCTCGATGTCTACGAAACCGAACCGCTGCCGTCTGATTTCGCCCTCCGCGAATTGCCGCAGGTCATCATGACCCCGCACCTGGGCGCCAGCACGGAGGAGGCACAGGAGAATGTCGGCATCGAAGTGGCCGAAGCCCTCACCGATTACCTCCTCCATGGGACGGTCCGAAACGCGGTGAACCTGCCCAATCTCGATGCCCAAACCTATGAACGGGTCAAACCCTACCTGAACTTGGGTGAGAAGTTGGGGTTGCTCCTGGCGCAAGTCGCGCCCAAACGCAACGAACGCCTCGTCATCACCTATGGCGGCCGCGCCACCGCCATGCCGGGTGATCCCATCACCCGCTCCATCCTCAAAGGCTTTCTCGGCGCCGCCGGCGCCCACGATGTCAACCAGGTCAACGTGCGCACTCTGGCCAGCGCCCTTGGGCTGCTGATCGAGGAAATCAAGTCCAGCGAAGAAACCGAT
>JAHDYP010000309.1:0-1225 GCA_023383055.1 Verrucomicrobiota bacterium | reverse complement strand
CAACGAATGGCTCCACGTCGCCGTGCATTCGGATGGCCAGAAAGCCTCCGTCGGCGGCACCTTCTTCGGCGCTCAAAACCACCCCCGAGTCGTCCGCATCAACGAAATGACAGTCGAGGTCAACGCCTCCGGCGTCGTCTTCCTGATGATCAACAAGGACCGGCCGGGCATCGTCGGCTACATCGGCACCCTGATGGGCGAACACGGCGTGAACATTGCCAACATGAGCCTCAGCCGCGACATCAAAGGAGGCCACGCCCTCACAGTCCTCAACCTCGACAGCGTGCCCCCGGACACACTCCTCGACGCGGTCCGCAAAGATCCGGACATAAGCCATGTGAGAGTGGTTACCCTGTGAGATTCGCATGACCTTTGAGTCAACGCGCTGCGCAAAACGCCACGGCGAATACCAGGCGGCTAAGAGGTGCGCATCGAGCTCACTTCCGGCCCTTCGCGGCGGGATGGGACCTGCGGCTTGCCTGGACTGCACGCGGGTCGTTGGCCCGCGGGCCCGTAGTCATTTCTCCTGCCGCGGGACCAACTGTTGAATCCGCTGCAATCGCGCCTCGGCAATCCCTCTCATAGGCGGCAACAACTCCATCAGGCGCCCGTAAACGCTCGCCGCCACCTCCCAGCGGCCCTGTTCCTCGGCCAGGCGCGCGGCAGCCAGCGCCGCCTCCTTCAACAACGCCGGGTCGGCCGTCTCGCCCTCGCGCAACTGGCCACCCTCGAACACGTAAAGATACCGTCGTAGCGCCTCGTCGAGAAACGGCTTTTTCTCGGCTTCCGGCGCCCGGGCGGCGCGCTTCTCGAACACAGTCGCCAGGCCAAGCTCGGCGTTGCCCCGGGCGCTGACGCCGGCCACGGGCGAAGCCAGGGCATTGGTGTAGGCCTCCGTAGCGCGGTCGAGTTGAGCGGGATCGGCCGTTGCCAATTGGAGATGGCAATTGCCGATCTGCCCCCACGCTAGCGGTGCGAACGGGCTCTCGGGAAACAACTGTGGGATCTTGCGGAACACCACGATCGCATCGAGGTATCGCTCCAACTGGTTGGTGGTTCCCGAGGGTTTCTCGGACATGATGGTGTTTCCCAGCTCGAAGTAGGCCTCCGGCAACATGTTCGTGGGACACAACGGATCCCTGATCAGGTTCGTGAAGTAGCTCCGGGCATCGTTGTACCCCTGCCGGAAGAACGCGGCCCGCCCCGCCATGAGCCGCGCATGGTA
>JAHDYP010000308.1 GCA_023383055.1 Verrucomicrobiota bacterium | reverse complement strand
GCTGGCGTCTTTTTCAAGTGGATAGCATTATCCGGTTCATTGAGAGCTGCGCAAAATCGCCCCAGAGCGCGCCTCCGCGTGCCAAGTGAAGCAGGGCCAATCTTAACTCCCGCTTACACATGACACCTCTGCAATTCGCTCAACAGTTCTGCGCCAATTATCAATCGGGTGGTTCTTGCCTCGGCGCCCGGATCGCCGATGACGGCAGAATCACCTCCTGTAGCCCGAAACCCAAGTGCGTTCTGCCGACGCGGTGCCGGTATTTCGAAGAGTGCGTCGCGCCGAACGCGGAGCGTGTCGATGGGCCAACCGGCTTGGCCATGCAGGCCGCCGTCCGCTCCTACTTCACTGCGCTCACCTCCAATGAGGGCTTCAAGTCCGGCCCCGATGGCCCGCGCCCTGAAGTCGAGCGCACGTGTGCGTGCGGCGCCCCGATCACCGCCCGCCGCCGGTTCTGCAACCGTTGTCGAGTGGTGAACAGGCGGGAGACCTACCGGGAGGCGCAGAGGGCACGTCGGATGTCAACAGTTAACGGGAAAACGGCCTTTGATAACCAAGGGGTTACAAGGGCGGTTTTCGGCGGGCAGTATGACCACAGCGGACACCCTCAAAACCCGGGTTAACTGTTGACAGAACGCCTCCTGGAGCCCGCCAGCAATGACCCCCGAAGCCGCCATTGTCACGCCGGACCACACGGCCATGCTTCCGGCCTCTGAGGCAGTTGCGATTGAGCGGGTCGAACCGCCGCCCACCGAGCCCTCGGGCCATCATCCCGCGACCGCGAGTGCCGAAGCTCCCGGGAATGGCGAGTGCCCGGTCGACTCCGTTACCGCCAACCCGGCCCGACGGCCGCGCGCCACGCCCAGCCAGGAAGCGCCGTTCGCATGGCAGGCCAAAGCGGCCCTTCGGGCAATCATCCGCAGCGAGCGGGTAACCCACCGCGGTCACGCCCTCGCCGTCTACGTGCTCCTGTCCCTGCTCCAGAGCGACAAGGAGACCGGCGCGGTCACCTGCACCAAGGGCTTCCTGGCGAGTCAGGCGGGGCTTGGGACTCGGACCGTGGCGCAGGCGCTCCTCGATCTGGAAGCCCTGGGGCTGGTCGAAATCAAACGCACGAAGCTGCCTGGAACAGCCGCCAACGCGGTGAACACCTACACATTAACCTCATGCACTAATGGCACGACCTCATGCAAGGGAAGGAGCCCTTCCCGTGCACGGAATAAGAATAACCCTTCAAGACCCGAAGGGTCTTTGAAGGGAGAAGAAAGACGCAACACGCCCCAGGGCGCGGCTGCCGCCTCCGCATTCGCTCCGGCGCCGCGCCCGGGGCCATGCGAACCTTTGACCTCGGCATTTATGATGTCGGGGTTGGACGACTGACCTGGACGGCTAAACCCTCAACTTGAACCATGAACTTCGATATCCACGCCCACCACTACCTGGACGCCAACACCCTCGAGCAGCAGTTGGCAGTAATGCACAAACGCCTGACGGCCGCATCTTTGGCAGACGATCCGCCAATTCACGAGCTGCGTGAGTACGCCCATCGTTGGACGTTCGAAAAGGCATCCAAGCAACAGCAGGTGTTCGAAGAGACGCGAGCCCTAGCGATTAAGCATCAAGTCGAATATTACCGAAATAGCCGGGACAAGGCTCAGTGCAAAGTCTGCGGGGTTGAATTTGCCTTCCATTGGGAGAATCCGCATCGCAAGTCCAGGCTATCCCAACGTCCTGAACTTTGCCTTCAGTGTTTCCGGGAAAAGCGTGACCAACTGCTGCGTGACGAACGTCTCGCCCAGTTCCGTGTGGACAATCCCCTCATGTATCACTACCTCGATCAACAGGGTGCGCCTCCAAGGCCTGCGCAGTACCAGGCAGTCCTCAACTGGCGAGATCACGATGAAGAGTGTAATCGGATCAGCCTGGGTCTCGTGCTGGTGGGCGACTCCTTCACGGGCAAGACCACGGCCTGTTATCACTTGGCTCACGGAGCTGTTGAAAGGAACGATTTCTCGGAATTCCTGGCCGTTAACTCCACCCACTTGAACAGCATTCCAGAAAAGGTGCTGGACCGAAGCATTGGGCCCTTCATGGAGCGCCTAAAATCGGTGGAATTGTTGCTGATCGACGACCTGGACAAGGTGCGGATTACCCCTCGAGTTGCCTCCGAGCTGTGGGGTCTGTTCGAGGATCGGCTCAGACACCATGAGTTTCCAATCCTGATTACCATGAACACTCGAACCAAGCGTGACTTTGTTCGCCTGTTCAGCGGTCGGGATGCCGACAGCCGGCAGATCGGGCTCTCGATCTACAACCGCATTCGCCAGGCCTGTCAGTTCATCGACTTCGATGTAGAGACCCAGCCAGCGGATCCTCCCGCCTTGGGAACCGATGGCCCGGGCTCGCAGGAACCGACAGCGTTGGGGAATCCAAACTGAACCGGAGAATCGCGCGATGTCAAAACCGCCCTTCTGGAGGACCTACCAGAACCAGAAAGACCTGGTGGACGCGATTCGTTCGATTGTGAATCCCCAGCCATTCGACACGGAATTTTCCGCACCGTTGATCTCTGACTTCATCCTCGAGCGTCACTACTTCTGCCGGCATCGCTCGCTTCGACCGACCGCGTTCAAAAAGACCCGGGAGGACAGCCCGTATCGGTTTTACGGTGAGTTCCAGAGCTTCGGTTGGCATCCGGTGTCGTGGCGGAAATGCGTTCAACTGCCGCCGTCAGCGAGAGACATCCTGTGCCGCGCTCTCCGGGATCGAACTCTGGTCTCCAAGAGCAATTACCGACGCCGTCATCCCATTTGCGAGGCCTGCGGCCAGTCACCGGCGGTAGAGGTCCACCACGCCGAGCCCACGTTCAATGCCTTGGTGGAGTCAGTGCTGGCGGTCACGACACTCGCGGAGCAGGAGTCCGCCCTGGCGACCTGGGACTGGTTCCGCACGGAGGCGTTCTCGATCCCTGACACTCACGTTCTCGCCGTGCGCTTCGACCAACTCCACGCCCGGGCGAGGCTCCAGGCCCTATGCAGGTGCTGCCACAATCTCACGAAGTCCAGCACCACCGAAGCGAAGCGCTCTGGGGAAAGCTGACTGCGACCTCTGCGGACGCGATCGCCGAGCCGTGGTCGCCTGCGAACCCCCTACCCAGGCACTCCGCTAACTCCGCTCCGCTCCGCTTTGGAGTTTGTGGAGTAAGCCGGCCCCGTCCGGCACTCCACTCCACTTTATATATAGGGCGGAGCGGAGTAACTCGGGCATTGATATTCAACGACTTGCGTTGGCAACTCCGCCAATGCTTAGCGGAGTAGTTTCAAACACTGCAAGCATATCCAATACAACGATTTAGCATGAAATCCCTATCCCTGACCCAGCGAACGCTCCGCACCCTGTGCCCCGAAAGACTTCCGCCAAGCCCCTGCATCCAGGTCCAGGCTTGGCCGCCTGCAGCCAGCGGACGACGCAGCACAATCGCCATTCGTGTAGCTCAAAGGCTTCGAATCGTGAACGGGTGTCGCCAGAATCTCACTGGACCCCTGGCGGCTGGACCGCGTA
>JAHDYP010000307.1 GCA_023383055.1 Verrucomicrobiota bacterium | reverse complement strand
CGACCCGACGCCGTCTCCTCCGACGGAGAAGCAATGCAACGCGCACCCCACGTCTCCATCAGCGCCCGGCGATAAGGCTTCTGCTGGTAGGAAACCCGCACCATGAACACCTGTATCTCCAACCCAAATACCGCCCCCGCAAATGCCAGCGACGATCCCCATTGCCCCGCGCCCGTCTCGGTCACCACCTTCTTGACGCCCGCCTCCTTGTTGTAAAATGCCTGGGGCACCGCCGTGTTCGGCTTGTGTCTGCCCGCCGGGGTCTCCCCCTCGTAATTGTAATAAATGCGCGCCGGCGTATCCAATGCCCGCTCCAACCGCCGCGCCCGGTAAAGGGGCGAGGGCCGCCATTGCCGATAAATATCACGCACCGGCTCCGGAATCTCGATCTCACGCTCGGTCGAAACCTCCTGCTGGATCAAGGACATCGGAAACAGCGGCGCCAGATCATCGGGGGTGATCGGCTTGTGGGTGCCCGGATGGAGCACTGCCGGCACCGGCTTCGGCAAATCCGCCTGGATGTTATACCACGCTTTCGGCAGACGGCTCTCGTCCAGGCAATACTTGATCGTTTCACTCATAAGTCCAACATTAGGTTCGTCCGACCTGCCGAAAGTCGGTCTCCCGGCGCGGCAGCGGTCATGTGCCCGACAGAGAGCCATAAACCCAGCTTGATTGCAACTTTTCAGTTGTCCCACAAAACCCTCGCCTGTCGGGCAATTCCACCCCACAATTCCCCCACTCTATCGCGATCGAATCCTCACCCACCAACTGTCCGCCATGTCCCGCCCCAATCCCGTCCAATCCACCGCCCCGGCCAGATTCCATCCCTGCTGGCTTGCCGCTGCCCTGATCGGTTGTCTCTCCCTCTCGAGCTGCCGCACGCCTCCACCCGGCACTCCCGCCGACTCCTCGCCGAATACCGAACCGGTCGGCTTGTCGGACTCCAACCGCGTCGTGCTCCCCGTCAGCCAGATCCTCACCACCGCCGGCAGACAATTGGAGCTCCCCGGTCTCCGTCCCCAAGCCCTTGCCCTCAGCCCCGACGGACGAATCCTGGTCACCTCCGGGAAGACCCACGAACTGGTGGTGGTGGATCCGGATACCGGCAACGTGCGCCAGCGCGTCCCGCTCCCCTCGGAAAAGGCCGGTCAACCGCCTTCCGACGTCGTCTCGACTCATATCCTCGAGCCGGACAAACAGGGCCAGCTCAGCTATACCGGCCTCATCTTCTCCCCCGACGGCACCCGAATCTACCTCGCCAACGTCAACGGGAGCATCAAGGTCTTTGCCGTGGCGCCCAACCTCGACGTCACGCCGCTGTACTCCATTCCTCTTCCCCAGACCGGCCTCGCCCTGCGCCAAAATGAAATCCCCTCCGGCCTCGCCCTGTCACCCGACGCCACCCGCCTCTACGTCGTGCTCAACCTCTCCAATCAATTGCTCGAAATCGACCTTGCCAACAGCCAACCGCTGCGCCGCTTCGACGTCGGCTTCGCCCCTTACGACGTCGTGCTCCTCAACCGCAAAGCTTACGTCAGCAACTGGGGCGGACGCCGCCCGGACGCCGACAGCCTCACCGGACCGGGTGGACGCGGAACCCGCGTGCGCGTCGATCCCGTCCGCCACATCGCCAGCGAAGGCTCGCTCTCCATCATCAATCTCGACACCGGCCTGGTTGAGCGGGAAATCCTCCTCGGCTTGCATGCCTCCGGCCTCGCGCTTTCCCCCAACGGCCGGCACCTCGCCGTCGCCAACGCCGCCAGCGACACCGTCAGCATCCTCGACACCCGCTCCGACCGCGTCGTCGAAACCATCTCGCTCCGCTGGCAGCCCGACGACTACTTCGGCGCGAGCCCGAACGCGCTGACCTTCGATCCATCCGGCAAATCGCTCTACGTCTGCAACGGCACTCATAACGCCATCGCCGTCGTTGCCTTCCGCCCCGGCCGATCCAAACTGCACGGCCTCATCCCCGTCGGCTGGTTCCCCGGTGCCATCGTCCTCGATGCCCCCCGCCAGACCTTGCACGTCGCCAATATCAAGGGCGTCGGCTCCGGCCGTCGCACCACCCCCGAGGAACCGCGCAAATTCAATTCCCACCAATACTTCGGCTCCCTCTCGCTCGTGCCCATCCCCGGGGCCAAAGCACTGGTTCAACACACCCGCCAGGTGCTCGCCAATTGCCGCCGGGAAATGCTCGAAGCCTCTCAACTCCCACCCCGTCCCGACCAACCACCCCGCCCCGTGCCGGAGCGCACCGGCGAACCCTCGCTGTTCGAACATGTGGTTTACCTCATCAAAGAAAACCGCACCTACGACCAGATCCTGGGCGACATGCCCGAGGGCAACGGCGACGCGTCCCTCTGCGTCTTCGGCGAGGAAGTCACTCCCAACCAGCACAAGATCGCCCGCCAATTCGTCCTGCTCGACAACACTTATTGCTCCGGTATCCTCAGCGCCGACGGCCATAACTGGTCCACCGCCGCCTTCGCCACCGATTATCTCGAACGCTCCTTCGCCGGCTGGCCCCGCAGCTATCCCGACGGCATGGAAGACAGTGACGTCGACGCCCTCGCTTACGCCCCCAGCGGTTTCCTCTGGGATAATGCCCTCGAACATGGAGTCCCAACCCGCGTCTACGGCGAGTTCGCCATCACCGACAAATCCTGGACCGACCCCAGCCGCAAAGACAAAATCACCTGGACCGATCATTACCGCGATTTCATCAACCAAACCGGCCTGATCCAAATCTCCAGCCGCCCCGCCATCGAATCGCTCCGCCCCGTCCTCTGCACCAACACCGTCGGCTGGGATATGGATGTCCCGGACGTTTTCCGCGCCGACCAGTTCATCCGCGAGCTCAAGGAATTCGAACGCCAGGGAGAACTCCCGCGCCTGATCATCATCTGTCTCCCGAACGATCACACCTCCGGCACCTCGCATGGCGCCCCCACCCCGGCGGCGCAGGTGGCCGACAATGACCTCGCCTTCGGCCAGATCGTCGAGGCCATCACCCGCAGCCGCTTCTGGCCAAAGACCTGCCTCCTCGCCATCGAAGACGATCCCCAAAACGGCTGGGATCACGTCAGCGGCTTCCGCACCACCGCCTACGTGGTCAGCCCCTACACCCGACGCGGCGCCGTCGTCAGCACCCAATACAACCAACCCGGTTTGCTCCGCACCATCGAACTCATCCTCGGCCTGCCCCCCATGAACCAAATGGATGCCTCCGCCACTCCCCTGTTCGATTGCTTCACCAATGTCGCCGATCTCACCCCATTCACCGCCGTACCCAATCGCATTCCCCTCGATGAAATGAATCCGCCGCCCCAGGCCATCCGCGATCCCCTGCTCCGCCGACACGCCGAACTCTCCGCCAATCTGCCGCTCGAGCGCATCGACCAGTGCGACGAAGACCTCCTCAACCGCATCCTCTGGCATGCGCGGAAAGGCTCCGCCGCTCCCTACCCCAAATGGGCGCTCCTCCCCAAACACCTGCGCGACGATCGCGATTGATCCCCGTTAGAGCGGTTTAAATAATAGTGTAGCCATTTCGCGGTGCCTTTGGTAGCGTTCG
>JAHDYP010000306.1 GCA_023383055.1 Verrucomicrobiota bacterium | reverse complement strand
ACTTGAGCGGAGTGAAGACCTGGAGCGCCGCGGCGCCTCCCATGCCCGTGTTCGACGTCTGCCAGTCGGTTTCGCCGGTGTCGGCGGAGCCGTTGCCGTTGCGGTCTTCGAGGTAATCGGGGAGGCCATCGCCGTCGGTGTCGAGCGGCCGGCCTTGGGCATCGACCGCCGCGTAATGGTAACCAATGTCAACCTGGCTGGTGGTTTCCTTGACCTGGTTGGTCGTGGTGGTGAAGTGGTAAAGCCCGGCCGAGCTGGCCAGCCGGTAACCGGTGTTGATCAGATTGGTCAAACTGGTCGAGGCGCCGTTGGTGGGATAGTAAAACCTGCCCAAGGGACCGGTTTGATAATCCGGCACCAGATTCAGTTTGTTGCCCGTGCCCCCCAGGCTGGTCAGCCCGCTGCGGTAACCGTTGTTGGAAGCCGTGGGAGAATAGGTGCCGGTCCGGCTGAGGGTTTCCGAATCGAAAAGGTTGTCCCGGAATGTCCAGGTGGTCCCGGCCTTGTCATAAGTCATGACCACCGACCCGCCGTAAAACAGGCAGTTGAACGCGGTGAAAGTAAACGGGTAATAGCCGGTGTAATTCGGCTGATATAGCGTCAATGCCACCCGGTCCAGGAGGCTGTTGGTCCAAAGCAGGGAACCGCCCGACGCATAGGCATACACGTAACACTGGGCACCCCGCACTTCCGAATCCGCGACGGCCAAGGGGTTGACCGTGCCGCCGCCCAATCCGCCGAGCAAAGCGCGTTGCCCGTTCGGTCCGGCCAGGAGCGACACCCCGGTAAACCGCAGCCGGACTTCCGGAACCGCGTTGTTGATTTCCAGGAGACTTCCACCCGTCGCCGGGTTCCAGGCATAACCCTGCTCCTGGACCGCGTTCATCCGGACCAGGCGATTAAGCCGATCGGGGGTCCCCTCGCTGATGAACTTGGCGCCGTTCCTCAAGACGATGCCACTGTAACCGGACACGCCGACCGCCACGCCGTTGGTCAGGGTGAGAGTGGCATTGGTCAGGTTCAGGCCGCTGACCAGGTAATCCAGGGGCGGGTAATGATAGCCGAGGGTTGTGCCCGTGACATCCCGAGGCGCCTGCGGCCCCAATACGGTCGCCGAGGTGAAATCACCCGCCAGGATCGCCGGCGGATACGTCGTCAGGCTCTGGAGTTCCTTGGCGAGGGAGGGTGTGATGTTGGTGGTGCCGGCATTGCGGTAGGGGCTGCCGGCCGCCAGGTAATGGGCACCCGCACCCACCTGCTGAAACACCGCGCTCGAACTGTTGGTGGCGTTGTTCGCCCCCGTGAAGCTGTAAGTCCAATTGGTCACCCCCACCAGCAGGCTGTTGGTCAACGTCAGCGTGCCCGAGGAATATTTTACGCGATTGATCCGGTGCAGCGTCAGATGCTGCCCGACGGCCGACGCCGAACTATAGAAGTAGAACCCCTGGGCCGTCATCCCGTTCAGAAGCAAATTCTGGAAAGCCGCAGTTGTCTGGTCCACGTAAACCGCCGTGCCGCAGGTGATGAATTGTCCATGGCGCACCTGGTGGGCAAGGGGGCCGTACAGGATCATGCCCCAGAGCGAATGACTGATCCGGAAATGCCGCAGATCCAGCGGGCCTGAGGGACTGTAGAACCGCAGACTCGCATAGGCGTAATCGCCCGATGGGGTCCCGCTGCTGCCGGAGATGGCTTCGCCCACCGAATTATCGTCCTTGGCCGTGAAGACCGCCGGCCGATACGCGGTCGGCTCCCAGACCACATTCCCGCTGATCGACAGGTGCGGCCCGGTGGCGAGCGTCGGCGACACCGAGTTCGTAAACTTGACCACCGTGCCCCCTTCGAACGTCGTCGTGCCGTAGAGATACACCGGCCCGGTGACGAAGTAAGTCGTGTCCCCTTTGAAAACCTGGTTGGTCTGGGTCGAGTTGAGCGTCAGATAGTCGAGCACCACCCCGGGTACAACCGCCGGTCGGCCCGGCCGAATGGCCGCCAGTTCCAGTCCCGTGCGTCGGGGGGGCAGCAGTCTCGCGATTCCAGCTCGATTCTCGGCCGTCCGGTCGGCCAGCCAACGGGCCGAGGGCCGCTCGACACGGGCCTGGAGTTTCTGAAGCAGCGGCTCGACCTCGCGATACGGAATCCGCTCGATCAAGAACTGCCGCCCTTCGATCGAGTGCCAGAGCTTTTGCATCGCGGCGTCCTCGAGTTGGCGGTGAAGGAAATAGGCGGTGCCCTGTTCCATCCGCATGGAGCCGAAATCCAACACTGGGTCTAGGTCCTCAGGCTGGCCGGAATCTTCCGCTATGACGGCAACCGGTTCCGGGGCCTCGAATATCTCGGTGTAGATTTCCAGCAGGGTGGTGTCGGCGTTGAGGCCGTAGTCCTCGGGCGGCCCCGGGTCCTGGTAGATGACAACGTCCTGCTCGAACTGTCCCCGGCGGTAGGTGTAGCTGAGGGCGGCTTTGAGAGTGTCAAACGCGTCCGCGAACAGGAGCACGTTCGGTTCGGCCAGCTCGCCCGTGCAATCTTTGACCTCGGCGAGCAAGACATTCCGGCCGGTGGCGACGTCGAAATAGCTCAAGCCCATCGGATTGCTCAGCATCCGGCGGCCGTCGGGCAGTTCGATATCGACGGCGCCGCCGGTATTGAGGTTGCCGGCGATCATGACCTTGTGCTGACCTCGCCGCGCCACGGCGTAACCCTGGGGCAGGATCTCGAAGGCTTCGACCGAAGGCTCCCAGGTTTCGGTTTTTGGATTCCACCAGTTTAGGCCTGTGGCGATCTCAGTATACGAGCTCTCCGATTGCACCGGTTCGCCCCGCTCGTCGGGAGTGATGCTCACCCTCTGCAAGACACGATGGTGTGGTCCGATCCCGACAATTTCGGGAGCCGGGAATTGGGCATGGGCGCAGTTCGAGAAGAACAGGAGAACCGGCAACCAGACAGCATGAGCAGCTTTCATGGCGAGAGGGGGAATATTAAGTAGACACTAAAGTACCCCCCCCCCCGCAAGTCTAAAACCCACGACTAACGAAAGTACAAGTGGCTATGATGCGCATCATGGGGAAAGCTTAATCGCCGCGACCCCCACGTGGACCGGTTAACCGAACGGCTACCTTGGCGACGAAGTCCTCGGGATCATTGATTACCCCAACTGCATCAGGCAGAGCGGATCTCCGTTGCGTGCCTCGGGTTCGGCGAAGTCCCCGCTGGTAGTCCCGCTGAATTCCGTTGCGCGGTGCGCGTCGCGAGCCCGCCAACACGCTGCGCGCCGTCCTGTTCTTTGGGATCGCGGGCTTCGCCCTGCAGCGGGTCGTTCCGACCGCTGACTCCATCGGCCCCGTGATCCAGGTTCTGCTCAACCGCGCCGGGTAGCCCGGGCCATCCGGTGGGTTCGGAACCCCCGCCCTCTGGCGCTCGCATTTTTCTTTCACTTTGGACAGCCTATGTCCACGCCCGCTGGCATAATCACCGGGCAGATTATGGCAACAGGTACGAACCACAACCACTTGGCGGCAAACCAGTCGACTGCCGGCCCCGAAGAGCCCACCCCAACCGATCTGGCGCTCATTGCGGCGCAGTTG
>JAHDYP010000305.1 GCA_023383055.1 Verrucomicrobiota bacterium | reverse complement strand
TGGGTAACCAAAGCTCGCCAAAACGAATCCTGGACGAAATGCGGGGCATCCGGCGGATCGTATCGTGATCGGCAGACTCTGCAGAACCGGCCATGGATCCGTCCGGCGAACTCCCGACACCATCAACACGCTCGAACGAAGGGGACGGTCGTCCAGGATAACCAGCCTGCCCGGGCCGGTTCGGCAGGTCTCGCACCGGTTTGCGGGCTGACTCGGGGCGGTTCTCGATCCGAGGCGGGCATAAGAAAGCCCCCCGGGAATTACCTGAGGGGCGATGGCGGCGGAGGTGGATCCGCTATTTGGCGGTCACGAGGGATAGCGCCCGCTGGAAGAACCGCGCCCGACCCAGGACCCGGCGGGTGATCTTCGCGGCCTGCGTATCGGAGAGCTTGAACGCCGCCTTCAGCTCGCCAGCGATCTCCTCCTTCCCCTTGCCCGACAGGAAGAGGTGGGTGGCGAGCCCGGCCTTGCCAGCCTTTAGTTCTTCGACCGTGGCGGGGAGCCGGTCAGCGGGTTCCTTCGTACGCTTCGCTGTCTCTGCTGGCTTCGCTGCCGGTTGGCTCTTGGTCTTCGCCTTCGGAGCCTTGGGGGTCGTTTCCTTCTTCGATTCTGTGCCGTTCTTCATATTTCCTTTCGTCGTCCGGGCGGTCATCGCGCCGAACATGAGTCTCGCTCGGGTGGCTCAGGGTGAATGTCCACAGGATTCCATGAGGCGATCCGGCGACGACCGGGCCGGTTATTCCCCCTGGCAGGCGGCCCTCGACAGCGCTCGCACTGGCTCTCGGGCTGGCTCAGGCGGAGTCTCGCGCAGGTAGCAGTCGGCAAGTGGCGGAACGGAGGTCAGCCGCCGGGCGACTTCGAGCGCCCCACGCTTGTAAACGCAAATGCAGATGAGGTCGCCGTCACCATCCCGAACCGCCCAGAAGCGAGTCCGGCCATGCTTGGCGACGGTGATCGGGCTCATGACAGTGGAATGAACCCGCCGTTGTGTTCGCGGATCGTTTCGTCATAGGTCGACTCAATCACCGATTGCAGAACGTCGCAGTAGACATCTCGGTGACAGGCCAGAACCATCGAGTCGGCCTTCCGCCCGCGCCACGCCTCAACCAGCCAAACCGTGTAAGTGTCGTCCGGTTCGTAGGCGATGATCAGGGTCCAAGCCCGGCCACGCTTGCCGTTGACCCGGGCCTGGAGCCCAACCTCGTAATCGATGAAGCCCAGCCCCGCCTCCGACACCAACCGTGACGGTCGGCCGGATCGGTACTCGCCCTCCGCCTCCGCGCAACGGTAGGTGAACTGGCTGGCGCCGACATACGTGAACGCCCCGGCAAGGCCGAGCCCCCCGGCCTGAGCGATAATCGTCCGGATCGTTTCCGGCAGCGAACGGGTTTCCATGCGCTGAACCTCCTACGCGGTCCAGCCGCCAGGGGTCCAGTGAGATTCTGACGACGCCCGTTCACGATGCGCGCCCCCTCCGTCAAACGGGATCCGCCAAGGCTGCGTTCCCCGATTCCTGGATGCTACCGAGGGTCTGCTCGGCTCGATCCGCCACCTCCTTCCAGGCCTTGGAAGTCCGCTCGAGGATGTCCAACTGCGCGAGCACCTCCTCCTCCTGATCCTTCAAGCGCTGTTCGATTTTCTCCGCCGGCAATCCGACCAGCGAAGGCGCCAACCGATGCGTCATCAGGAGGACTTTGCGGATCGCCCGGCCCAGGTCAGAGCCCAGGCGGCGCACTGCATCCACGGTGATATAGTCGCCCTTCAACTGCCCGATTATGATCTTGAGCTTCGCATTCTGCAGGGCAACGGAGCGAACCTGCTCGGCCTCGAGGTTGATGGGCGGCCGGCCGTTGCCCCCGGCGTACCATCGGAGGAAGGGGGCGAGCTCAACCCGGCCACGGCGGAGAGCTGGGCAACCGAGGCGTTTGGCGTTGTTGAGGACTTTGAGCGGAATGCCCGTGGCTTTGGAACATGCTTCGAAGCTGGGATAGGTATCCTGGAGGGGATTGTTGTCGCAGCGATCGCGATAGTTCTTCAGGAGCGCTTGAAGCGTGGCTGCCAGCGGGTAGCGATTACGCACGGGCACTGGCAACACGCCCTCATCGGCCATTTGGCGGAGTCGGCGTTCGGTCAGGCCGACGATCCGACTGAGGCGATAGGCGTCGATCATGGTGGGGTCGGTGGGTGCTGTTGTCATGGGAGGGTGATTCGTCAAGTTGAGGTTCTCGGGTTTACGTTTGACTTGGAGCGTTGCTCCGCCGACTGGCAGATGCCGGGACGCTGGTCCTGGCGAGCCAGTCCACTCGTCGAGTGCTGCCGAAGGGACAGAATACCGCCTGGGCGACATCGTCGAACCATTCGTGGCAGGCTGTTTCGATCGCGGCAACCAACTCGCCAAGGAGTGCCCGGTCGCACCAGGGTTTGCCTGAAACCTGGAGGATCCAGTCGAGGACCTCGGCCGGACTGGTGAAGGTCTCCAGATCGATCTCGTATGGGTAAGGTCCGCGGACAACCAGGACGTGGGTTTCGAGATCCACGATCACACGCGGATGGAGGGGGCGATTTTCAGAAGTCATCATGGTGGTTACCTTTGGCATAACGAGTTTCTTCGACACTGGTCACGCCACAACGAACGGCGTGGTCTGCGCGGCGTCCCAATCGACTTGGTTGGCGCGTCCGCTGGGGCAGTAAACCATCGCCGCCTCACGGCCGAACTCCGACCGGCAGGCGGTATCAAGCGCGGCCAGGATCTCGCCCGCCAGGGTGCGGTCACACCACGGCTTGCGAGAGACGTGCAGGAGGAAGTGCAGTAGCCAGGCTGGGTCGTGGCACCGCTCAAGGTCGATTTCGTAGGGTCCGCCGCCGCCTTGGACGATGAGAACCAGGCGGCCGAGATCAACTTCGACTCGGGGGTGTTGGTGGTTTGGGGACGTGTTTGATGTCATGTCGTTCTTGGTTTGCCGGGTCGGGGATTATTGACGACGCCCAGGACACACGTCCGGGAGCGTATCCGCCGCACAAGCGACCCGGAGCCTGTGGTCGGAAATGGATGAACCGCGGAAGGGGCTGCCCCGGCGTCACCAGCCAAAGGCTGCGGAGAACCCGCCTCCCGCTCGAACATGGTCGACATGGTCAGCATGGTCCTACAGTCCCTAGGAAAACGGTCAGTTTTCATAGGCGGTGAAACACCATGCTCACCATGCTGACCATGTCGCTGGGGCGGTAGAAGCGGCGGTTTTGGGTGAAAACACCCAATTCTGCAGGTAATTCACGTCGCATGGTCAACATGGTGGACATGGTCTTTGGGGGTCGTCCGTTACTTGGATGCAGATTGGGATTCATTGGGGTAGACCATGCTGACCATGCTAACCATGTTCAGAACTGGGTGATCTCGACTCGGTAGCGGCGTTGATGCCCCTTGCCGTCGATGAAGAACCTGGTGTTTTCGAAGGTGCACTTGTGATAACGGGTAAGCATTCGGCTGAATGCCGACCGCTGGGACCGGTCCGGTTCACCCTGGTCGGGGAGCACACGCGCAAAGAGCCCACCTTCCTGCGCGGCCGAAATCAGTTCGGCGAAGCCGACGGATTGACTGCCGTGGGCTTGCACGATCCGTTTGACCAGTGCCGCCATGTCAGCCAGGTCCGTGTCCGCGGCCC
>JAHDYP010000304.1 GCA_023383055.1 Verrucomicrobiota bacterium | reverse complement strand
CTTGTCTTCCTGCTTCCTTGTGGCAATTGCCTACACTCTCTGCGCGGTCGTGCCCTCCCCGCCCATAACTCCGGCGAAACCATCGCCAGCCGGCGTGCGCGTCCAACCTGATTTCGCCAAGCTTCCGCTCTACTTCGAGCCGAATCACGGCCAGGCGCCGCCCGACGTTCGGTTTCTCACCCGTCAAGGTCACGCCCGCTTGGCGCTCCATGCGGATCACGCCTCGCTCGCATTCGCCTCGGGGAAGCGACTCACGATGCACTGGGCCGGCGCGCGGGAAGGAGCCCGTCTCACCGGCGCCGACAAGCAGCCCGGAGTGACGAGTTACTTCCTCGGCCGCGACCCATCCCAATGGAAGACGTCGATCCCGCACTATGGCCGAGTGCACGCCGAAGAGGTGTATCCAGGCGTGGACATGGAGTTCTACGGCCAGGGCCGTGAGTTGGAGTTTGACTTCCGGGTGAAGCCGGGCGCCGATCCTGGCCAACTGCGGCTTCGCTTCGACGGGCACGACCGGATGAAACTCGCCGGCGCCGATCTGGTGGTGGAGTCCGGCGGCGAGACGGTGAGGCTGCGCAAGCCGGTGGTCTATCAGATGCTGGCCTCGGGGCGGCGTGAGGTCTCGGCCGCATTCCGGCTTCCAGGGGACGGCCAAGTGGCATTCTCTCTCGGTGACTACGATCCGGCTCTGCCCTTGGTGGTGGACCCGGTCATCGTCTTCTCCACCTACCTCGGGGGCACCGGGACCGACGTGGCGAAGGCGGTCACCGTGGATAACGCTGGAAACATCTACATCACCGGGACGACGACGAGCGCCGGGTTCACCCCATCGCCCGTTCCCACGCTGGCGGCGGGGCCGCGCTCGGGGCAGGGTGAGATCTTTGTGGCGAAATTGAACGCGGCGGGTACGGCACTGCAGTACCTGGCCATCATCGGCGGGGCAGGGGAGGACGTGCCGGATGAGATCGCCATGCCTGCATTTGGCAAGCAAGGCGATGTGTGGGTCACTGGGTACACAAGCTCCGCCGACTTCCCGGTTACCGCAGGCGCTTTTCGGACTACCCCCTATGCCACCGCGCCGTTTGCCTTCGTCTCCAAACTGAATCCCACGGGGACCGGGCTCTCCTACTCCACCTACCTTGCGGAAAATGCGAAAGGAACAGGGATCGCAGTTACGCCGCTTCGAAATGTCGCCGCCGTTTCGGTGAACAGACCAGGAAACGCCGGCGTTTTCATTCTCAACGAATCGGGGTCGGCGGTCGAGAGAGAATTGGGCCCTTTTATTAACTGGCGGATTCACGACGTGAGCGCCGAAGGGCCTACAGTTCCTTGCGCTTCGTTTGGGGCTCTCAGTTGTTACTACTGGGTCGCCGGTGACGACGGTGGCACTGGCGGCATCTCGTGGCCCGGCGCCTATCAGCCCAATTCGCGCGGAGGCACTGACGCTTTCGTCGCGAGGCTGGATTCGAATGGGAACATCTGGAGAATGACGAACCTCGGTGGCACAGGCGATGACACCGCCGTGAAGGTTTTTGGCCACCCGGCCTTTCTCACGGTTGTTGGCAACACCAAATCGACGGATTTTTTTCTCACCAACCCCAACGGCGCCCAGCCGGTGCATGGCGGGCAACAGGATGGTTTTGTTGCTGTCGTGGACCTGTTTGAAAACAAACTAATCCATGGCACATTCCTCGGCGGGGCGTTTGACGAGCAGTTCGAGTCAGCGGCGTTCGCCTGGGAGAGCGGCACCACCTCGCCCGCCATTTCGATCGTAGGAAGAACCAACTCCTGGAACCTGCCGGTCAAGGATGCCTTTCAGGCCACCTATGGCGGAGGAGTCTCCGATGGCTTTGTATCGCAGGTGGTGCCGTACTTGACGGGTTCCAACTCTCTTGTCTACACCAGCTACCTGGGTGGATTCGGTATCGACATCAGCTTCGGCGTGGCGGCGCTGCCTTCGGGTGAGGCAGTTGTCGTGGGAATTTCGGACCTGCCGGGCATGCAGGTTGTGGTTCCGTTGCAGTCCACCCCCGCGGGCGGAACGGATGCCACCATAGTTAAGGTCAACAAGCCGTCGTTCTATCCCATCATGTGCGTCGCGCAGGCCTCGGGCGTACCGACGCTCAATGTGCTGGGACGAACCGAGTTGACGGGAGACGTGCTTCTCATCTGCCAGCATGGAACAGCGGGTGTAACGAGTCCGGTCGACCTCGAACTTACGCTCAATCTGCCAATCAAGAGCCGGTTGCTCAACACAGCGAATTGGGCGAGCGAGGCCCTGCTTGTGGTTGACGAGCCCACCCCCAGCCAGATGGTCGTCCAGCCGGTGGGGAAGAGTGTTGCCGGCGCGAATGTGTTCCAAGGAGATCTGCTACACAACGTCCTTCGGTTTTCCGGTATTCCATTGGTTCAGCCTGGAGCAAACGCAGGCCGGGTGTTTCGAATGACCAATGTGCGCGCGGACGTGTCCGGCGTGTATCTGCCCGATGACCAGCCTTACTCGGTCGTCGCGACTCTTTCGGCGTACAACGCGGCAATCCCTATCTTCCACCCGGTGAACACCGTCGGTGTCCGGCAATACTCCATCCAAGGTTCAATTCGAGCACCCGACGGATCGAGCACAGTCAGTGATCTAACGGTGGGATGCGCTGGGAGCAAAGCCTCGGTCACCAGCGGAACGGCCGCCGACTTTGCCATTCGTTTCGAGGAAAAGTTACCCCACCAGTTTCACCCACGCCACAGCGGGATCGCTCAAGCAAACGCTGACCCTTCGCTTCCGCCGCCTCCGACGAACTTCCTCGGTCTTCCCTACGTGGGCATGACGGGCTTTTACAAGCCGGACTTCCCAGCGATCAACGGCCTGCCGGTGGCCGGACTCGCTCAATCAGGTACGCGGCTGGCGGCGACCTTCGCCGATGTCCCCGCTGGGACGCGCATCTGGGTAACCACGAGACAGGCACAGGCGTTTCAACTGCCGAGTCAGCCGTCGGCGACTCTCAAGGGATTCCTCACTGCAACAGACGCCATGGGCGGTGGGCTCTACACGCCAATTCCATCAACAATAGGCCCGTACGCCGAGGTTCCCATTTCCAGCGGCGGCGGCACCGCGGTTTGGGAGCTAGCAGGCATGGACAACGCCGCGTACGAGGCGATTTCGTTCGGCGTGGTCGTCTCGGTTCCGCCCAATACCCCCGCCGGAAAGTGGGCAGTCGTGTTCACGGGGGTCGCACCGTATGGTGGGGGCGGCACCCCCTTTACTGGTGAGGTCCCACTCTACCGTGGCGTTTTTCTCGGGCACCCGGTAGTGAACGTGCTCAGTTGCGCGGGCGGACCGGTTCGCGCCGATTTCGATGGGAACCGTAAACCGGATCTCGTGTGGGTGAACGACGCGACGCGCCAGGCTGGACTTTGGTACATGGGCGGCGCGGGCGGCAACCAGTATCAGTCCTTTAGTTGGCTCACACAAACCGGCTCTCCCGGCTGGACCGTGGCGGCCACCGCCGACCTGGACGGCAACGGCAAGCCGGACCTGATCTGGCAGAACGACACGACGCGGCAGGTGGTTGCCTGGTACCTGGACGGGGCGAAGGGCGATCAGTATCAGAGCTGGGCCTGGTTGCAGAGTTCGGAGACCCCCGGCTGGCGCGTGGTCGCGGCGGCGGATCTGGACGGCAACGGCAACCCGGACCTGATGTGGCAAAACGAC
>JAHDYP010000303.1 GCA_023383055.1 Verrucomicrobiota bacterium | reverse complement strand
CAGTTCAGATCTTCGGCTTGTCTCGACCGCTTCCTCACCTCGGCAATCACCGGACGGGCTTTGGCGAAACCCGAAGTTCACCACCAAAGCCCGCGCCGCGATCTCGCGGGATTTAGTATTTGATCGTGCCAGTCCCTTCGGAGCCAAATGTGACAAGCACATCGGTTCCGGGAACAGGGGGATAGGGTTCCATTATACGGTAGGTGTAAACCGCCTCGAACCCTCCGCTGGCGTTCTGGAACCGACCCGTGCCGCCGGTAAAGAACACCGTGTAGCTGACTCCAGGGCTGACATAGGCATCCCAGAAGATCTCGTCACCATTGGCGCTCGTGAACGACCCCCGGAATAGCGCGACACCCGGCTCGACATAACGCACCAACACCCCTTCGGCAGTGAGGGAACCGAGGTGGGTCGCCCTGCCTGTGCCTTCCAGCACGGCTACGCCGGGGAAGGGCGTGTAGTTCACCGTGGTAAAATCGTTCCGGAACTTGAATGGCCGTTCCACCTGGTCCTTCGCGCTTACCCCCATCGGCAGGGAAAGCGCACAAACTGCGAGGGCCATGGTCCATCGAGCCAATGTTGATTTTCTCATAAACCTGCACCTTTCTGTTGTTGGTTTGTCTTTCGCGGCCAACCAGTGCCCCATGCCGCCGGAGCCTCGCCCGCGGGCCGTTACCGTTTCTGGCTTCGGCGCCGTCCGGGGAGCGCCCGGTAGCACGGCAGGGACACGTGGCCATTCCTACCAGTACTGAGGCAAACTCGGCGGAATGTTACGGAGAGTATTGCGCTGGTGGGACTGTTCCCTGGATCCTCTGCCGCATGATTCGTTGGCTGAACGTCGGGCTTCACCGCACCGCGGCTGGGCTGGAGCGCCGCCGAAGCTTGCTCCTTGAGAACCTGGCCCTGCGCCATCGACTCCTCGTCCTGATACACGCCCTGAAGCGCACCACCCGTCAGGACGGTTCCGCTGACGGGGCGATCGCCGGCCCGCGCCGCCGTAAGGTCAATAAACTAGTGCGGCCTCCCGGAAGTAGAATCGTTGTTCCCCGAGAAATCGTGACCTCTATGCCGGTTTCAGCGTGCGTCCAGCTTGAGGCCAAACCCAGTCTTGCCCGTCCCAAGGCGAACGAGCTTGAGCACTCTGATTGGGCGAAGTCGGTGTCGGGTCGCCTCCGTCATCTGTTCCGTCTTGACCCACCGAATACAGCACAAACGATCCATCCGGCTGTCGCCGATAGCGTAAGATCTGGCCGTCCATTAAATCCCGAGGTGGTGTGGGGAGAAGTTCCGGACTCAAGGCATCGAGGCTCTCCGGCCATTGGCCGTGCCGCAACTTGTAGCGGTTCAGCGCGATGGAGGTTTTCAGCATCTCGTGAATCGTCAGGTTTTTCATCGTGGTAAGCCATGCCCGGTCGAAGTTGGGGAAAGTATAAACTTGGGCAGGCGTGGCGGAATTTTCCACGATATCAGAAAGGCGGTCCACCAGAGGGAGACGCATGTAGAAACGCCAACGGAGTGGGGGTGGGCGATAGCCGCGGCGATGTTCCGCCAGTCGTTGATCCAATCCCATCCAGGCCTGCCGCCGCACGGATTCACGCAGGATATCCAGTTCCTCGAGGAACGTTTGCAGGCAGTGCAACTTCTCCTGGTCTGCCCAGGCAAATCGCCAGAGCGGATGAAATACCCATTGCCTCCATCGCCGCATCACCGGCCCCGTATCGCCAGCGGGCGGCTTGGCTCCAAACTCCTGGTACACTTGATACACTTCCTGATTTCGCTCCAACCAGTCCTCGTAGGAATGGGATGCGAACCGCTTCAGGCTATGCAGTCGCCCTGCCTGTTCGGCCTGCAGGGTTTTCGGCATTTGCAGCAACAACTCGTCGCATTGGGAGACCTGTTGGAGGCGCGCCAATTGAGGCTCCGACCAGCCCTCCGCTTGGAGCGCGTCCCAGCAGACATCATCGCTCAACCCCACGATGGCGACGCGCATCATGTGATAGACCAGGAACGGCTCGTTGACATAGACCCGGTTGCAGGCAGAAAGGGCTTCCAGGTTTTCTAGCGCGCCCTCCAGGTCACCTTGGTGCAACCTGGTCAGGGCAGTCGTGTGCAATGCCCACGCGGCGGTGCGCACGTTGATGGAGTTGGGGAAGGGTTCGTCGAACTCCTGCACCCGCTTGTGGACGTCTGAGCCCAGAGACGCCGCCGGGTTCTTCACGAGTTCGCGCAACTCGTGAAGCGCAGTCTCACCCTCCCGGACCAAGGCATCCAAGTCTTGCCAGGTGTTCGTTGCCTTCGCGCCACCGTACATCGGTGGTTGCGATTGCTGGCTGCCCCGTCGGGCCTGCCCCGGCCCCTCCATCACGACACCAGACAACATTCCCCCGTATTCTCCCCACCGCTTCGACAATTGCCCAGTGGCTTGGGCCAACCGGTTGGAAAAGTCGGCGTCCGCTGGCTCCGCCGGTGGCCACAGTCGCTCCAGGTCAAAAACTTGGCCCTGGTCCTCCATGTCCTTCAGCCAAGTGGCCAACAGGTACTGTCCTCGCCAACGTTCGGCCAACAGGAGACCCAGGAGGGCCAGTGGCAACAGCCAACACAACTGCCGGCCCCAGCGCAGAGGGCGGCAGGGACGCGGCTTCGGTTCTGCCTTACCCAGTTCTGATTTCAAGCGAATCATGCTTGTCTCCAAAAAGGTTGCCACTGAAGAAGGGGAGCATCGTTGCGCCAGGCGTAGCCGTCCAGCACCATCAGCGGCCCGAAGGGGACACGTGGGAAAGCGAAAAGGGGTCAGCTCCCGGCATGGCGCGCAAATTGAGAATCGAGTATCCCGGCGCGATTTATCACGTGATGAACCGCGGTCCCCGGCGTGAACCCATCTTCAAGGATGACGCCGACCTGCAGCGGTTATTTGCAGACGGTATGTGAGTATGTGCATTTGAATCCGGCGCGGGCGAAGTTGCTCCGGCCTGAGCAGTCGTTGCGGGAGTACCGGTGGAGGAGTTGGCCGGATTATTTGCGGTCGCCCGAGAAACGGCCGGCGTGGTTGCGGGTGGATTGGGTGTTCGGCGAGATGGGAATCCCCAAGGACAGCGTGGCCGGACGACGGGAGACGCTGGTGACGGTGGCGTGGATTGCGGCACGCCTGCAAATGGGCAGCGCAGCCCATGTGAACACGCGGCTGTATCAATGGCGGCAGGGGAGAAAGTAGCTGATAATAAGAACCCCTTCGCGACCCCTTCGCGCGAACGTTCGCGTCCCCGCGGCGGACTGCGGCCTGCCGATGGAGACCGCGATGACGTTGAAATGGATTGCGGGGCGGCGTTTCGGGGTTTCGGCTTGACCGGGGCAATGCGCGGTGGGTTAGCTCGGTCATGCAATCCACTGACGTGAGGGGGGGGTCATGATCACGAAGCTTTACTCTGCGCTCCTCCTGGGCGGGATGATGGCGTGGGCGGTGCAGGCGGCAGATTCGGGGTTCACCCCGCTGCATCAGTTGCCTGCTCCGAGGGTGGTATCAGCCTCGGAAGCGTATCCGGGCGGGAATCACGGGGTTGGGCACTTGCTCGATGGGGACGCGCGGACGGAGTATTCGTCCAACAACCAGGGCGTTTCGACCCAGGTGGAATTCGAGTTTGCGGAGACGGTGAGGCTGGCGGGATTCCGGCATGTGGATCGGAACGATCCGGCGACGATTGGGGAATCGGAATTGGTCCTGTTGAATGAGGCGGGTGGGGAACTGGGGCGGGTGCTGGTGACGCACGCGAATC
>JAHDYP010000302.1 GCA_023383055.1 Verrucomicrobiota bacterium | reverse complement strand
GTTATCGGGCAGGCCGTCGCGGCCCTCAAAAAACCGCCAACTCCCATCGTCGGATCGAAAACCGACGCCGGCGCGGGTGGCAAACCACAGACGATTCTCTGAATCGAAGGTGACCCCCAGGATTTCGCCCGCGGCCCAGTCGCGGTCGTGAAGGTCGCGCGCGTCGATGCGGGACCAGCCTCGTTCGCGCTGTTGGAATAATCCGGCGTTCGAGGCGACAACCAGGGTGCGATCGGGAGCGATGGCGGCCTGCCGGATCAGGAATTGGCTGGGCCAGCCGAGCGATTGGGCCCGTCCGTCAACAATCGCATAGGGATCCGCCGCGGTGATCACGAAGATCCGGCCGTCGCGACGAAGGATCTGCAAGATGTCGCGTCCCGCAAGGGCCACGGTGATGGCTTCGCCCTGGGCATCCGCAAGGGTGAAACGGTCGGGCGATGGCGGGGTCAGTGCCGGGTCGGGTTCCCAGCGTCCGTTGCGGAGTGCGGCCCAGCGACCCGAGGCGAACAGCCTCGGCGGTTGGCCGGAGGCGAAATCGAGCAGTTGCACCTCGTTTGCGGGCAAGCCGTCGGCGACCGTGAAACGGGTCGCGATTTCCTGGCGGAAACGGTTGGGAATGGGCGTGGGAACCGTGGCGGCGGTTGCGGACCACACCGTGAAGCCGCAGAGGATTGCGGGCAAAAGGAGGTTGTTCATGAAGGGAAGGCTGACCGGTAGTGATGGTGAAGAACAAGTCAAGTCGGACGCACGGTGTAACTGCCTGACTTTTCATCCGCCGCGAGCTTGATGAGTCCGCGTTTTTGGGCTTCCAGCAGCAAATCGTTGAAGGAGCGAAACCCGAAGAACCGTTCGGTAAACCCGGGGTTGCGCCGTTTGATCGCCTGCTTGATCATCGAGGCCCAGATCAGCTCGTCCGAATCGCGTTCCTGCAGGATCGCATCCAGGGTTTCCACCACCAGATTGAACGCCTCGTCGCCCCGCGGGCTTTTCGTCTCCTCCGTCGACGGGCTGGCGGCGGGCTTGGCCGCCGGCCGGGGCCGCGTCCGCACCGGTTCGGCCCGCGCGAGATCGTCGTAGTAGAGAAATTCGTCGCAGTTCTTGAGAAACAGGTCGGCCGTCGAGTTCTTGACGCCCACGCCGATGACGATTTTGGCGTTCTCGCGCAGTTTGCTCACCAGGGGCGAAAAGTCGGAGTCGCCGCTGATAATGACGAACGTGTCGACGTGGCTCTTGGTGTAACACAGGTCGAGGGCGTCAACCACCATCCGGATATCGGCGGAATTCTTGCCGGACTGGCGGAGGTGGGGGATTTCGATCATCTCGAAGGCGGCCTCGTGGAGATCGCGTTTGAACTCCTTGTAACGATCGAAGTCGCAGTAGGCTTTTTTGACGACGATATGGCCCTTGAGCAGGAGTCGTTCGAGGACTTTCTGGATATCGAAGCGGGAGTAGCGGGCGTCCTTGGCGCCGAGGGCGATGTTCTCGAGATCGAGGAACACGGCCATGGTGGCGTCCTGTTCGTGTGGTTTGTTCATGGTGTCAGTGGGCCAATAGGTTCTGGCTGACGCCGGGGCTTTGGCCAGCGTGCGAAACGGAGCGTAGCGCCGTTCGCGGGCGGGTGAAACCCAAATCTTGACCGGGATCGGTGAATGCCGCCGCTCGACCCGCCGTCACCCGCCGCACCGGGCGCCGGCAAAACCATTGCCCCGCGAAGTCGGAATCCGTATAGAGATGGCACCGGACCTATGCGAATACTCTTCATCCACGCCCATTTCGACGACTACGAATTCACGGCGGCTGGAACCTTCGAAATGTGGCGTCGAAAACTCGGGCCGCAACTGCGTGCCCGGGTGATCGTTTGCACCGACGGACAGGCGGGGCACCACTTTCGAACGCGGCCCGAGACGGGGCGGCTAAGGCTCAAGGAACAGCGGGCGTCGGCCAGGCTTGGCCACTATAAATTCGAGTTGCTGCGCTATCCGAACGGGCGCGTGCCCCGGGAGGCGTGCCTGGCGGTGGATCGCGATCTGTTGGCGGCGTTGTGGAAGGCGATCCGCGATTTCGAGCCCGACTACGTGTTCTGTCCGCCGCTGCCGACCGATCCGCTGGCGGGCGTGCACGTGGATCACGTGGCGGTGGCGGAAGCGGTGCGCAAGGTGGCTTACATGATCAATGTGCCCCACGCGTTCACCCCGGAGTATCCCGCCGATGAACGGCGATCGCGGCCGTGCAAGGTGCCGGTGATCCTGAACACGTACGACGGCTATATGCACGGTGCGAACGCCTACGATTTCGCCGTGGAGGTCACGCCGGCCTTCGATGCCATCGCCGCGATGACCTGGTGTCATCAGTCCCAAATCCGCGAGTGGATCCCGTGGGTGGGCCGCCATCACCTGGCGAAACCTCCGTCAACACCCGAAGAGTGGTCGCGGCTGCTCCGGCAGCGCTTTGCCCGGCAGCAACGCGACCTGGGCATACGAGGCAAGTGCCTGGCCGAGGTGTTTTCCGTGACCGCTTGGGGCGAGGTGCCCACGGCCGCGCAACTGCGCGCCGATCTCCCCGCAATGCTGCCGTCGACCTCATCTTGGACACGGCTGCAGCGGCGGCTCAGGCGCTGGCGTGGCGAATGAACCCCCTGGGCGAGGAGATTATTTGAACTTGATGGGACGATGCTGGGCCAGGTCGCTCATGAAGGACACCGCGTCATCGGACAATTCGAGCCCCGCCGCGGCTTGAATATCGCGGTTGCTCTCGAAGCCCGTCCCCAACCAGTCGCCGCGCTCGTCTTCCTCGAACATCAGGAGCGGCGTGGGTTCTCCAAGGGGACTTATCTTGCCCCGCAGGTAAACATAGGGCATCCCGGCGCCGAAACCGACCACCCAGCGCTCGGTCGAACTGCCGCGCGAGAATTGGAGCACGCTTAATTGAAGCTCGAGCACCCGGCTACCGGGTTGCAGGCCGTCGCGCGAGCTGAGCACATGCGGAACAATGGACCGCGAGGCAAGCAGCGCCGCGAATTGGGCCGGCAACGATCGCTGAAGGAGTTCGAGCCGTTCACGTTCCTTGTCGTCTTTGGGCTTGACCGAGGGATCGACCGCGGTGGGCAGCACGAGGAGCGTATCGTAGCCGGCGAAGTCAAACCCCTCGGCAACGAACACCTTCTGCAGCCGATCGGTGTTGCGATACACCACCCCCTCAGGGCCCGGCACCACGGCCGATTTTGGGGTGGAACTACACCCGGCAATGCCGGCAACGGCAATGGCCGTCAAGGAGTACAACCACAGGTTGAGTTTCATAGAACTTGGGGGATGAAAAGTCCGATCGATGTCAGTTTGACCGAAGCTGGCGGATATCGGCGTCAACGTCCGATCTTTGCCACCGTCCGCCATCGCCGTCAACAGCCCCGATCACGCCGGCAACCACTCTCATCGGCCAACCGGTGGCGCGGCTGATCCGGCCGAAGTAGGGTGCGGCGGTGCGCGCCACGCTTTCCGTTCAGCCTTCCACCTCACGGCACCGAGTTGCCCGGCTCCCCGGACCGTGAACACCAGCCCATTGGAGGCAAGTCCGAGAGGATTGTTGGGGTCTTCTGTCACGTCCTGATTTCCGTTTGTCATTTTCGGAGTTATGGAGATGTCGAGGCGAGAGTTTTTGAAGCGGGTGGTTCCGGTCTGGGAACGCGACTGTGCCCGAAGGGTCAGTCGCAGCAAGCTCGCGCGCTCGGGGGCGCTCGGACTGTTCCGGACCCCTTGACCGGGCGGACGTTGCTGCGGCTGGTCTGCGAC
>JAHDYP010000301.1 GCA_023383055.1 Verrucomicrobiota bacterium | reverse complement strand
GGGCGACCGCGCAGGTTGGGGTCGGCCGAGAATGAATACTGGGTTTTGGCCATGCAGATTGGGGACTGACCGTAGCC
This sequence comes from Verrucomicrobiota bacterium, assembly GCA_023383055.1. GTDB lineage: Bacteria > Verrucomicrobiota > Verrucomicrobiia > Limisphaerales > JAHDYP01 > JAHDYP01. The sequence continues at coordinate 3,819 of JAHDYP010000301.1, read as the reverse complement.
GGCGTCCTCGAAGGAGCGGAGTTTGTCGGCCGTTTTGCCTTCGGGCACCACCTCATCGGCGCCATAGATTCTTTGCGCGATCAGGCGCACCTTGTCGAGCAGCGGGAGGTCATCCGGATAGGTCAACTTCAGGTCGTTTCCCTGGCTGGCGGCGGTCTGGATGACTGTCCTGGCCAGATCTTCCGCCCCCGCGCCACCCCGCTGGTAATGCTCGGACAACACGACCGGCACGCCCAACGCCGCGCCGGCATCCCGGACGAACTGCCACTCTTCGGGGAGATCGGCCGCGAAGACGTTGAGCGCCACCACCACCGGCAAACCGAAGGCCTGAAGGTTTTCGAGGTGTTTGACCAGGTTCCCGATTCCCTGGGACAAGGCGGGCATGTTCGTTTGCGCGAGATCGGCTGCCTTGACGCCGCCGTGGTACTTCAACGCCCGCACGGTGGCGACGAGCACGACGGCGTCCGGCCGAAGGCCTGTTTTGCGGCATTTGATGTTCAGGAATTTCTCCGCGCCAAGGTCGGCGCCGAAGCCCGCCTCGGTGATGGTGTAATCGGAGAGGCGCAAGGCGAGTTTGGTGGCGGTGACGCTGCTGCAGCCGTGAGCGATGTTGCCGAAGGGGCCGCCGTGGATGAGCGCCGGGCTCTGCTCGAGGGTCTGGACCAGGTTCGGCTGCACCCCGTAGCGCATGAGCACGGTCATGGCGCCGTCGGCCTTGAGATCGCGGGCGGTGATCGGCTGGCCGGCGCGCGAGGAGGCAACGATCATCCGGCCGAGGCGCTCCTTGAGTTCCGGCAGGGATTCGGAGAAGCAGAGAGTGGCCATGACCTCCGAAGCCGGCGTGATATCGAACCCTGATTCACGGGGGAGGGAATTGGCCGCGCCCCCGAGGCCGAGCACGATCTCCCGCAAGGCGCGATCGTTCATGTCGGCCACGCGCCGCCAGATGACCCGGCGCGGATCGATGTCGAGCCGGTTGCCGAAATGCAGGTGGTTGTCGAGCATGGCCGCCAGCAGGTTGTGGGCGGAGGTGACGACGTGGAAATCGCCGTTGAAATGGAGGTTGATATCCTCCATGGGGGCCAGTTGGGAATAACCGCCGCCGGTGCCGCCGCCCTTGATGCCGAAGCAGGGGCCGACCGACGGTTCGCGGAGGCAGACGGTCGCGCGTTTGCCGAGCCGGTTCAAGGCATCGGTCAGGCCGATGCTGGTGGTGGTCTTGCCTTCGCCGGCGGGGGTCGGGCTGATGGCCGTGACGAGGATCAGTTTGCCGGGAGGTGCGGACGCCACCCGCCGGTAGAGGTCGAGGGAGACTTTCGCCTTGAGCCGTCCGAACAACTCGAGGTCGTCCTCGGGCACGCCGAGTTTGGCGGCAACGTCCTCGATTCGGAGGAGCTTGGCCTGTCGGGAGATTTCCAGTGCGGTCAATGTGTTCATCGGGCTTTGAACTTCGGGGGTTGCGTTTGCGCTGGAAAACTCGCATACAGCCCCCCGGAATCCAATGAGTCTTTTTGTCGTCGGCCAACGGTGGATCAGCGAGTCGGAGCCGGAGCTTGGGCTGGCTACGGTGGTGGGAGCTGGAGAGGGTCGGGTGCGGGTCGAGTTCAGATCGGCTGGTGAAACGCGCACTTACGCCGCGGAACAGGCACCGTTGAAGCGGGTGCGGTTCCGCGCCGGCGACAAGGTGCGAACCCGGGAGGACCAGGAGTTCATGGTCGAGGAGGTGATCGAGCAGCGGGGATTGTTGATTTACGTTGGAGAGAACCGGCGGTTGCCCGAGAGCGAGTTGAGCGACCGGCTCAGTTTGCGCGGGCCGCAGGAGCGCTTGTGGGCGGGGCGGTTTGACAGTTCGACCGCGTTCGAGCTTCGCCGCCGCACGCTGGATCGGTTTCACCGTTCCCGCAAGTCGCCCGTCCGGGGATTTATGGGTGGCCGGATCGAGCTCATTCCGCATCAGCTTTACATCGCGCAGGAGGTGGCCGGTCGGCACGCCGCGCGGGTGATGCTTTCGGACGAGGTGGGATTGGGGAAGACCATCGAAGCGGGGCTGATTCTGCATCGGCTGCTATTGAGCGGGCGGGCCAACCGGATCCTGGTGTTGGTGCCGGAATCGCTGGTGCATCAGTGGTTCGTGGAAATCCTCCGACGATTCAACGTCTGGCTTCACATCTTCGATGAAGCCCGGTGCGCGGCGATCGAAGCGGGCGAGCCTGGCGCGAACCCGTTTCTGGACGATCAACTGGTGCTGACCAGCCTGGGTTTCCTGGCGGCGGACCCGCGTCGGTCGGCGCAGGCGGCGGCGGCTGGCTGGGACGTGCTGGTGGTGGATGAGGCGCATCACCTGGAATGGTCTGAAGGATCGCCCAGCCGGGAGTACCAGGTGGTGGAGGAGTTGAGCCGCAGCTCGGAGGGATTGTTGTTGCTGACGGCGACCCCGGAGCAATTGGGGGTGGAAAGTCACTTTGCCCGGCTGCGTTTGCTTGACCCGGATCGGTATCGGGACCTGGCGGCTTATCAGGCTGAGGCGAAGGACTACCGGGTGACGGCAGGGGTTGCCGAAAGACTGCTGGCCGGCAAGGAACTGGCGCGGAAGGATGTCGCCTTGTTGCGCCGGTTGCTCGCGCATGAGGCCGGGCTGGAGCCGCGCCTGGTTGAACTCAGCGGCGGCAGTCCGGAGGCGCGGCGGGTGTTGCTGGCCGATCTGCTCGATTTGCACGGCCCCGGGCGGGTGTTGTTTCGCAATACCCGCGGCGGCATGAAAGGATTTCCGAGGCGCACCGCCCGGCTGGCGAGGCTGGAGGCGGGCGGCGAAGCCGAGTATTGGTTGGATCGTCTTTCCACCGAGTTTGCGGAGGATGTCGGCGATGGGCGGTTGCAGAGGTCGATGGACCTGGGGAAGGATCCGCGGGTGCTCTGGCTGGTCGAGCGGTTGCAGGAGTTGGCGCCGGAGAAAGTGCTGTTGATCAGCCGGAGCATTGAAAAGGCGGAAGCCCTGGACGAGGCGCTGCGTCGGCGCCTGGCCATCAAGGCGGGAGTATTCCATGAAGGGCTCACGCTGGTGCAACGGGATCGCAACGCCGCCTGGTTCGCCGAGCCGGACGGGGCGCGGTTATTGATTTGTTCGGAGATTGGCAGCGAAGGCCGGAACTTTCAGTTTGCGCATCATCTGGTCCTGTTTGACCTGCCGTTGAATCCCGAGTTGCTCGAGCAGCGCGTTGGGCGGCTGGACCGCATTGGCCAGGCTGAGGACATTCAGATCCACGTACCTTACCTGGCGCACAGTCCGCAGGAGGTGCTGGTGCGTTGGTATCATGAAGGGTTGAATGCCTTGGAAAGCAATCTGGAAGGGGGCAACGAGTTATTGCGGCAGTTTGGCCGGGCGGTCCACGATCTGGCCCTGGAATTTCCCGTGGCGGATCGCGCCGCCGCCGAACGCGAACTGGAGGAGTTGTTGAGCAGAACCACCGCCGCGCGGCTGGAACTTCGCCGCACGCTCGAGCAGGGCCGGGACCGGTTGCTGGAGTTGAACTCGTACCGTCCGGCCGAGGCCCAGGCGATCATCGAGCGGATTCGGGAGGAAGAGCGGCAGCCGGATTTGGAGGATTACCTGCTGGATGTGTTCGACCATTTTGGGATTCACGCCGAGGAGTTGGCTCCGCGCACCTGGCATCTCAATCCCCAGGGGATTGTCACCGACGCGTTTCCGGCCATGCCCGCCGAAGGGATGGTTGCCACCTGCGACCGCCGCCGGGCGCTCGGCCGGGAGGATGTCGGGTTCCTGACCTGGGCTCATCCACGGGTTACGGGTGCCATGGCCCG
>JAHDYP010000300.1 GCA_023383055.1 Verrucomicrobiota bacterium | reverse complement strand
CGATGAGCCACTGCCCGATCACGTCACAGACGATCGCGCCAATATCGCCCCAGCCCAGCAGGTAGGCCCACGCGTGTCCGCGAAAGTGATCGGTCACATACTCTGTTTTACCTGTCAGCCACGCAACCGTCGCCAGGAACGCCGCCAACGTGATCCAGGTGCGCGTCCGGTTCATCGCCGGATCCAACCAGTGGCCAAAGCGACGCTCCACTGGAACTTGCGCGCGTGCTCGCGGATCAGGAAGGGCAGGTCCAGGGTTCGGGTCAGGGCGAAATGGGGTGCGAGCAACGCCTGGAGTGCTTCAAGAGTCCTGACCGGCCGCCGCTCCCGCTCAAAGCCGCCCAGCCAATGCGATGGAGCGGTATAGTCCTCGAACCAGGTGCAAGGCGTCGTCACCATTAACTGTCCTCCCGGACGCACGAAGTTGGGTAGGCTGTCCAGGCATCGGCGGGGTTGGCGTAAGCGACGCATCGCACCGGGTAGTTCAGAGCGCCGGCCAGGCCAAACGGCCAGGGCAGCTCCTCCTCGGCGTTCCGTAATGGAAGAGCAGGTACTCGGAAGGCGCCAGTTCCGCTTCGTAGAAGTCGGACGCGCTCACGACTTCAGCGCCTGTTCGAGACAGCGGGCGGGACGGTAGTTCTCAATCACCACCTCGACCTTGCCGTCGCGAAACATGCGCGCCTCCGGCACCAAGATCTCGGGCGTCTTGGTGGGCGAGAACAGGATGTCGTCGTGCGTGGCGTTCTTCGCCACCTTGAACTTGTCGGGCGTCAAATGCCCTCCCAAGTGGTCGCTGCGCCCGGTAGCCACGTGCAGCGTTCCCAGAATCTTCTCGTCCTGGATGTCGCGGCCCGAGGGCGGTAGGTCCTGCGTGCCAAAGCCCAGCTCGCCAAGTTCGCCCGTTGCCGGGTCCGACGCCAGCAGTTGATTGTGGGCATCCACGGTGGCCGTGTTCCCGGACAAGAAGGTCGCTTTGCGGATCCGACCGCCCGCCACGTCCAGCATTCCGAGACTCCCGTCCTCGTAGCGCCGGGGGAACTGCCCTTCCGCGCCGGTCGGCACGAAATAGACTTCGCCTGCGGGGAGATTCGCCACATCGGGCTTGTCACCCCGACAGAGTCCATGACTCCTCTGCGCTTCTTGTCGCTCGCAGAGCAATTTCAAGGTGGCTTTCCGGCCGGACACCTCGAAGTCGATCTCGAACGCGTCGGCGCGGGTCATCGCCAGGCGCAGCTTCTCGGCCTGTCGGCTCACCTCGTTGTAGTCCACCGCCAGCCCCGTGCGCAGGATGATGGGGTTGACCCCGTGCAGCGTCGCGCCGCGAAATCCGAACTGCTTCGCGAACGCCGTGAGCGGCGCGGTGGCCGGATACGTCGAGATGCAGAGGAGAATGTCGAAGTTCGGATACACGTCTTTGGTGAGGCTAACTTGGCGTCCTTCCGGAGTCCAAGCCTCGTCGGGCAAGTCCAGGTTGCTGCCGCCGGTAATCTGGTAGGCAAACATCTCTCCGCCGCGAAGACCCAGCTCCGCCATGACCCCGTTCTTCAGGCCCTGGTAAAACACGTCGTGGGCGTGTCGCTGAATGGTCAGGGGGGCGTCCTTCAGAAAGGCGAATCCCGCAATCTGCTTCGGATCCACCAGGTCAATCAGGATGCCGATGCGCTGGCCCGACTTGGGTTCAAACACAGTCTTGAGCAGTCGTGACAGGCTGAACTCCGGAAAAATGCGGTCTGCGGATCTTGTTATAATGATGGCTAAAGTACTGCGCGAGTGCTGAAAGGCAAGTGTTCGGTCCGCGTCGCGGCCAGACAGTTGACCTGCCGACGCAAGGCGGCGCCGTCGTGCAGCCCGTCGCAAAACCTCCCCGGGATCTGCCCCGATCCCGCCGCGGCTCCAAGCAGCGCTCCGATCACCGCACCGCGATGGCAGTTGTCCCCGCCCAGGTTCGTGTTGGCGACCAGGCCAGCCTCGAAGTCGTCCGCATATTTCCAGGCGAGATAAAGCGACGCAGGAAGGGCATCGGTGATGTAACAGGCAGGACTGACCCGCTGTCCGATGACCAGGTCATCCGGCTCGCGCAACCATTTCTCAGCGGTGCGCCGCGAAAGCCAATCGCTACCGTGCGCGAAGATCGCCTCGCGCAGCCCGGCGCCGGCGAGCACCTTTCCGAGGATCTCGACGAGGACGTCGGCAGCCTTCAGCACTTCCGGGTCTCGATGAGTGAGTTCAACATGCTCGCGCACGGCTTTCCGCGTCGCCTCGGCTTCCCCGCCCAAGAACGCGCAGAGCACACCCACGTGGGCGAGGCCACCGATGTGGACATCGCTGCCGCCGCACTTCCGCGGGGGGGGTGCCACAGGCGTAGGCGCTGAAGAACTTCCGGTGACACTCCTCGACGTAAGTATCGCGGTGCCGGCCAGGGGCGAGCATGAACTCGAGATACCGCTGCAGGTAATCCTCCGCGTCATAAACTCCGCGCGCGATGAGGGATTCAATGAGCATTCGGCCGAGCTGGAGATTGAGCGTGTTTTCGCCCGTGCGCAGGAATTGGTGATAGTGAATTCCGCGCTGCCCCCAGTATTGCGCCTGCTCGTGCAGGATCTCGCCGCGCTCGTTGAGCGGCGTGTAGGTCGAGCGCCAGAGGATGCTGTCCGGGTGGGGATTCCGCGGGGCCACGTAATCCCGCACAACCCCGTAGTCGCGGTGCAGCGCGGCGCGGTCGTAATACCAGTGCACCGGCATGGCGAGGGCGTCGCCGATGAAGGTGCCCCAAATGGCGCCCGCGCGCTTCTCATCACTCGGAGGATTCATGGTGGTCATGGTCTGGATCAATGATCGGTTGTTGACGCCCTGATCACTTCGAAACTCTCGGCGTTGCCGCCGCTGCCGTCCCGGTGTGGTTCGCCACGGACCGGAACATCTCCTTCATCCGCTGCTGACGATACCGGAAGATTCGCTCCACGTCCCGCCTCACAAACAGCCAGTTCATCAAGGCGCCGCCGCGCGGGCGATAGCGCACCTGGTCCAGGCAAAGGGTACCGCCGTCGCGTTCCTCGAAGGTGTGCGTGTGCTGCCACAGGGTGTAGGGGCCGCGCAATTGAACGTCCACAAACCGATGCGGCGGCTGCCACTTGGCTATTTCCGTGCGCCAGCGGATGGGAATCCCGTGCACGCGGATGCGGTAGTCAATGAGCGTGCCCGGCCGCATTTCGATGGGCGCAGGCGTCAGCACTTCAAACCGCAGCCACGGTGGAGTAAGGGCCTCCAGGTTTCCCGCTTCAGCAAAGAAGGGAAAGATCTCGTCGCGCGGCCGAGGTAGCCACAGCTCAGTTTGCAGAGTGAATTCTTTCATGGGCGCTCAAGCCGGTCAGGTGCGCGGCCAATTGGATCGGATGATGTGCGTCAGGCATATCTTGTACAATACTTGTACATTTCAAACGTTACAGCAAGCGGAAAATAGCGGTCTAACCTGTTAATGTGCAGTTTAATGGCCATAACACGCAGTTCGAGGAACTATTTCCCTGCTAGCCATTGACATTCCACACTACTTAGACAATATTTAGACATGTTCAGCGGTCGAAAGTCGGCGGTTGAACCGAGAAAAACTGAAAACCGAAAAAGACTAGAAACATGAAATCAACACGTATATTCGCCCTCGCTGCCCTGATAACCTCAATCCTCATGCTGCCGATGGCTCAAGCCGCCGACAAGCCCGGTGACATCGTGGCGGTGGCTTCGGGCGCGGGGAGCTTCAAGACGCTCGTAACCGCCGTCAAAGCAGCAGGCCTGGTGGAAAACCCTCCAAGGCAAGGGGCCGTTCACGGTGTTCGCTCCCACCGATGAGGCCTTCGCCAAGCTGCCGGCGGGTACCGTCGAGGATCTGCTCAAGCCGGAGAACAAGGAAAAGCTCAAAGGCAGTCTCTTGTATCACGTCGTTCCCGGCAAAGTCATGGCTGCGGACGTCAAGACCAT
>JAHDYP010000299.1:1486-4118 GCA_023383055.1 Verrucomicrobiota bacterium | reverse complement strand
GCCGGCTTCGAGGTCGGCTACGTTCCCATCGTCACACGCCAGGCCAGGCAGTGATTCCACTCTGCCAAGAGACAACCAAGCACTTACGAAAACAGAAGCGCGAGTCCCACTCATGAAACAAAGACAACCAGTAACACAAACACATATATGAAAAGAATAAACGTCCTAACCAAAACAAGAGGCACCTTGAAGCTGTTCGGCCTCGCTGTGGCGGCGAGTGCGGCGTTCCTGGCGGGAAACGCCCAAGCAGCTACCCTAACCTACGATCTCGGGACCAGCCCCGCCTTCACAACCATAGAGGCCGGCATTGACGGTCTATTGCCCTGGATCAAACTGGGAACCCTGCCCGAGGGCTCAATTTTGAGGTCGGTTTCAGTCAATGCGAAATTAGAGAACTTCGGTACCGACGGGACCACTGATGACTGGGCATCGGACATCTGTGTTTACATCGATATGTTGCCAGAGGTTCCCGGCACCGCCGCCCTTCTGCAAGTCGGTGGCGCTACGGGACGATCGGCGACGTTGTCCTGGCGCTGACCTACGGAAATGGAGGTTGGGCCAACGGCGACGCTGGTCCTCCGGCCACGGTGATCGACACGAAAACCGATGCCGAGTGGTCAAGTATCGGTGACATTGATCTTAACACCGTTCAATTGTCTGTCGGTAACGACTATAGTCAGGCCGCATGGTCGGGAACCCTCACCGTGGAATATGACGTCACCGCCTTGGGCGTGGCGGTCATCAGTCCAGCCGCCGGCCAGGGGTCCCCGATCGGCACATCCATCACCGCCACCGCCAACGTGCAGGACCCTGGCGCCTTCACCCACACCGTCACGTTCCACACGACGCCGATCGCTCCGGCTGGCCCGACTGTCGATACGGTTTCGACTGACACGACTTCGCCATTTACGGCGGTCCTGGGGACCTTGCCCGCCGGGACCTACCAGATTTATGCCACGGTCGTCAACAGCGCCAATCCTCCCGGGATGGCCACTTCCGCGGTGAACACCTTCACGGTGGCAGCCGCCGTCCCGACCACCACCACGCTCGCCACGTCAGCCACGCCCTCGACCTATGGCCAGAATGTGACCTTCACCGCCACGGTTGCGCCGCCACCCACGGGCGGCACGGTGCAGTTCTACGATGGTGCCTCTGCCTTGGGCAAGCCGGTGGCGGTAAATACCGAAACGGGTGAGGCCCGGCTCACGGCCTCCACGCTTGGCGTGGGAACCCGTGATCTCACCGCGATTTACAGCGGCCACGGGCTTCATGTTGCGAGCACCTCAGACATCCTGACGCAAGTGGTCGACAAGGCGCAACTGACGGTGAAAGCGCTGGACGTGCTCCGCGCCCCGAATGCCGCCAACCCGGATCCGCTCCCCTATCAGTTGTTCGGCTACCAGAATGGTGAAACCCTCGCCACGTCGGGAGTGACCGGCACGCCGACCCTGACCACCACCGCGGTCCTTTCATCGCCGGTCGGGACCTACGACATCACTTGCGCGTTGGGCAGCCTGGCTGCGGCCAACTACAGTTTCACCGATCTGGTGAACGGAACCCTGACCGTCGCAGTGGTGGCCGATACCTTCAGCGTCAATTTTACTGTCAGTGAAGACTCGGCATACGGCGGCGGGTTGAACACGGCCGAACAGTGGGCCAACGTGGTGGTGGGTCCGAGTATGCCCGCCGGTCTCAGTGGCTGGCTTGCGACCGGCTGGCTGAACTTCCTGGTGCCTTGGGATCCGGATGCGCCGCTGGCCCCGGTAACATTGACGAGCACGCTCGGGTCCACGGCGACATTCACCTTAAAGACTTGCCGCAATGGCTGGACCTATGACGGCCCGCGCACCACGTTGCTGGGTGACGGCAACGGGAACATGATGGATGGTCACGTCAACTCCACCCTTGACGCATCTGAACTGTTCGATATGGAGGTGACGAATATTCCCTGCGCCACTTACGATGTGATCTTTTACATGGGTATCAGTCGGGAACAATACGGTGATGGCACGGGAGTAATCGTGTTCAACGGCGGCGCCGAGCGGGGTTTCACGGTCAAGGATGGAGCCTTTGACGGTACGTTCACCGAGATGGTTAACGCGACCACTCCCGGCAACTACATCCTTTTCACAGGGGTGACGGGTTCTTCGTTCACGACTCAGACGTGGGGCTTGGGTCCCACTGGTTTCAATCACGTCGGCCCGTTCGGTTTTCAGATCAAAAATGCGGCGCCGGCCGTGCGCATTACGGGCATCACAGGTCCGGATCCGAGCGGGAACTTCACCATCGCGGGAGGCGCCAGCACGAGCGCGAAGGTGGGCCTCTTCCGGAGCACGGAGGCGAATGCCCCGCTGACGGGGGTGGGTTGGACCCAGGATGGGGCATCGCAAACGGGCACCTCGTTTTCCTTCACCGGCACCGGTGGCGGCGCGCAGGCGTTCTTCATCCTGAAGGTCGTGCCCTAGGCGTAATGCCTTTCGGGTATTCTGTGGATAGGAAAGTCCTGGAAACTCGTTGACGAACAGCGACGTGGACAGGGGTGTGGAAAACCAAACCAATTGAGAACGGTTTTGTATTGTTTCCCAAAATTTGTATTGACACCCTCTGGAGGTTTAAGGTCAGGACATGGGGG
>JAHDYP010000299.1:0-1476 GCA_023383055.1 Verrucomicrobiota bacterium | reverse complement strand
CTGATGGCGGTGTCCGGTCCTCCGAGGGGGCTTACAACGTCATGGAAACCGCGAAGATTTGCTTGCAGACCGATCCAAGCCACCGCCAGCCTGCGTGCTGGAGCGACGGCGGAGTTCGGCGGTGCTCCTGAAGAAGGCGCGGCAAGAATGAACAAGCAAGAGCACAGAAAGAAGCCGGCGGGCTTCGTGAGGTTGTGGGCAGCGCTGACGATGCCTTGCGTTGCGCTATGCGCCGCCGAGCCCACCTCGGAGGCCCTTTCCACCAACCGGCCAGGATCAGCCGGGGGCGCCACGAACGCCACCCTTCAAGCCGCCTTGCAGCAACTCAACTTTCCCGGGGTGGCGATTAACGTTCAGGAGCGGTGCGTGGATGTGGAAAGTTCCGTCTGCCTTCATCGAGGCGCGCTCGAGTTGGTGGCCTGCACCAAAGGAACCAAGGAGCATGAGTCCATCGTCGCGATTGAGGCCAAGCCGGTGCATATCCACGCTGCGCTCCTGCTGCTGGGCGCCAAACCTGGAAGTCCGGCGACGCGCCAGCAGCTTGGGGATCAAGCCGGGCGCTGGATTGACGTTCCACCCAGCGGCGGGCCGGTGGACGTGTTCCTGGTGCTCGAGGGCAAAGAGGGGAAGATGGTCGAGCACCCCATCAGCGATTTCATCGCCCCCTCCAGCAAGAGGTCTGATGACTCCGCTTCCGCGGACCAGGAGGCCAGGTTCCCGACACACACCTTTCTCTTTGCCGGTTCCGTCTTGTATGGCGACGGGTCGGGGCCGCGCCGATACTTGAGCGACCAAAGCGGAAACGTGATCTCTCTTGCGACCTTCGGCGACGAGTTGCTTTGCCTGCCGGCGATTCACAGCCAGGACAATGACGCGCTCATGTGGCAGGTTAACGCCACGAACCTGCCTGCCGTGGGTTCAAACGTCACCCTGCGACTTCGCCCGCACCTCCTGCCCGCCGCGAAGGCCGCAAAAGCCAACGAATCTCCCTCGGTTCTAGTCCCGGAAGAAGTGCAGCGATGACCACTCCCATGAATCAATCCATCACCCTCAAGTCCCTGACGTCCTTTGTGGCTGCCGTGCTGTTGGCAGTTCCCGCCAGCGTCTCCGCCGCGGAACCGAAGGGCAACCCAGCCAACCCCGACTTCACCCAAGGCGAGGCCATTCCCGCAGGCGCGAAGCACGACTGGAATCTCGGCCCCACGGGGCTGCGCGGCTGGATGTTCTGCGACCAGATGGTGACCACCGATGCGCGGCAGATTGCCATCACCCAAGTCGAGAAGGGTTCTCCCGCCGATGGCGTTTTCCTCGTCGGCGACGTCATCCTTGGAGTCGGCGGCAAGCCGTTTTCCTACGACCCGCGCACCGAGTTCGGCCGAGCAATCACCATCGCCGAATCGGCGGCGGTCGGAGGAAACCTGACGGTGACCCGCTGGCGGGCAGGCAAGGTGGAAGAGGTCGTCGTCAAGCTCCCGG
>JAHDYP010000298.1 GCA_023383055.1 Verrucomicrobiota bacterium | reverse complement strand
GAAGAACATGGGTTATCACTTCAAATGACCAACCCCACGTTCACCAACTTGTCCGCAGTGCAAATCAATGAACCGTGCCGGGAGTTGGCGGCGCACACAATAGAATGGAGGCCAACATGGCTATCAACTACGCAAAGCTCTTCAACCGACGGGTCACGCCGCAGTCGCAGCCAATCCCGGGTTCCGCCCAGGTCCGCAACTCGGCGGGTGGTTACTCGTGGGCAGTGGATGACTGGGCGCGGTTCGACCGCTTCCTGATCCTCGGCGCCGAAGGTGGCACGTATTACATCGGTGAACGTGAACTTGTGAAACAGAACCACGATGCGCCTGGAAGCCTGTGCCGAAGATTGTTGATGCGCTGGACGCGGCGTTCTATGCCACGTTCCAGAACGTCGAGCCGTGTGGCAAGCCGGTGCTCCTGGCACTGGACGTCAGCGGTTCGATGGGCGGCGGTTCGGTGGCAGGATCGTGCCTGACTCCGCGTGAGGCCAGCGCCGCCGTGGCGTTGGTGACAGCGGCCACCGAGGAGGATTACCACATCATGGGATTCTCGAATCGGTTCATCCCGCTGAACATCTCGCCACGCATGCGCCTGGATGACGTGGTGAAGCGCATCAGCAACCTGCCGTTCGAGGCTACGGATTGCGCTCTGCCCATGATCTGGGCGCGCGAGCACGACATCAACGTGTCGGCGTTCGTCACCTACACGGACAGCGAAACGTGGGCGGGCAACATCCACCCGGCGCAGGCGCTGCGTCAGTATCGCAGCGAGTTCGTCGGCGACGCGAAGGCAGTCGTTGTGGGCATGACCTCCAGCGGCTTCACGATCGCGGATCCGAACGACCGCGGCATGTTGGAAGTGGTCGGCTTCGACACGACTGCGCCGGCCGTGATCGCAGACTTTGTTCGGGCCTAACGGACTGAACGGTTCAAGGACGCCAAGAGGCACGCAGCGCGGGCGGAGGCGAAAGCTCTCGCCCGCACTTTCAATCAGACTCAATTGGACCGGAATTCAATCACCCGAAGCTGGGCTCTACTAGATTTCTTGTCACCTGTTGGTTCTTTTCGGGTGCTTACCCGGTGATATGATGACGACCGAAGCGATGCACACGGTGCAAATCAACGATGCCGAGCTGGTGGCTGAAAGCCTCCACGGAAACCGGGACGCCTTTCGGCAGATTGTTGAACGCTATCAAACCCTGATCTCGTCGCTGGCGTATTGCGCTACCGGCGACGTGAGCCGGAGCGAAGACCTCGCTCAGGAGACCTTTGTGTCCGCCTGGAAGCAACTGGCGGAACTGCGTGATCCGGCCAAGTTGCGGCCCTGGCTGTGCAGCATCGCCCGTTTTCTCATCAGCAAGGAGTTCCGGCGCCAGGGACGTGAGCCGGGGCATGCCGCCGAATCGCTGGAGGCGGTGGACGAATGGGTCTCCCCCGAACCGCTCCCGCCGGACCAGGTCATCAGCGACGAGGAGAAGGCGATTCTGTGGCGCTCGCTCGAACGCATCCCGGAAATCTATCGCGAGCCGCTGGTGTTGTTTTATCGCGAACACCAATCCATCGAGGCCGTCGCGCAGGACTTGGGTCTTAGTGAGGATGCAGTAAAGCAGCGACTGTCGCGCGGGCGGAAACTATTGCAGGAGCAATTCCTCGCCTTTGTCGCCGGCGCACTGAAACAAACCACGCCGGGCAAGGCCTTCACGCTCGGCGTGATTGCCGCCCTGCCGTTGCTGGCCACCACCGTCAAGGCGGCGACGGTTGGCACAGCGCTGGCCCAGCATGGCAGTGCGGCCGCCAAAACAACGAGCCTGGGCGGATTCCTTCAGACGAGTGCCAACGTCCTTCTGGGCTTCGCCTATTGGTTGGTGCCGGTTTTGCCGCTGGGCGGATACATCGGGTACAAGATGGGAGGCGATCGTCAGCACAGTGAGCGGGCGCGCCGATCCGTGGCCAGCTTTTGGCGCATGGTGGGAGCCAGCATGCTCCTCTTTGTCATTCTGCCTCTGCCGGTCTTGGCCCTGATCCAGAAAATCCTTAACCTGCCCGGCGCAAGACTCAAGCCCTTCGGGCTGATTTGGGCAGATTTCCTAATTCCTGTCTTCGTCTATGCAGTGGCACCCCTGTCCCTGGTCATTTGGGTTTGGCGGCGGCGGTCAATCGCTCCTGAGACGGCTGGAGGCGCGCAAGTCTCCAGTCAGGCTGGAAAATCCATTACCCTTTGGGTGGTGCTGGCCATGACCGGGGCTCTCGTTTGCCTGGCATTATTCTTCTGGCTCGCCAGTGTAAACTCCCCGATTCGTGTTCCGGAAGCCCGGCACCTCTCCACCACCGAAGTTCAAAACCTCATCGCCAATTCCCAGGAGGGCGATATCGGATTTCACCTGTACCAACTCCGAAACGGGTTCCGCTACCTCAGTGGCGGGGTGCAAGAAAACGGCGTGTGGTCACCTCTGGACGCACCGGCAGAAAATGGCACGCTGGCCCTGCTGGCCGAAAAACGCATCCGTTATGACACGCTCATTGAGAACCGGGATTTCACCCGTGGCCTCCGGGCTGTGTTGGGGTCGCTCGGCAGTTGGGCATGGCACTTGTTCATGCCGGCCTTCTGCTTCTTCATCGTCGTCGCGGGGGCGGTGACCTTGCTGCGCCGACGCGGCCACCCGCCATCCGTGCCTCGCCCCATCGCTGCCCCAACGAACGAGCGCCGCGTGGACAGAGCCTTTGCCACGCTGGCTGCGTGCGGAATGGTTGCGGTGGCCATTTTGCTGGGCCTGACCACCGACTGGAAGGTTCGCCGGGTCGCCGCTGACCAGGTCCCGGACATCATCACTCAGCACAAGAATGCCCGATTCGAGGTGTTTGAATACCGGGATGGTTCCAGAAAACTGTGGATCTCCGATCTTCGCTCTCCCGACTTCATCGCCCCCGCCGACGAATTAACGCTCGGACTGCTGACTCGCCAAGGCATCACTTACCAGACCCGCATGGCGGGTATTGATTGGTGGCACCGGCACCCAAGCATGTTAGGAACCTCCAGCGCTCAACCACACCCGTCAAGCAGCGGCCGCCCAGGGCTGAGCCAATCCACTTCTGTGTTGGGCATCCTCGCACTCGCGGGGGTGGCTGGGACCGTTCTGTGGTGGGCGTTGAAGAAACCCGAACTCATTTCGGAAACGGCAGAAGCCCGAGCCTGATATCCCGTTGGCCGAGCAGTTCAGGCAGCGGTTTGCAGAACCGCAGAGGCGGGTGCGACTCCCGCACGGGACTCCATTTTATCGGGCATAAGCGTTGAGAGACACACGCTTGGTGGCAGTCCGCGAGGACCTTCCAAACCGGAGTCGAGGGCGCGCTACCCTCATGCCCGTCCAGCCTTCGCCGAGGCTTCGGCTCGGCAAGCCATTTTCGCGACGCGCAATTCCGGTGACAACCAGGACTTCACAGGCCTGGTCGCGGCGGTTCAACTCCGCCTTCGCGTCGCGTTTGGGTTGCAGCATTGCAGCGATGCAGCGGTCTCTTAAACCGCAGAGCACGGGGCAGCACCGTGGCGACCCACCACTTTCGGAAGGCAGAAGGAAGAATGAAGAAGGATGAAGAGCCGCCGCCGCGCTCAGCGCCAGGGGTCTTCAATTCTGCATTCCGCACTCATACTTCTGCCTTCCCATTGCTCCCGTAGCTCAAAGCATCAGAGCGCGACGCTTCGAACGTCGTGGTTGCAGGCGAGAGTCCTGCCGGGAGTGCCACTTTCACGGGCATGTGGTTCAACCCGAACAGCAGACCCCGGCGACTTAAAATCGCCGAGCCTTCCGGGTGCAAGTCCCGGGTCGCCGACCAATCTGGAATGTCCACCGGTCAAGCACGCCGGGCCTGTTTGCCAAACAGTGCGTGCCTTCGGGCAAGTGGTGCAAGTCCAACCAACACGCCTGCCTCTCAAGCAGGAGATCACCAGCCTTCGCTCTTCGAGCTACGGCTCGGTGAACCACATTGGCTTGCCGCGCTGAAGCGCTGTCGCGGAGGCGGGTCAGGGACGCCAGTTTCATCGCCCTCAAAGCATTGTCAGCGATGCATTCGCTCGGTAAGCGAATTAGCCCGGTGCAATTCCGGTTGAGGGATCCATTCTTGGCCGTCCGCAAGGATCGCAGTCGAGCCAGCGCTCAAGTGGGTTTCATA
>JAHDYP010000297.1 GCA_023383055.1 Verrucomicrobiota bacterium | reverse complement strand
CGGTGGTTTGCGGCTACGGCGATGTGGGGAAGGGCAGCGCGCATTCGCTGCGCGGATTTGGAGCGCGGGTGATCGTGACGGAGATCGACCCGATCAACGCCTTGCAGGCGGCCATGGAAGGATTTGAAGTGACCACCCTCGAGGAGACGCTTGGCGAGGGGGACATCTACGTGACCTGCACGGGCAATTGCGACGTGATCACGCTGCAGCACATGGAGCGGATGAAGGACCAGGCGATCGTCTGCAACATTGGGCATTTCGACAACGAAATCCAGGTGGACCGGCTCAACCAGGCCAAAGGCGTGGTCAAGACCAACATCAAGCCGCAGGTGGACAAGTATACCTTCCCGAAGGGGCAGAGCATTTATCTCCTGGCCGAGGGGCGGCTGGTGAACCTGGGCTGCGCGACCGGCCATCCCAGCTTCGTGATGTCCAATTCGTTTTCGAACCAGGTTCTGGCCCAGCTGGATCTGTGGCGGAACCGCGAGACCTACGAAGTGGGGGTCTATCGGCTCCCCAAACGGCTGGACGAAGAAGTGGCCCGGTTGCACCTCGGGAAGATCGGGGTGAAGCTGACCCGGCTCACGAAGAAGCAGGCGGCTTACCTTGGCATCTCCGTCGACGGCCCGTTCAAGGCGGAGCATTACCGATACTGAGCGCGCGGGCTCGGTGAGGATGGAGGCCGATGACCAAGAGACCGGACTGGTTGCGTTGGGCGCGGGAACTCCAGGCGTTAAGCCAGACCGGACTGCATTTCGCCGAGGGGTCGTATGACCGGGAGCGATACGAGCGGCTTGGCCAAATCGCCGCGGAAATCGTGGCCGCTCACACGACCCTGGAGGTTGGGACCATCCTGGAGTTGAACGCCCGGGAATTCGGCTACGCCACGCCGAAAGTCGATGTCCGCGGGGTCGTGTTCCGCGACGATCGGATTCTCCTCGTGCAGGAGGCCATGGACGCGGGCCGCTGGACCGTGCCCGGCGGATGGGCGGACGTGAACGAGACTCCCAGCGAGGCGGTGGAGCGCGAGGTCTTCGAGGAATCCGGGCTCCGGACCCGGGCGACGAAACTGTTGTCGGTGGGCGATCGCGAGCGCCAGGGGCATCAGCCCCCGTTTCCGTATCACGTCTACAAAGTGGCATTCCGCTGCGAGTGGATCGGCGGTTCGCTGTGTTCGGACGGGAGCGAAACCACCGGCGCGGCGTTCTTCACCGAAACCGATTTGCCGGAATTGTCGGTTTCCCGCGTGACGCGCGCGCAGATCGAGCGGTTCTTTCTGCATCACCGCAACCCGGAACGGCCGGCCGATTTCGACTAGAGGGTCGAAGCGCAACCGGCTCACCGGGCCGTGATTGAAGCGCGTGTAAGGCGTGCGACCCGCGCGGGCGGGATAACCGGCGCAATCGCCTGAAGCGATCCCCTTGGTTGCTTGAGCCAGCCGGCGATCCAAAGCTTGACCGCGCGACGCCAGCCAAGCCGAGCCAAGAACAGTCGACCCGTTGGAACAGGCCGGCTACGGCAACGCTCCCGCATGTTCAGTTGCATCGGGGGGGCGACTCCGGGCAAGTTAAACTCAACTTCCGGAGCGATATCCAGTCACGAATGCGCGAACCCTGGATTTTAGATTGTCAAAGAACGGGAAAAATGGGGAACCCGGTTTCCGTTCGCGACGGAGTTTTGGACCCGTTGACCGTAGTCGAGGCAGGCTTTGGCGATACGCCTGAGGCGGCGTCGGCCGGCGGGGTCAATCGTCGAAACGTCATAGGTGACCAGGACATGCATGGTGCGTGCGCTATTTCAGGAGGAAGGCGGGATAGGCGTCCAGGTCATCCCTGAGATGACGCGCCAGGAGTCGGGCCTGGAGGTGGGGCAACAGGCCGAGGGTGACCTTTTCCTGAAGAAACGGGTGAACGATCTCGGTTTGCTTGCGCTCCTGGGGAAGGAGCAGGAGCAAATTCGCCATACGCGTGGGGTGATGGCTGCCCCGGAGTTGGCGGCGAACACCAAGTTCTATATCAGCTTCGACGGGACCGGCGTGCCGGTGCGCAAGAACGAGTTGGTCGGGCGGCCCGGCAAACAGGCCGACGGCTCGGCGCGCACGCGCGAAGCCAAGCTGGGCTGCGTGTTCACTCAAGTCGGCTTGGACAAGGAGGGGCATCCCCAGCGCGATCCCGATTCCACCACGTACATCGGCGCCATTGAATCGAGCACTCTGTTTGGCTGGCGCATGTACGCCGAGGCGGTGTGGCGGGGTCTGGATCAAGCCAAGACCGTCATCGCCCTAACCGACGGTCAACGCTACAACCACACCATCGTCCAAACTCACTTCGCCAACGCCGTGCACATCGTGGATCTCTTCCACGCCTACGAACACCTGACCGGCATCGCCCAACTCCTCTGGGGGCAGGAGGCCAAGGCTCCCAAAGCTTGGCGCAACTCGCTGGAAGCCGGTGACATCCCCCGCTTGGTCGCTCAGGCAGGCCGACAACTGCCCGCTTCCACCCAGAGCAAGAAGACGCTGCTCAAGCAACTGCACTACTTCGAGAAAAATGCCGCGCAGATGCGCTACGCCGAATTCCGCCAAAAGAAATTCTTCGTGGGTTCTGGTGTCGTCGAAGCCGGCTGCCGCACCGTGATCGGTGAGCGCCTCAAACAATCGGGGAATGCGCTGGTCCGTGCGGGGCGCCAACGCGATCATTGCCCTCCGTTGCTGCATTATGTCCGGCCGCTTCGAGGATTTCTGGGCCTCCCGGACCCGCTAGCCCCCACTTTTAGCTCGTGCACCCCTTCCGTCCTTTTTCCGAAGTTTTTTGGGGTGCGCTCGATCGGGTTCCGACCGGTCCCCAGCAATTCTCATTGTGGAATCCCACGCTCACGCAAAGGCGCCAAGCTCGCCAAGGGGAGATACTGTCTGGCCTTTGTGCGGGAGAATGGCCCGGCTGAGACTTATCCTGTTTAAGAGGCCATGGAATACCAAAATGAGAATTCCTGGACCGATCCCAGGGCCGGGAGGCCGCGAGGATCGGCTTGAAATTCCCGGGCATGGGCGTAGGTATTGATGTCGGCCATGGAGGGCACAAGCACAACGGCGGGCGCGGGTATCGGATCGGTGGTTCGTGTGGTGGCGGACGACCGGGAGAGCCGGTCGAGCGTGTGCGAACGGCTGGCGGCGCGGCTGGACGTGAGGCTGGAGGTGGGCCGGTTGGAGGTGGGGGACTATGAGGTCGAAGGGGAGTGGCGGTTCGAGCGGAAGACCGTCGCGGATTTTGGGGCGTCGTTGCTGGATGGTCGGCTGTTTCGGCAGGCGCATCGGCTGGCCCAGTGCCCCGGGGGACGGGCCTTGATTTTGGAAGGGTCGGAAGCGGATCTGAGCGGGATTTCACGGGAGTCGTGGCAAGGGGCACTGGTTTCGCTGGGGCTGGCTTTTCAATTGCCCGTGTTGCGGTCGGAGGACGCTTCGGAAACGGTGCGGCTGCTCGTGTACGCGGGGAGGCAGGTGATGCGACAGCGGGAGGTGGTATTCGTGGCGGTGCCTCGTCGGGCGCGAACGCTGTTGCGCCAAAGGTTGCGGGTGCTATCGGCGATTCCGGGAGTGGGGGCGCGCCGCGCGCGGATGTTACTGGAACACTTTGGCAGTATCGAAGCCGTGGTCCTGGCCGGCGTCGAGGAGTTGGCTGAAGTTCGGGGCGTTGGCCCGCAGACCGCCGCGCGGATACGCAAGGTGGTGGCCGCCGGTTCGCAAGCACCATGTGGCGGCGGGATCGACTGAAGCCTGAAGCGTCGGATTCGCCGTCAGCCGCGTACTCTTTGCTCTTCGTGCGTCCCACGGCTTGACATCCCGATCTTACGGGCAAGGATGTCCGCAAATCCCAGGCGAACGATCTGACGAACCCAGAAGCAACCATGAATCGACGTCAAATGCTCAAACGAGGCGGCCTGATGATGGCCGGTGCGGCCGGAGGCGCATGGTCCGGCGCGTCGCTCGCGGCGGCCGAGGAAGTCCGCGCTCGCGTGAACACGAACTCCGAGCCATCCGAACTGAAGATCACGGACCTGCGGGTGGTGCCGATCCTGGGGTCGATGCGTTCGCATGTGATCCGCCTGGACACGAACCAGGGGATATCCGGGTATGGCGAGGTGCGGGACGGGGCAAGTCCCACATACGCGTT
>JAHDYP010000296.1 GCA_023383055.1 Verrucomicrobiota bacterium | reverse complement strand
GGACCGCGGCGGTGTCGCAGACCAGCCGCAGCAATGCCCGCCCGGTCAAGGGGGTCCGGAACAGTCCGAGCGCCCCCGAGCGCGCGAGCTTGCTGCGACTGACCCTTCGGGCATAGTCGCATTCCGAGCCCGGAACCGCCCGCTTCAAAAACTCCCGCCTCGACATCTCGGCCGAATTGCAGCACAGTCCCACAGCCCATCCCCGGGTTTTCCTGAATCTCCGGGAGCAGGGAATCCCCGATTGAGGATTGAGGATTGGGCAATCCGCAATGTCCAATCCGCGATCCCCATATCGACGGTGGGCTGGGGGATTGCTTATGTCGGGGGATGGAGATGGACGATGGTGGCGCCCCAGCCGCCGAACGGTTCACTGGCAAGGTGAAACTCTTTCACATCGGATCGAAGCGCCAAGAGGGCGTGAACCGTGGTCCGCAAGGCGCCGATGCCCTTGCCGTGAATGATGCGCACCCGCAGGATCCGGCGTTCGCGGCAGGCGTCCAGATAATCGTTGACCAGGGCTTTGACGTCGCGAGGTCGAAACGTGTGGAGGTCGAGGACCCCATCGATCGGGAGATCGACCGGTTGCTCACCAGGGTCGACGGAATCGGCGGTCACGGCCGGGGTGCCAGGTGCGCGGGTTGAGCGCCGGAGGTGGGTCCGGGCCGGTTCAGTGGAATTCCTGGAGGGTCTGGACCTGGTAACCGCTCTGCTTGAGCGCGGCGATGGCGAGGGCGGCGGCGCGGGCTCCGCTGAGCGTGGTCATGATGGGAATGCCGGTATAGACAGCTGTGGTGCGGATGCGGACTTCGTCGGCGCGGGGGATCTGGCCGGAAGGGGTGTTGATGATGAGTTGGATCTCGCGGTTCTTCATGAGATCGATGGCGTTAGGCCGGCCTTCCTGGAGTTTGCTGATGCGCTGAACCTTCAGGCCGGCATGCTCGAGGACGGTGGCGGTGCCGGGGGTGGAAATGATTTCGAAGCCAAGATCGACAAACTGGCGGGCCACCTCGGCAACCTGAGTTTTGTGGTTGTCGCTGACGCTGATGAACACGCGCCCGGCCAAGGGCAGGGTGGCGTTGGCCGCCATTTGTGATTTGGCGTAGGCCGTCCCGAGATCGGGGTCGATCCCCATCACTTCGCCGGTGGACCGCATTTCGGGGGAAAGCAGGATGTCCTGGCCGTGAAACCGGTTGAAGGGGAACACGGATTCCTTGACGGCCCAGTAACTCGGCCAGATTTCCCGGGTGAAACCGAGTTCGGTCAACCGGCGGCCGGACATGACTTTGGCCGCGAGTTTGGCGAGAGGGACACCGATGGCCTTGCTGACGAAGGGGACGGTGCGGGAGGCGCGGGGGTTGACCTCGAGCACATAGACCTTGTCGTCCTTGACGGCATACTGGACGTTCATCAGGCCGACAACGCGGAGTTCGCGAGCCATGGCGTGGGTGTACTCGCGGATGGTTTGGATTACCTCGTAGGACAGGGTGTGCGGCGGCAGCACCATGGCGGCGTCCCCCGAGTGCACGCCGGCGAACTCGATGTGTTCAAGGAGCGCACCGATGACGATCGTTCCCTCGTTGGGATCGGCAAAGTGGCCGACATCCGCGATGCAATCCACATCCACCTCGGTGGCGTCTTCGAGGAATTTGTCGACCAGGACCGGGCGTTTGCGAGAGGCCTCGACCGCAAAGCGCATGTAATGCTGGAGCTCGGCGTCCGAGTAGACAATCTGCATGGCCCGGCCGCCGAGCACGAAGGAAGGCCGGACCAGGACGGGATAACCGAGACGATGGGCGATCTGGATGGCCTCGGTTTCCTTGGTGGCAATGCCGTTGGGTGGCTGGGGGATCTTGAGCTTGTCGAGCATCGCCGCAAAGAGTTTGCGGTCCTCGGCGATCTCGATGTTCTGGGGCGAAGTGCCGATGATGTTGACGCCGTTCTTTTGCAGGCCGAGGGCCAGGTTGAGCGGAGTCTGACCGCCGAACTGGGCGATCGCGCCCCAGCATTTCTCCCGTTCATAGATGTGCAGCACATCCTCGAGGGTGAGCGGTTCGAAGAACAGCTTGTCGCTGGTGTCGTAGTCGGTTGAGACCGTTTCGGGATTCGAATTGACCATGAGGGTCTCGAAGCCTTCCTCCTTCAGGGCGAAGGCGGCGTGAACGCAGCAATAATCGAATTCGATGCCCTGGCCGATGCGATTCGGGCCGCCCCCGAGAATCATGATTTTGCGGCGATCGGTCGGGCGGATCTCGTCGGCGCCACGGTCGTAAGTGGAATAGTAGTAAGGGGTATAGGCCTCGAACTCGGCCGCGCAGGTGTCGACCAAACGGTAGCTGGGGATAAGGCCGATTTTCTTGCGTTCGGCGCGGACGTCGTCTTCCGTCTGGCCGGTGAGATGAGCGATCTGCCGGTCAGAGAAACCAAACGACTTGGCTTTGGCGAGCAATTCAGGATTCATGATTGGCCACAATGCGTCGACAACATCCGCGGGATTAAGCCTGAACCGGTCGGGCGTGTCGAGTCCGGGGTTCCCACGGCGGGCGCGGGATCAGAAGTCGAGGACTTCGCCGATGCCGCGGAAATAGCCCATCCAGAAGACCACGATCTGATAGGCGATGACCAGCATGACGGCGAAGTAGACCAGAAGCGGCACCCAGCGGGCCAGCAACTGGAGTTTGCGCGAAGCTTCTTCCTGATAATGGCGGTGCAGCCGGCGCAGGGTCTCATCCAGTTGACCGCTGAGCTCACCGGTGGCGTACAGGCTCGAGAAGAGTTCGGGAAACGCGGGCGAGGCGGCCAGCAATTCGGCCGGGGTCTGACCCGATTCCAGACCACGACGCCAGCGATGAACCGTTCTGCGGAGAGCAGGCGAGCCGCTCGCGTTGGCCGCCAACTCCCAGCCCTCGATCATGGTGACGCCGGCGCTGATGAGCGCTTCCAGGGCGGCGGATAGCCGGGCGAGCGCCAGGTGCCGGCGGGCGGTCCCAACCACGGGAATCCAGGCGCACGCCCGTTCGAGGAGCGATCGGAGTGGTTCGGCGCGCTGCGCCTGGCTCAAGTAGATGAAAGCGAAGGCCGCGGCATACGCGGGGAGCAGGAGCGTCAGTTTGGCCAGGCCGAATTCGATCAGGCTGGTGTTCTGCAGCAAACCCGCCAGTTGTGAGGTGGGAAAGATGATGATCGCGAAATGAAGGACCACCAAGGGATAAGCAAGATTGCCCAACACCTGTCGGATCAGCTGGGCGCGTTCCTGATAATAGCCTGAAAGGAGACGACAACATTCGGCAAGGCGACCCGCCTGTTCGCCGGCTTGGACCAGCGCCAGGTCAAACGGCGGCAACCAGTGGCCCTGCCGGGCGAGCGACTCGGCAAACGTTTGCCCTTCCTGGATGCAGCGGCGGACCTGGGCGATAGGTTCGCGAAAGGAGCGCGCAGGCGGGCTGCGATGGAGCAGGTCGAGGGCTTGGAGCATCCCCACCCCGGCTGATAGCAGCGAAGCCAGCTGCTGGTAGAATTCAGCCCGGTGGGCGAGCAATTTGGGAGTGACGATGGATGCCATGCCGCCGGCGCAGCCGGCTTTGAATTGGACCGGACAACCGCCAGTTCGTCACCCTTCTTGGCGCCAGGGTCGCGGCGACCGGGCGGGGCAGTGCTTGCGGATCGGAACCGGGTTAAACCGCGAACTTGTCGAGGTTCGCTTTGAGATCGCGTTTGCTGCGAAGGCCCACGACTTGTTCGGCAACCTGGCCACCCTTAAAGATGAGCATGGTCGGGATGGCCCGAATCCCATACTCGTTGGCCACGGAGGGAGAATCGTCGATGTTGAGTTTGCCGATCTTGACCCGTCCATCGTAGTCAGTGGCCAATTCTTCGAGGATCGGTCCGAGCATTTTGCAGGGCCCGCACCATTCCGCCCAGAAATCGACCAGGACCGGGATGGGTGAATCAACGACTTGCTCTTTGAAATTGCTTTCGGTGAGCGTGAGCATGTTGGGTGCAGCCATACGCAAATAACGGGAAAACGGATTATGATGGGTAAGAACGACAGCGCGCTCGGGTCAAACGATGAACATCACGACCAGCGCCGCCAAGCTGGCAATCGCGGCGGCGATGGCCAGACCGGTGTCCAGGGCGCTCACCGCGGGTGCCGATGGTTGTCGGGGCAGTTGCGGCCGCGCGGTGCCACCGGGTGCCGGAGTTGAACGCGGCGCGGGTGTGGGCGCGACAGTTGCCGCCGCGGGTGCGGCGGCCGGGGCGGCGCCCGGAGCCGAGACCGCGGCGGGTCGCGGCGCGGCGGAAGGCGCGGGGATTTTGATATTCGGCGCAGCGGTGGGCTTGGGTGGGAGATTGATCCGCACCGTTTCCTTCTTGGGCTGCACTTTGGCGGCCTCCGCGGGTTTGGGCGGCACCGCGCCGGACGGGGCACCAGGAATTTCTTCAGCCATAAATCAGGGTGTATTGAGTGGTCACCGTACGATCCGACCTGTG
>JAHDYP010000295.1:2568-4537 GCA_023383055.1 Verrucomicrobiota bacterium | reverse complement strand
TGCAATGTCGGACGCCAGGACTTCGGTGTTGGATGTTCGATGTTGGATGTTCGACGTTCGCCTTCACTTCCAACGCCCAACGCCCAACGTCCAACACCGAAGTGCAATGCAATGTCGGACGCCAGGACTTCGGCGTTCGATGTTCGATGTTGGATGTTCGACGTTCGCCTTCACTTCCAGCGCCCAACGTCCAACGCCCAACGTCCAACGCCCAACGTCCAACGCCCAACGTCCAACGCCCAACGCCCAACGCCGAACGTCGAACGTCCGGAAAAACGCAATGACCTTCGGCGTTCGATGTTGGGCGTTGGGCTCCTCATCGTAATCGTAATCGTAATCCTCTTGGAGAGTGTGGAGTGGGATTACGATTACGATTACGATTACGATTAATCCGAGGAAAGCTCGAAACCGAGTCGGCGTTCAATGGGCCAGGTTTTCCCCTTTCGAATTTGGATATTCGAGTTTCCTTCGGATTTCGGGATTCGATATTCGAGCTTACCGTCCCACTCCGACCCAGAAGAACCCGCTGGAGAATTGTGCGGCTGGCGCCAGCCACTCGGTTTCGGGCCCCGCGGCAACGAGAGGTTCGCCCACGGCGGTCCAGGGTACTTTGCCGAATTCGGGAGAGTGGAAAACGTGGTAGGTCGACCCGGGGATAGAGGGCCATTTCAGAATGCGGCCGTAGTTCGTGTTCCTGATTTGCAGCGGAATGCGACCCGCCGCGACTTCAGCCGGCACAAAATGCGGATCGTTGGTGATGAGCAATTGGGCGAGATGAATGTCGGCCTCGCGTCCGCCAAAACTGATTTCATTAACGCTCTGCCGGAAGGAGAAGGTGGACTGGATTTGCTGGGGATTGACGGGGTTACGGGTGGTTAATCGAGTCCACTGCCAGACAGGCCCGGCGAATCCGGCCTCGAAGACACCCTGAGATTTTCCGTTGATGGCGACGTAGAACGAATCGGAGTCGGGATCGGGCGCCAGCACCCGGCACCAGATGGCATAATTGCCCGCCGCAGGCAGCATCGGGTGAAAATGGGCCCAGCCTTTTTCGTCGCGCAGCGCCACGAGATACTCCGCGATTGGGGTGGTTGGGAGCCCCGTATAGGTGAGGGGGTCTTCATGCAGGATCACGTCCGAATCCAGCAACAGGGCTTCCCTGGCCAGCAGCGTGGTCACAAAGGCCTCGGGCTCCTCCCGCGGCTCCTCCCGCGGCTCATAGGTGTAGGTGTTGGACGGGTCGCTTTCGAGTCCGTAGGGGTTGAACGCGGTGACGTAAAAAACGTAAGTCCGACCCGGAACGAGATCGTTGACGACATGCGAGGTGACATTGCCCACGTCGATCTTCGAGAAAGTTTCCGAGGAAGCCTCGCGCATGTAGAGGTAGTACCCCGCCACTGCGGGGCCGGATTCGGGCGCGCGCCAGGTCAGGGTGAGTGCGTGGAGCGCGAAACACTCGAGCAAAGCCAGGATGCAACCAAGCCGGATCACCGCGCGAGGTTTGATCGATCGAAGGAGAGAATGGGCACTGGGGCTATTCATAATGTGCGTCGTTCGCCGAACGCGGTTTAGCAGACCAAATGCCCAGGAATGTCATTTCTGCGATTAGATGATCATGCCCTCGCACTGATCTGGAATGAGACGTCTTGGTCCAGTGCAAAATGAAAGGCGCCAAAGCCTGAATGGCGACCGGCCTGACTGCGGACGCAACGGTGTTTAATGCTTGCGGATCAGCAGCCTGGGAGCGCCTGGAGCAGATTTTTCAGGCTGTCCGCGCGGATGACGGAGAGTCCCGAATGACGAGCGCGCCACCTTGATTATGGGCACTACCGCGCGCGCCGACTTGGAGCCTGGTGCTGCTGTGGGATGTCCAACTACACTCGACGCGTTGTCTCAGATCCTTGCGTCCTGGAGATACAACGTTCCGAGGAACCACGGATCACACGGATATCACGGATAACCGTCAGGG
>JAHDYP010000295.1:0-2468 GCA_023383055.1 Verrucomicrobiota bacterium | reverse complement strand
ATCAGACTCCTCCGTGGTGGTTCCCCATCCGTGCCCATCCGTGTCATCCGTGGTTCAATCAACGTTCCATTCAACATGCCGAGGAACCACGGATCACACGGATATCACGGATAACACGGATAACCGTCAGGGATCAGACTCCTCCGTGGTGGTTCCCCATCCGTGCCCATCCGTGTCATCCGTGGTTTCCCATTCGGATTTGTTTTATGCAACTTGCGCGGCAGTTGCCGGGGCGGGAGCGGCCGGAGCGGCGGAATTCGCGGCCTCGGCGAGGTAGGGTCGATACTCGGGGATCAGGCGTTTGAGGGTGAGTTTGAGCTCGTTGGGTTCGATGTCCTGGACATTGGCGAAGAGGACCTGCAATTCCTGCTGGAGTTGTTCCAACGGACGCGGCTGGGAGGCGAACCGGAGGATTTTGGGGTGCGTGGTGGGCAGGATGTTTTCGCCCTTGTAGCTGAGTTCCTCGAACAGCTTCTCGCCCGGCCGCAGGCCGGTGAACTGGATCTCGATGTCCTCGCCCGGGCGGAGGCCGGAGAGCTCGATCACCTG
Organism: Verrucomicrobiota bacterium; assembly: GCA_023383055.1. GTDB lineage: Bacteria > Verrucomicrobiota > Verrucomicrobiia > Limisphaerales > JAHDYP01 > JAHDYP01. Next base: position 1,919 of record JAHDYP010000295.1, on the reverse strand, counting down.
CCGGGCGAGATCGACGATCTTGACCGGCTCGCCCATGTCGAGGACGAAGATCTCGCCTCCGGTGCCCTGGGCACCGCATTGGAGGACGAGCCCGACCGCCTCGGGGATGGTCATGAAATAGCGGGTGATATCGGGGTGCGTGACTTTGACGGGGCCGCCGAGGGCGATCTGTTTTTTGAAGGTCGGGATCACGCTGCCGGATGAGCCGAGGACATTGCCGAAGCGGACGGCCATGAACTTCGTCCCGTTCGGCTGGCTGGCCCAGAGGGATTGCACGAAGATTTCGGCCAGGCGTTTGGTGGCGCCCATGACGTTGGTCGGGTTGATCGCTTTGTCGGTCGAGACCATGACGAAGCGTTCGACCTTGAACTCGAGGGCCATCGTGGCGACGCAGACGGTGCCGAGGATGTTGTTCTTGATGGCCTCGGTGGGGTGCCGTTCCATCATGGGAACATGCTTGTGGGCGGCGGCGTGAAAAACCACCTGGGGCTGGTAACGCTCGAAGATGTCGTGCATCCGCGGCATGTCGAGCACATCGGCCATGACGGGAACGATCAGGCTGCCAAAGCCCGAGTCGATGAGTTCTTGTTCGATCTCGAACAGGTGCCCCTCGGATTGCTCGACCAACAGGAGGATCCGCGGCTGAAACGACGCGATCTGGCGGCAGAGCTCGCTCCCAATGCTTCCCCCCGCCCCGGTCACGAGCACCGATCGATCCCGGAGAATCGCCCGGATATTCTCGGTCTCGAGCTCGACCGGTTCCCGGCCGAGCAAGTCTTCGATCGCCACCGGCCGGAGCTGGCTCACCTTGACTTTGCCGGCGGCCAGTTGCTCCATCGACGGCACGGTTTCGAAGGGGAGATTCGCCCGCTGCAGGATGCGCACGATTTCACCGATCCGCTTGGCGGGGGCGCTCGGCATGGCCATGATGATCTTGTCGAGCTTGCCGTTGAGCTTGGCATCCAGCAACGCCTGGGGACTACCCACCACCGGAATGTCATGCACCCGGGTCTTCCACTTGCGCGGGTCATCGTCGAAAAACATCAGCGGTCTCATGCCCATGCCCGACCGCACCGAAAGCTCACGGGCCAAAGAGGCCCCGACATGCCCCGCCCCGATGATTCCGACCCGCACGATCCGCTGGGACGCATGCGTCTTCGACCACGAGGATTGTCGCTCACGAAACAACCGGCACCCGAGCCGGAACGCCGAAATGGTCAGCACCGACAAGAAGAAATCGATGGCGATCACCCCTCCGGGCAGCAGCAGGAAGTCCGGAACGCCCCGGCCGGAGAGATTCACGTAAAACCATACGGCACTGGGGAACGCGGTTCCGGCGGCCAATCCCATCAACAACCGCCTCAAGTCCGGCACGCTGAAATAGCTGAGCAAACCATAGAACTGCCCAATCGCCAGCAGAATCGCCAGTTTCAGCGGGATGATCCAGGCCGCCTGCTGCAGCACCAGCGAGTGGTATTTCGGGAAATTGGGGTCACCCCCGAAATCGAACCGGAGCAGGTAGGCCAACACGAAACTGACCGCGAGGGCTGCGGCGTATCCCACCACCGCCACTGCCATCCGATAAAACGCGAGCTGGAGAAATCTCACACTCTTGACTGGATCAACGTGGGATCCGGTTTTGGATCCCAAACCCGCCCATGAACTTGCATCATCTATGACGTTAAGCAACATCAAAAAAGCCGGTTCTCGATTCTGATAATAGCCCCGCATTGGGGCACAGTCTGTGCCAATTAACTGGACGCAACGAGTTGTTGGTTTACGAGCGACTTATGCACGAATGCGATGACTGACGGTCCCGAACCGGGCGCATTCGCATTGCGTTCGCAGGCTCCCCTGAGAAGGTTGGTGCCCCGGCCAGGACTCGAACCTGGGACCAATTGATTAAGAGTCAACTGCTC
>JAHDYP010000294.1 GCA_023383055.1 Verrucomicrobiota bacterium | reverse complement strand
GGCGTTGTGGCGCCAGCATCTGCGTTACGAGGTGCTTCAGGAGCTGCTCAATCTGAAGCCCGACGAGGACACCGCCGTGGCCGAGGCGCGCGACGATTCGACGCTGCCGCCCGAGGTGCTCAAGACTTTGACCCGGAGGTACTCGCGGCTCCTCAGAACCTTGAGCGGTTTGGATGGGGGCGACGTTTTCCAGATGTACCTCAGCGCGCTTGCGCATGTCTACGACCCGCATTCGGATTACCTGGGCAAGTCCAGCCTGGACAACTTCGCCATCAACATGAACCTCTCGCTATTCGGGATTGGGGCGGTACTGCGGTCCGAAGACGGTTACTGCAAGGTGCAGGAGCTGAGGCCCGGCCCGGCCATGCGCAGCCAGCGGATCAAACCAGGTGACCGGATCGTGGCGGTGGCACAGGACGACGGGCAGCCGGTGGATGTGGTGGATTGGAAACTGAGCAAGGTGGTTGACCTCATCCGAGGCCCCAAGGGCAGCCGGGTTCGGCTCACGATCATCCCGGCGGATGCCACGGACCCCTCGGAGCGAGTCGAGGTCGCGCTCATCCGCGACGAGATCAAGCTCGAGGACGAAGAAGCCAAGGCCAAGCTCATCGAGGTGCCCTCCGGCGAATCGGGCCCGGTCCGGATCGGAGTCGTGGATCTGCCTTCGTTTTACGCCAGCTTCGCCGTGGCCAATCCCGGCAGTCGAGGGGGACGGCCCCGGCCCAAGAGCACGACCCTCGACGTCGCGAAACTGGTCGGAAAGTTGATGGATGAAAAGATCCAGGGGCTGATTCTCGATCTGCGGAACAACGGCGGCGGATCGCTGGAAGAGGCGATTCAGCTGACCGGATTGTTCATCCGCCAGGGACCGGTGGTCCAGGTGCGCGATTCGCGCGGGGAGCTGATCATCGAGGAGGATACTCACGACGGTGTCTTGTATGACGGTCCACTGGTGGTGCTGACCAGCAGGCACAGCGCCTCCGCCTCCGAAATCCTCGCCGGCGCGCTCCAGGATTACGGGCGGGCGCTGATCGTGGGCGATTCGTCGACCCACGGCAAAGGCACCGTGCAGTCGCTCATCCAGCTGCAGCCGATGCTCGGCTACATTGCGCCGGAATCCACCAACGATCCCGGGGCGCTCAAGATCACGGTGCGCAAGTTCTACCGGGCGAGCGGCGATTCCACCCAGCGCCGGGGCGTGGTGCCCGATATCGTGCTGCCTTCGGTCAACAATTACGCGGAGATCGGCGAAGCCGCGCTGGAAGACTCGTTGCCTTGGGACACGATCTCGAGCGCGGATTACGTGCGGGAGAACCGCATCGCGCCCGTGCTGGATCGGCTGCGCGAGCGCTCGGACCAACGCGTGACCGACGATCCGGATTTCGAGTATGTCCGCGAGGATATCGCGCTGTATCGGGAGTACCTCGCCGACAGGAGCGTCTCGCTGAACCTGGAGACGCGCCGGCGCGAAAAGGCAAAGAACGAAGCGCGCATGGAAGCACGGAAGCAGGAGCGCGCCAACCGGCCGACCGCCGAGGAAACGGTATACGAGATCACGCTTAAGCAGATTGGCCTGCCCGGCTTGCCCGAGCCCGTATCGGCGGCGGCCGTTGCCGCGGAAGCCGATCCGAAGCCCAAGCTGGATGAAGACGGGGAAGAACCCGACACCACACATCCGGCGGCGGATATCACCTTGAAAGAGACCAAACGGATCCTGCTCGACCTGATTCAGCTGGCCCCGGCGGCGCCGGCACCGGCGCTGGCTGAGCAAGGCCGCACTGCCTCGGTGCGGACCCGGTGATCAGATGCGGACCACCTGGCGAAGTCTCTTCCGGTATCCGCGGCTCAGGTTCAGCTGATCGCCGTTGGTGAGGATGACCGCGTAGCCGTTGTTGGGCAGGCGCTGCAACTCCCGCATTCGCTCGAGGTTGACGATGGCGGACCGGCTGATTCGCAAGAAGCGGTCCGCCGGCAGTTTGGCCTCCACGTTCGCCATCGTTTCTCGCATGAGATGGGTTTCTTCGCCGACGTGTAGCTTCACGTAGTTGTTCGCCGTTTCGATCCAGTCGATCTCGGTGGAGCGGATGAAAATGACGCGGCCTTTGGACTTGGCGACAAAACAGTCCATCGGTTGCGGTTCCGTGGCCGTCTGTCCGACGCCGCTGACCAGCGCGGCCAGTTGTTTGCGCAACGAAAGCCGGTTGGCTGGCGGGGTGGCGGCGGGGTCCGGCCCGAGCTTGGAGCCGCTCTGCTCGCCGACGTTCGATTCTAATAATGTATTGGAGGTTCGCATGTCAGAATAGTCCGTTTGCCGCGTTAAGTTCGCCGGTCACGCACTACTCCCGGCAGTTCCTGTCGGCCATACAGGCGCGGAACGTCGGTGAAACCCGCCAACTTTTTTTCACCACCGGCCGGGACCGTTCCTCACGGTTTTCCGGCTCAACATCTGGCATTAGCCGATCGGAACCCGTATAATGGAGCCCGTGGGCGATGTAACGCGCATGCTCGAATCCGCTTCGCGTGGGGAGACCTTGGACGCAAGTGAGCTGCTGCCGCTGGTTTATGAAGAACTGCGGCGCATCGCGGCGTCCAAGATGGGCCAGGAATCGGCCAATCACACCCTCCAACCAACCGCGTTGGTCCACGAAGCGTGGTTGCGCATGATCCGCACTTCGAGTCACCGCTTCGATGGGCGCGCCCAGTTCTTTGCCGTCGCCGCCGAAGCCATGCGCCGCATCCTGGTCGAGTCGGCCCGCCGCAAGCTCAGCTTGAAGCGGGGAAACCAGCCTCTGCGCGAGGATCTGCATGAGTCCAAACTGCCGCAACCGGCGCCCTCGGAGGAGATGTTGGCCGTGCATGAGGCCCTTGAGCGGTTGGCGGACCACGACACCACGGCCGCCGAGTTGGTGAAGCTACGCTACTTTGTCGGCATGACCATGGAAGAGGCCGCCGTCGCACTCCAGCTTCCGCTACGGTCGGCGGAACGCATTTGGGCGTTCGCCCGGGCCTGGTTGCGCCAGGAGATCGGCGGTCATCACGCGGGATGAAGGCTTCGCCATCCAACCGGGTGCGGGACGTTTTCATGGAGGCGCTGGAACATTCGCTGCCGGCGGATCGCGCGGCATTCCTGGACCACGCCTGTGGGTCAGACCGGCTCTTGCGGCAGAAAGTCGAAGCGCTCCTCGTCAACCACCGTGAGGACGGGTTCCTGGAGCGTCCGGCCGTGCGGTTGAACCGGGTCGAACCGGCCGGGATTGCCGGCGTTTCGAGGGAGGTGTCGACGGGGAAGCCGGTTGCCGGGCGGTCGGCGGACCGACTAGGCCCCTATCGGTTGCTCGAGCAGATTGGCGAGGGCGGTGTGGGGACGGTCTTCCTGGCGGAACAGGAGAAGCCCGTGCGCCGCACGGTTGCCCTCAAAGTGCTCAAGCCGGGCATGGACACCAGGTCGGTCATCGCCCGGTTCGAATCCGAGCGCCAGGCGTTGGCGATGATGGAGCACCCGAACATTGCGCGGGTGTTGGACGCGGGGACCACGCCGGAAGGGCGGCCCTATTTCGTGATGGAACTGGTGCGCGGGAGCCGGATCACGACTTATTGCGATGAGAACCGGTTATCGACCCGCGATCGATTGCAGCTGTTTGTGCAGGTCTGCCGGGCTATCCAACACGCGCATCAGAAAGGGATCATCCACCGCGATATCAAGCCGTCCAACATTCTCGTCGCGTTACAGGACGGGGTTGCCGTTCCCAAGGTGATCGATTTTGGCATTGCCAAGGCCCTGGATCCAAGGCTGATGAACCGGACTCTCGTCACGGAGTTCCACGCGTTCATCGGCACCCCGGCCTACATGAGCCCGGAACAGGCCGAACTGGGCAGGCTGGACATCGACACGCGCACCGACGTTTACAGCCTCGGGGTGTTGCTGTACGAGCTGCTGACGGGCAAGACGCCGTTCGACGCCCAGGAGTTGGTTGCCGCGGGCCTCGATGACATGCGTCGAACGATCCGCGAAACCGAGCCGGTGCCGCCCTCCGTGCGGCTGCAGCGCATGGCCGAAGTCGAGTCAGCCACCGCCGCCCTTCGCCGGCAGTCTGAGCCCGCCAAGCTCCCTGGCCAGTTACGCGGGGATTTGGATTGGATCGTCCTCAAGGCCCTGGAGAAAGACCCGAATCGCCGCTACGAAAGCGCTTATGCGCTGACTCACGATATCCAGCGGCACCTCGAGGATCAACCCGTGGCGGCACGGCCTCCCAGCCGGATCTACCGGGTTCGCAAACTGGTCCGACGCAATCGGCTGACTTTCGCAGCGGCAGGCGCCTTCGCCATTGCCTTGACCCTCGGGCTGATCGTTGCCGCCTGGCAGTTCCTGGAAAAGAGCAACGCTTACCGTCGGGCCCTCGAAGCCGAACACCGGGAGCGGCTCCTGCGCGAAGCCGCCCAGGACGCGCAACTGACCGAGGCCAGGCTGCGTCAAGAGGCCCAAGTCCAGGAGTTTCGAGCGCGGGCAAAAGCGTATGCCGCCGACATCAACCTGGCCCAGCAGGCCCTGGAATTGAGCAACCTTGGCCGCGCCACCCGCCTGCTCGAAGCCCATCGCCCGCGGCTCGACCGGGAGGCTGGTGAACTGACCTCCGTCCCTGACCTGCGTGACTGGGAATGGCGTTACCTCTGGCAGGAGTCGCGGAGCC
>JAHDYP010000293.1 GCA_023383055.1 Verrucomicrobiota bacterium | reverse complement strand
TTCACCTTCGCCGCGATGCCGTTCATCAACTGCGGCTGCGCCAATGCCCCGCCCGCCGCCCCCATTCCCAGGGCCAGAAACAATATACAAGTCAGCCTTTGTATGTTCACGACCTTCCGATCCTATGGACCGCCCCCCCCACGGTCAAGGTCAAGACCCACCCGGACCCCAGCCGGACCGCGATAACGAATATCCTTGGCGCGCGAATCTCCAGATATTTCTGTCGGATTCCGCGTCGCATGGCCATAACAGCATGGATGGACCAACTGGACGACATGGAACTGGTTCGCAAGTACGCGGAGACCTCATCCGAAGAAGCATTTGCGGTGCTGGCCAGGGCACTGATGGAAACTCGGTGACGGTGACGAACGGAAGATACCATCGGCACGCTGATCGCCTCATCGGACCGCGGCTGGGTCGCAGACCAGCCGCAGCAACGTTCGCCCGTTCCGAACGCTCCAGAATTGTCCGTGCCCCCTCCGTTCGCACGAGCTTTCTGCGACTGGCCTTTCAGGCACAGTCGCGATACGTTAGCGCAGGGCAACCACCACCGCGCCGAACCGGGAGTCCGCACAACACCTGCGAGGGGCGTCCGATCAGAGTGTCCAGCCCTCCCGATACTCCCGGCGCAGGAACTGGTTCGCCTCCGCGAGACTCGTGATCTCGAGTTTCGCCGGATCCCAGAGCAGTTTACCTCGCGTGAGTTTGTCCCGCAGTTCCACACGCAAAGGGATATTTCCCAGCAGGACCGCCTCTGCCAGCGGCCCCGCCCAGTCAAAGTTCGCCCCCGCCGACTGGCCCCCCTTGCACGCCTGCGCCCACTCCAGGTAATGACCCGGCGACCGTTCCAGATAGGGCGCCGGCGCTTCGAACTCGCGCCGCCGCGATTCCGGGAAGATCCGGTTGCCCAGAATAAACCCCGCGTCGCCGATCAGCAACCGGCCGTTGTCGCCCATCTGTTCGCCCTCGGCCAAACCGGCGGGCCGCGGCGGCCGCAAACCTCCATCGTACCAAACCAGCTTCAGCGCCGGCATGGCGATTCCCCCCGCCTGCGCCCCGGACTGACCCCGGGTATGCACGTTGTTCGCCTGGGGGGCTTCATCTCGTGCCGGAAAATGATACGTCACCGTCGACGCCAGCGGATAGGTGTCCCTATTCACCCGCGAGGAACATCCCTCCACGCTTGTCGGCGCTCCGAGTTTCAACGCCCGAAACACCGGATCGAACGAATGACAGCCGATGTCCCCCAACGCCCCGGTCCCAAAATCCCACCAACCCCGCCACCGAAACGGCGCGTAAATCGGATGATACGGCCGCTCCGGCGCCGGCCCCAGCCACAAGTCCCAGTCCAACGTGTCCGGCACCGCCGGCGTCTCCTGCGGCCGCGCCACCCCCTGCGGCCAGTATTCCTCAAATAAACCGCGCGACGGCCGGTCGGTCCAGATGTGCGCCTCCCGCACCGGCCCGATGGCGCCGCTCCAGACGAGCTCCTGCAGACGCCGCGTCTCATCCGAACCCGCCCCCTGGTTGCCCATCTGGGTTGCGACCTTCGCCGCGCGGGCGGCCTCGGCCACCTGACGCGCCTCCCACACCGAATGCGTCAGCGGTTTCTCGCAATAGACTCCCTTGCCCAGGCGGATCGCCGCCATCGACGCAAACGCATGCACGTGATCCGGCGTCGCCACCACCACCGCGTCGATCTCCTTCACTTCCTCGAGCATCTTCCGGTAATCCTTGTACTGCTTGGCCTGGGGAAACTCCCGGAACGTCCCCGCCGCGTGCCGCCAGTCCACATCGCATAGCGCCACGATGTTCTCGTCCTTGAACTGGCGCAAATCACCGTGGCCCTGACCCGAAACCCCCACCCCCGCGATGTTCAATTTCGAGTTCGGCGACGGCGCGCCGTTCAACCCCAACACATGCCCCGGCACAATCGAGACCGCGCCCACGGCAAATGTGGATCGGGTGAGAAAGGCACGACGGGTCAACTTGAATTCGGAGATCTCGTTATTCATATGGGTGAATGCTTGGACGCAGTATCACCGACTTCCAGGGCAAGACCCAAGAAAAAACTCGCCCGGCTGAGTCCTCCAACCCAAAATCGGCGCATCGATACCCCACTGCCATTGTCGGCGCCAACCCGCAACACCGCGATGAACCTCCTGCTCCTCGCTGGCACGACCGCCTGTCTCCTCCTCCCACAGATGGCCCGCGCCGAAATCGCACTCGGAACGAACGTCACGTTTGCCTTCGCCAGCATCGAAACCGGCCGCCAAATCCTGACCCGCCGCGACGATTTCGTGCAACGCTTGAGCCCCTTCGACCGCGCCGCCAGGCTCAAGACCGATCGTGAGATCTCCGAAGGCCAGTTCCTGGACTTCGTCGGCACCAACGTGCTCGCCTGGACCGAGGGCGAGAAACAGAAACTCACCGAGGCCATTCAGGAGCTCCAGACCCCACTCGCGTCGCTGGCTTTGCGGCTGCCAAAGACCGTTTACCTCGTCAAGACCACCGGCCACGAAGAAGGCCATGCCGCCTACATCATCCATCCCGAGGAGATCCTGGCTGATAACTTCGCCCGCCTGGTCCTGCAACAACGCCAGGGCCCTTCTCCCGAGGTCATCGATCGAATCGAACGGGTCCTCATCGACAGCGGTGCTCCCGGGCCAAACCCTTACCGTCGCACCCGGCGCCGCAGGAGCACATTGTCCTCGAGGTCGCGCCACACGATCTCCCGTCGGCGCTCGTCGCGCGTGGCCAGCCGTTCGAGGTAAAACAAGGTCGGCTCGGCAATGTGCTGGTTGTTGAGAAAGGGCTCCGTGTATTGGATCGCCCCATGCCGCGCCTGATCGATGTGATGTTGTTGCCCGACATGATTGTTCCAATCCACCCCTTCGGTCAGGAAACCGTAGCGCCCATAGTGATGCCGGGACGCCGTCCGCAGAATCGTCAGACCGTCCAGCTCATACGCCCGGCTCCGCTTCGGTTCGGTGGCGCGCAGATCGGCCGCCGCCTCGAACCAGGCCAACGCCGCCTCCGCGTTCTCCCATAGATAGGAAGTGTCCCAGGAACGCTCCATATACAACAAGCCGCGCGTGACCACCTGGTTTCGGTCCTCCGTCATCTTGAACTGCTCCAACCCTCCCAGACACCGTTCGAACGCAAACGCGCGAATCGTTTCGTCACCCAAGACCCGCGCCGCGAGTCGCAGCGTCCGGAACGCCACCGAGTAGGCCACGTTCTCATACGGATCGTAGGTGTCGTGGTTGATGCTCCCAAAGATTCCGCCCGACTTCACGAAAACGTCCAGCTTCTCCCGCAGCCGACCCCGATAATCCGCCAACCCGCGCTCGGTCAACGCCGCCTGCAACTGCAAAATGAACAGGCTGTCCGCCGAGGTCTGCCAGAACGGATCCTGTCCCCCATCAGGCGAAGGACGGTAGATCTTACCCTCGGGCGTCGTCCGCCGCGGATACCACCCGTTGGGCACCGGCTCGACGTTGCGCTCAATCCACTCCGCACAACGGCTCGCGATCCGCCGCATCCGGTCCCGCCGCGGATCGCCCTCGAGTTCGTCGGCAAAGATCAGAAGCTGATACGCCACCTTGGCCATCGATCCCGGGCAAAACCAATCGGAGTGATGCTTGTAATTGAGGCAGAACTTGCCGGTGGTGGTCTCCCGGTAGCCCCGGATGAAGCCGGTCTCCTCCTCGATAAACCCACAGTCAAGCACGTGATCGAGAATCCGCACCGCGTTCGTCTGCCAGTCGGTCTTGCCGAGAAACCGGCCCAGCGTGTAGATCTCCCACGCCCCACCCACCGCGTTGGCCGCCCATCCGGGTCCCTCCAAATTCCCGAAATCATGCCACCCCATCACCTCGCCGTTCGGATTGACAAAGCTCGAAATCGACACCAGATGACCACGCTCATCAGGCCGGACGGTCCGTGTCAGCGTGAACACGATCGAATCGATCGCCGAACCCAGAATGGTGTAACCCGGGTTCTCCGGACGGTAAAACGGACGTTGGAGCTGATCCTCCGCCTGCGCTCCCAGGAGCAACAACAGACCCAGACTGCCCAGCACGCCCTTCATTCCTCATCCTCGGTCGGCCGAAGCGCACCCGGCCACAGGCTGGCGGAATCCCGGTCCAGGAACAACACCGCGTGGTTCTGCCGACGCAACACCGAGGCCGGACAGGCCGTGCTGATCGGACCCGTCAGCGTATCGCGCACCGCCACCGCCTTGCGCCGCTCCGGCACCACGCAAATCATCCTCCGCGCGCCGCAGAGCGCCGGCACGGTCAGCGTGTAGGCATACTCCGGCACCGCCTCGAGGCTCGGAAATGCGCCCTCTCCCACCTGTTGACGACGGCAGGACTCGTCCAGTTTCACCAGCTTCATCAAGCGATCATCCTCGAAATCCGCCACGGGCGGATCATTGAACGCCACGTGGCCGTTTTCGCCAATACCCAGGCAGCAGAGATCGATCGGCTGCGCCGCCAGCAACCCGCCATACCGGTCGCATTCCCGAATCGGCAACTCCGCCTCGCCCCGCACACAATGAAAGGCCTTCGGGCGCACCCGCGCCTCGACCCGCTCCCGCAAAAAGCGCCGGAAACTCGCCGGATGATCGTCCGTGATCCCGAGATACTCATCCATGTGAAAGAGCGTCACCCGCGACCAATCGATCCCCTCCGCCGCCACCA
>JAHDYP010000292.1 GCA_023383055.1 Verrucomicrobiota bacterium | reverse complement strand
GGGTGCGACCATGAGTCGATCTTTGTTTTTCGCCCAGCCACTGGACCGATGCATAGCAAACGCCGAACCAAGTGCGGGGCCATATGGCTCTATTCGACAGAGCCGCGTGGTCCGCTTTAAATGGGAAGCATGCCTTATCGACTTTCCCAAGGACGGTCACTGTTTCCCTGTCGGGCCCCGGGCGCCCCCTCACTTCATCAGGCGGTAGCCCAATTGAGCCGCAATCTCACCTGATGAACTCGCGCATGTCAACTCCGGAGCCCCAATCTGGCCGCCCGCCTGGTTCAGGGCATCGATCGCGATGGCGCTGGAATCGGCACGGGGGGCTTTACAGGTGACACCGGCTGACAGGCATGATACCGATGAAATTGTCAGGCAGAGGCTGGAGGGACCCTAAAGGGTACTTCAGGTTTATTAATTATGACCGACGATCGGGGACAAGCGATTCGGGAAGCGCGGCAAATACTCGTGGTGGAGGATGATTCCGAGTTGGCGGGGATGTTGGATTATTTCCTGCGCAACCGGGGGCACCAAGTGACCGCTGTATCCAACGGGGTGGACGGCTTGCGAGCGGTGATGGCCCAGGATTACGATGCCATTCTGTGTGACATGGTGATGCCGCAGATGGCTGGCGATATGTTCTACCTGGCGGTGCGGAGGGTGCGGCCTCACCTGTGTGAGCGCTTCATATTCGTGACCGCCCACCAGGAACGACCCCGGGTGAAGGAGTTCCTGAATCAAGTGCGGGAGATGGTCCTGCGCAAGCCGTTCAACCTGGATGACCTCGCCGCCCTCCTGGAAAGGCTCTTCCGCGATGTGAAGGCGGGCTAGCACCCGGGCGAGCCGGTCCTGACCAACTCACCAGGCGCAGGATCATCTTTCCGCCGAGTACGCCTGATAATAGCGTTCGCGATAGTCACGGCCGGCCGTGGTGTTGGTCAACAGTTCATCCCAATCGAGCCCAGGCCGATTCCCGACGGTTTCCGCAACCAGGCGGCTTCCGCTCAGGCGCCGGCTTAACGCGCTGAACGCCCGACCCCATTCCTTGATGTCCCCAGTCACCGTCAACAACCCCGTCAACTGGCTGACATCCCCCGATTCGGGGTGATCATGAAAACCCCAGTTCAACCAACCCGACGCCAGTCCCTTCGTGGTCTCGACCACGCTGCGGCCCCAACGCGCCTGCTGGGCTTCGGTCGCCGCCGGGTGCCGTCCGCCGTCGAAGGTCGGTTTGCCGCCGCCATACCAGCCAAACTCACCGATCACCACCGTCTTGCCAGGCCGGGCCACCTCGCGCACGACGCTCTCGAGGTAGGCCAGGTTGCGAGCCTCGGATTCCTCGCCGGCATATTGATAAGCCCCGTGGTCCAGGGGATAGAAATGGACTTCGAGAAAATCGAGGAATTGCGCCTGGCGCTCCGCGCGGAACCCGGAGTATTGCCACGGCGCGGCCAGCAGCACCGGGACCGACCATTGGATGAGACCGACGGTGACGAGGGCCTCGGGATCGGCGGACTTGATCGCAGCCGCCTGGCGCCGGGTCCAGTCGTCGGCGATCTCTTCGCGGAACCGCTGATAATCGAGGAGCCACCCGCTGCCCGGGGCATTCTCTCGCGGCGGGATGGGGGGCGCGCTCAACGAAATGCTCGCGACCGGTTGCTGCCAGGCCGCGGCGGCCTCCGCGGCTGTGGTGTATCGCCGTTCCACCCACTGCTTCCACTTGTTGCGAAGCGCGGGTGAATCCCAGCGCACCTCCGGTTCGTTCAGCAGATCATAGGCGAACAAGGCCGTGCGCCCGCGGTAGCGCGCGGCCAGTTCCCGCCAGAAAGACTCCAGCGCCTCCAACACGTGATCGTCCGCGATGCGATCACCCCGTGCCCAGTCGGGCAAGCCCTCCCAATGATCCGGGCCGGTCGGATGCACGTAGATCCCGGCCGCTTCCGCCAGCGCGAGAAACTGATCGAACTTGGCGAGGCCGTCGGGATCCAGTTTGCCGGGTTCGCGGCAGAACGAGCCGAAGGTCAGAAAAACGCGGACGCAATTCAAATTGAGCTCCTTCATCCGGGCGAAGTCGCGCTGGGTGGCTTCGGCATCGAACTGTTTCCAAACCTGCGGCGCCCAGCCGGTGCCGGGTCGATAGTAATTCACGCCGAAAGGAACGTATGGCCGGCCATCGGCCGTAGTGAAGCCTTGGCCATCCTGAGACAGACGGACCTTGGGCAGCACGCCGGTTGCAGATTGGCTGGCAGCGACGGCAGCGGAGAGGCCGCCGACCGCCACCACGAAACAAAGCGCACCCCAGCCTGACCGCCTGAGGATACGACAGTAAACGCTGCACATACCGCCGCCAAAATAGCGCCATGACCCCGAGCAGGAGAAGGCTTTAATCCCTGCCGCCACCCCGGGATGGCGGGGATGTCCGCGGGACGAGTGACCGGTTTCGGTTCCGGTTGCGTCGACAGGCGAAACCCGCGGGTCAGGCCGCCTCGACCGTGAGCGTGACTTTGCTCGCCGAGTATCTGACGACCAATTTCAGCCCGCTGCCCAGGTCTGGCAAGATGACCTGGTCAAACTCACCGGTGCGCCCCGCGATGTCGATCAGCACATCGAACGTTTGGCCCAAAGTCGGGGTAAAGCCCTCGGCCAGTTCGACTTTCAAAGCGCCTCCGAGGATGGCCGCCCAGCCGCGCAGGCTAAGCTGGCTGCTGCCGACATTCGACAGGGTGACGATCAGTTCGCCCGTCGCCGTTTGCTCGAATCCGGTTTCGGTGTTGAGCTGAAGCACGCCGGTCGGGTTGCCCACCTGGAGACGGGCGCGGTTGATGATCTTCCCACCATTAATGCCCGTGGTCCAGATAGCGCCGGTTCCCCGAAGCAGACCGGCCGTCAGATCCAAAGTCCCGGCCAACTTATAGTCCAGCGTAGTATTGTTCAGCGCCAACTCACCTCCGGGTTGCGGCAGGTATTTCCCAAACCGGCCTGAACTCTCCGTGCCGTCGAAGGTCACCCTGGTGGCCGCAAACGCCATGCGCCCGCCGTTCCTGATCGGGACTTGCACGATGAGCGGTTGGGCGGTGGTTTGCTCGAAATCCCCGAGGTTTTCAAAGACGCCCAGGCCGCTGCCAAAGTTGCGCGAAATCGACGAACCTCCCGAGCTGGCGGCAGCTTGACGCCACGTTCCCGTATTGCGGACCGTCAACGCGCCGACGGTCACGCCGGCCGATTGGGTGCCATTTGAGACGGTTGTCAGGCCACTGAACTCGAGCACTCCCGAACCGTCGAAGGTCGCTCGCCGCAACCGCGCCTCGCCCGTCACACGGGTGTGGGCGGACACGTTGAGGTCACCGCCCGTTTCGGTTTCGAGGGTGCCGATCTCGGAGTCGCTGTTGAGGACCAGGGTGCCGGCGTTCAGGTTCACCGAGCCCAACTGCGACGTCGCGAGGAGACGCAGGGTCCCGCGGATGTCAACCGGCGCGACCCGCACCAGGGGTTGCCACAGCGTCGCTTCCCCAGCGATCACGCGGAAAGTGCCGCCGACATCCAAATCTCCGCGCAAATCGGCGTTGGCAATCAAGAGCGCACGCCCTTGAGAGTCCCTTTCTCCAAACTCGACATTGCCGGGTCCGGCAATGCGCGAGGAGAAGTCGCTCGTGACCTGGCCCAGCACGAGGTGGGTATCGGCCGCCAGCTCGATCGCGCCTTCGAGCTCGAGGTCGGCGGCGAGGACGCCACCCGTGGCAATCTCGAGCCGGCCGACGTTGTGCAAACGCGTGCCTTCGACTCGAACGGTATTGGTTCCGCCTTCGCGGCGAAGCGTGCCTTGATTCAACAAGCGGCCCAGTATCAGGTTGTTCGAGCGCCGGACGCTAAAGCTGTTACTGAGCACCAGCACACTCGCCGGATGGTTGACGAGCAGGCTGTCGGGATGTCTGAACTCGAGCATACCGTCCATCAAACCGCCGCCGTATGCATGCAGGGTGTGGTTCTCCAGTTCGGTCGCGATGAGCGTGGTGTTCCGCCGCAGGTTGAGCCGACCGTAGACGTGGCTGATGCCCGAATCAAGCCAGGTGCCGTTCAGTTGGAGACCGCCGTGGAAGATGGCGGGCTCCTGAATGCTCAGTAGTGACGCGGCGGCGACGGTAGACTGTGCGAACACCGACCGCAGGGCGAACGCCGGGAGAGGCGCCACGGTGCCCGGAACGTCGATGAGCAGCACGTCGTCCACGACCGGACCGTAATATTTCCAATTGCCGGCCCCGTTGATGCCGCCCGGGGAGATGAACTCGTTGGGCACATCCCGGAGGGTGAACTCATAAAAGACGCCCTCGATGTAAGTGCCATTTCCCGTGAGCCGGTAAGCGCCAGCACCCAGGGGCGCGGGCGGGAGGATGCCCAACTGGGTGGCGCTGGCCTCTCGGCGGAAGTCGAGAGGCACTATTTCCTGGTAGGTGCCAACGTTGGGATTCAGCCAATACAGGCGCCACTCGTAATCATCGAGAAATGCCTGCGGCACCGGTTGATCGAAAGTGACGGTTACCTCCTCGAGCGAGCCCCCCACTTTCACGGTATAAAAACCAGGCGAAAACGTGAGCGCCCTCGGCTTCGGTCCCGTCTCGAACGACCAGGCCGAAGCCTGCCGGACGTTCCCGGCCGCGTCAGCCACTCCGGCAGCCAGTGTCGCGCGGTATTTGCCTTCGACCAGCGGCGCGGCCGCGGCAAACACGATCCGC
>JAHDYP010000291.1 GCA_023383055.1 Verrucomicrobiota bacterium | reverse complement strand
CGGGTCCGCCCTCCGGATTGCCGGCGGCTCAAACCATGGCGTGTTGGGCTGCGACATCTATCAATGCGGGGCCGGCGGTCTTTCGCTCGAAGGCGGCGATCGCCGGAGTCTCACCGCGGCCGGTCACTTCGCCGAAAACAACCAGATCCATCACTACGGCCGCTGGCGGCCCATGTACTCGGCCGGAATCAGCCTCGCGGGCGTCGGCAATCGCGCCCGCCATAACCTCATCCACAACGCGCCGCACCAGGCCATTTCCTTCGGCGGCAACGATCACCTCATGGAATTCAACGAAATCCACAGCGTCTGCCACGAGTCCAACGACGCCGGGGCGATCTATTCGGGCCGCGACTGGACCATGCGGGGCACCGTCATCCGCCACAATTACCTGCACGACATTCAAGGCTTCGAAGGCCGGGGCTGCGTCGGGATCTACCTCGACGACATGTATTGCGGCACTGAGATCCGCGGCAACCTCTTCTACCGCGTTCGCAGCGCGGCTTTCATCGGCGGCGGCCGGGATTGCACCATCGAGAACAACGTCTTCGTCGAGTGCGATCCCGCGGTGCATGTCGATGCCCGGGCGATGGGCTGGGCCAAATACCACGCCGACGAATGGGTCAAGGAAGGCCAAGACCAGGGAACGCTCTCCGGCATCCGGTTCAACGAACCTCCCTACAGCACGCGTTATCCCGCACTGCCAGGCATCCTGGCCAACGATCCCTGGGCGCCCAAAGGCAATCTCATCGCCCGCAACCTCTGCGCCGGCGGTCGATGGGACGATATCGAAAGTCGAGCCCGGCCGCTGATCGCCTTTCAGGATAACCTGATCGACCCGGATCCGGGCTTTGTTGACCGCGCGGCCCGCAACTTCCAGCTCAAGGACAATTCGCCGGCCTGGAAACTCGGGTTCAAGCGCCTGCCCCTCGAACGGATTGGGCTCTACCCGGCCGACACCCGCGCCTCCTGGCCGGTTCATCACCAGGTGCGAGAACCATGATCCGCGGAGGAGTACCTGACCGATAATTCGCTTGCCACCGACCCGGATCGGGTTCATTCGGGAATCAACCGCTATGAAACACTACTTGTGCCCCCTCGGGAGACGGATCTTCACCAGCCTGCCGCTCCTGACGTTAGCCTTGCCCATCCTCGGGCAACCTTATTACGTCGACCCCGCGGGCAACGACGGGAATCCCGGCACGCTCGAAAGACCTTTCGCCAGCCTCCAGCGCTCGCAACAGGCGGCGCGAGAAACGCCGGGCACGGTGTTTCTGCGCGGCGGCACCTACTACCTGCCCGAGACGCTGGTCTTCACGGCGGAGGATTCAGGCACCCGGGCAGCCCCGAGGGTCTACCAGGCCTACGGAGACGAACAGCCTGTCATCAGCGGCGGCGTCAGGTTGGAGCGGCTCGACTGGCAGCCATACCGCGACGGCATCTTCCGGGCAATCGTGCCGGAGAATCTGCGGACCGAAGAGATCTTCGTGAACGGTGAACGGCAAATCCTGGCGCGTTATCCGAACTTCGATCCCGGCGCGCAGTACTTCGACGGCTTCGCGGAGGACGCCATCGCCCCGGAACGTGCCGTGCGTTGGGCTGACCC
Source organism: Verrucomicrobiota bacterium (assembly GCA_023383055.1). Taxonomy (GTDB): domain Bacteria; phylum Verrucomicrobiota; class Verrucomicrobiia; order Limisphaerales; family JAHDYP01; genus JAHDYP01. The sequence continues at coordinate 3,129 of JAHDYP010000291.1, read as the reverse complement.
GGTGAACGGCTATTTCCACGCCATGCACCCGGCGCTCTGGGGTGACTTCACCTGGCGCATCACGGGCAAGGACCCGCAAGGCGCGGTGACACTGGAGGGCGGCTGGCAGAACAACCGGGGCGGAGCCGTGCACCCGAAGATCCGGTTCGTGGAAAACATTTTCGAGGAGCTCGACGCGCCCGGCGAATGGTTCCTCGACGCGGAGACTCAGACGCTCTACTTCTATCCGCCCGCCGGGCTCGATCTGGCCACGGCCACCGTGGAGGCCACACGGCTGCGCAGCCTCGTTGAGTTTCGTGGCCGCAAGGAGAAACCCGTGCGTTTCGTCGCCCTCCGCGGCCTGACGTTCCGCCACGCGGCGCGCACGGTGATGGATACCCGGGAGCCGCTGATGCGTTCGGACTGGGCGATTTATCGGGGCGGCGCAATTCTCTTCGAGGGCACGGAAGACTGCATGGTGGAGGAGAGTGTCCTGGATCAGGTGGGCGGCAACGCCATTTTCGTCAACCGCTACAATCGTCGGGTGACCGTCCGCGGCTGCCGGATCGTCAGGGCGGGCGCCAGCGGGATCTGCTTTGTCGGCGACCCGGAGGCGACGCGCAATCCCTTGTTCAATTACAGCCAGCTGAACCGGCTGGAAGATCTCGATCGCACGCCTGGCCCGAAGAGCGACAACTATCCGGAGGACTGCCTGGTGGACGACTGCCTGATCTATCTGACCGGCCGCGTGGAAAAGCAGACCGCCGGGGTGCAGATCCAACTGGCCCGGCGCATCACGATCCGTCACTGCTCGATCTACGACCTGCCGCGCGCCGGCATCAACATCGGCGACGGCAGTTGGGGCGGGCACGTGATCGAGTATTGCGATGTGTTCGACACGGTGAAGGAGACGGGCGACCACGGCTCGTTCAACTCGTGGGGACGCGACCGCTTCTGGCGCCCCAGCATCGCCGAGGTGAACGCCTGGGTCCAAGAGGTGCCGGAACTCCCGCGCCTGGACGCCGTCGTGCCCGTCATCCTCCGGAACAACCGCTGGCGCTGCGATCATGGCTGGGACATCGACCTCGACGACGGCTCATCCTTCTACATCATCACCAACAACCTCTGCCTGCGCGGGGGGATCAAGAATCGCGAAGGATTCGGGCGCGTGGTGGAGAACAACATCACGGTCGGTTCCGGTCTGCACCCGCATGTGTGGTATGCGAACAGCCGTGACATCTTCCGTCGCAATATCGTCTGGCGCGAATACCAGCCAGCGTTGATGCACGCCCCACCGTGGGGCCAGCAACTGGATCACAACTTGATGCACCGGGACGGCGCGACCAATGCCCCCGCCACGGAACTGCAAAAACAGAGTGGCCGGGACGAACATTCGATCGTGGCCGACGCCCAATTCGTCGATCCCGCCCGCGGCGATTATCGCGTGAAGGATGGATCCCCCGCGCTCGCGTTGGGTTTCGTGAATTTCCCGATGGATCGCTTTGGCGTGCGAACGCCGGGGCTCAGGGCGCTGGCGCGCACACCGGTGTTGCCGGGCCAAACGCTCCTCACGGCCGCGGGATCGCGCGACATCGTGCCGCGGTCCTGGCTCGGCACGACTGTCCGCAATGTTGCAGATGAGGGAGAGATGTCGGCGCTCGGTCTCTCGGGTGTTACCGGCGTGCTGGTGCTGGAAGTCCCCGAAGGCTCGATGCTGGCGCGATGCGGCCTGCGAAAGGGCGATGTGATCCTGTCCGTAGACGGCACGGCGGTCGCCGATATCGCCACGTTGCTCCAGCAAGCTCCAGCCCTGGCCCATTTCCAAACCCTGACGCTGGGCATCCTGCGCCAACAGAAGGAGACTGTGCTGAACGTTACGCCGTGACCCGACGCGTAGGAACAGGCGCGCCAGGCGTGCCGAAGTTGTGGTGTCGAAGTTATGGTTGGCTCGGCAGGGACGTTCGGTTACATTCGTGTCATGGCAACGGTTCTGGAAAAGCAGGCCAAGCGTTGGACTTACGAGGAGTATTACCGACTCGACGACGACCAGCGGCATGAGATCATTGACGGCAACCTGCTTATGACGCCGGCACCCGACACCTGGCACCAGGACTGGAGTCGCGAGATCTCAATGCTGCTCGTGACTCACGTGAAGCGGCATCAGTTGGGCAAGGTCTTCATCGCCCCCGTGGATGTGGTCCTCGACCCTGAAAACACCGTGCAGCCAGACTTGGTGTTCATTGCCAGCGCGAATCTTGGCATCGTCCAGCGTCGCGCCATCTTCGGCACGCCGGATCTCCTGGTGGAACTGATTTCACCCACGAGTGTGCGCCGCGATCGCTACGAGAAGAGGGAGCTCTACGCCCGGTTTGGCGTGAAAGAGTATTGGATTGGCGATCCCGCCAACAAATCGCTCGAGATCCTCACGCTCAGGGAAGGCCGCTACGACCTGCACCGCGCCGCGGAGATCCAGGGCAAGCTGACTTCCCTGCTCCTGCAGGGTCTCGAGTTCGACTTGAAGGAGATCCAGTAAACGTTGGGGCTGTCTGAATCGCCCGACGTAGCACCCGGCGGTCACATGCTGGCCATCAGGCGAGACGGCTACACGCCAGTTCACCGCACAGTGCCGGCTCGGAGATCATCCAGGGAGTAGAAGGTCTCTCGCCAGCGGATGCCGCCCTGGCGCAGGGTGACAAAGGTCGAATTGAGCACCGCATACTGGAACATGGGGAACATGAACGGCATCCTGAGCGCGCATGGCCATGACCAGCCGACCCGGTGCGCCAGGAGGATCAGGGACAGGGGCGAGAGCCCGGCAGCGATTCCTGCCACCGTGCCTGACATAAGTCCCATGATGAGGAGAGCGCTCACAAAAACCACGAACACGCTGCCGGCCATGACCAGTCCGAGCCGATAATTCAACGCGGCAAAGTAGTTCTTTTCCATGACTTTGTTCATGCTCCCGACCGTCGTGCCCCAATGACATTCGACATCTTGAGCGCCAAGGAACGCCCGCGTTCGCTGACCGCAACGCCCCAGGAGCAAGCCGAGCTTCATATCGTCCACCACCGTGAGGCGCAGCGCTTCGTAACCGCCGCATCGACGATAGGCCGAGGCGCGCACGAGATTGAACGCGCCCACGCCGACATA
>JAHDYP010000290.1 GCA_023383055.1 Verrucomicrobiota bacterium | reverse complement strand
TTCTCGACGATGGCGGGTCACCCCATCAGTTCACGCCCATGTCAGGCGCACACCATTCACGCCATCTAAGGCCGAGTAGTGCCCTCCGCAAAGGCGAGCGCAAATGGCTCGGCCTGGCTTCGTTTCAGCGTTGGGCAATTATGAAGTCATGGCGAAGCGCGTTACACATTTGATCGCTGCTCTCCTCTTGGCGTCCGGTTCCACTCGAGCCGCTGGTCCGATTGTCGAGCATGCGATCTCCTGCCAGCCCTCATTTCGGTTGCGTGGCGGAATCCATCTCGTTGTCCTGAAAATTTCCACCAATACCTTTGAGGCAATGTGGTGGAACTCCGACTTCTTCTTTCGTCGATTCAGCCTCGATACGAACCGAGTCTACCTCTTCACGTTGATCGATGGTGCGGACAAGCCTCCACCCGGTCCGCGGATCGTACGGGTTTGCCAAGGCACGCGGGAGATTCACGACGCAGGTTGGTGTGACGTGCACCAGCGGAAGATGGAACTCCGCCCACAGCGCATTACGTACGGCCTTTACATGCCGCCGGACCGCCCTTCAGCAGAGGACGAGCAGAAGTTCCCTCACCGTCAGCGGGTGATGGGCGGAGGCTGTCTCATTCTCCCTAACCAGCCGCGAACGGCATTAGCATTCGAATGTGAGGAGTGCAATGCGGCATTCGAGAACTGGAGTGAAATAGATGAATGCCCAACCAACCGGGTAGCCGAGGGGATTGACCCCTCGCCCCCACACCATCCGCCTTCGCCCCAGCTTCGGCGGGACACGCCTGACATGCGGGTCCGCATCAGGCGGTTCCGGTCAGATTAGCGGACGCAGGATTCCAGTTGGGGTTCTGCTTTCCGTAATGCAGTGCGATCCACTGTGCCTTCAAGTCCGGCACGCCTTGCTTCCGCAGCCACGCGTTGTTCAACGCGCGCGGGACGGACTGGAGGTTGTCTTCGCCCGCATGAAGAAATAGCTTGCGCCGAACGGGATTCCGGGTTATCCCGCTCGGCGTCTGCCCGTGACAGCATCCGGGCAACCGCTGCTGATTTCTCGGGGTCGTACCACCAAGGACTCATCCACATCGGTCCATTCGTTCACCAACCATGGAGGAAGGCGACAGTTGGGTACACACAATTTGGGAATGAATATGGAAGAACAGATTTTAGAATTATTGGGTCGCCGGGACTACGCGCCGCTGAAGGCCGTCGAACTGGGCCGCAGTCTCGCCGTGCCGGCCGGGGAGCAAAGGGCTTTTCACAAGACCCTGCAAGCGCTCGAGCGGACCGGCCGCATCACCCTCACCAAGGCCGGCCGCTATGTGCGGTCGCTCGAGGCCGATCTCATTCCGGGCCGCATCCAGATCACGCGCCAGGGGCGTGGCTATCTGCAGCCGGACGATCCCGGGTTGAAGGAACTTCTGATCCCCGAGAATGCGACCTCGACGGCCCTGCACGAAGACCGGGTGCTGGTGCGGCGGGATGTGAAACCCCGGGGCTTGCGGGGGGAGGGGCGCGAGGAAAACACCGGGGCGGTCATCCGCATCCTCGAGCGGCGGCGTTCGCGGATTGTGGGGACGCTGCAGCAGAGCCGGCAGTTTCTTTACGTGATTCCGGACGATCCCCGCATCCCGCACGATGTTTACGTGCCGCCCGCCCGCGATGTCGGGCGCCCGGCCCGGGTGGGCGACAAAGTCGTCGTCGAATTGCGCGAATGGCAGTCGCGCCACACCAATCCCGAAGGGGAGATCATCGAAGTCCTGGGCGCGTCCGACGCCGAGGGGGTGGACATGCTGTCGGTGCTGCGCCACTACGACCTGCCGTTGCATTTCCCGAAGGCCGCGCTGCAGGAAGCCCGCGCGGTCGGCGACCGCGTCGCCCCCGAGGAAATCCAGGGGCGCACGGATTGCCGGTCGCAGCAGGTCATCACGATCGACCCGGACGACGCGAAGGATTTTGACGACGCGATATTCCTCGAGCGGGCCGATGCCGACCAGTGGCGGCTCTGGGTGCACATCGCGGATGTGTCGCACTATGTGAAACCGGGGACGGCCCTGGACAAGGAAGCGCGGCGGCGCGGTAATTCGACTTATCTGGTTGACCGCGTGATCCCCATGTTGCCGGAGGCGCTCAGCAACGAGCTTTGTTCCTTGAAACCCGAGGTTGAGCGGCTGACCAAGAGCGTCGAGTTTCTGATCTCATCCGATGGCGCGGTGCTCCGCACTCGGTTTCACTCGTCGGTGATCCATTCGCGGCGGCGGTACACCTACGGCGAAGCGTTTGCCATCCTCCAACGGCCGCCCGCCAGCGCCCTGGAGCGAATGCTCCATGAGACGCACCAACTGGCCCAGAAAATCCGGCGTCGACGCTTCAAACAGGGCGCCCTGGCCCTGGACTTTCCGGAGCGCAAGATCCGGCTGGATGAGCAAGGCAGGGTTGCCCGGATCGAGAAGGTCGAGAACGACGTCTCGCATCAGTTGATCGAGGAATTCATGCTGTTGGCGAACGAGGCGGTGGCCGTCCAGCTCGTCAACCGGCGGCGACCGGCGATTCACCGCGTTCACGAGGAACCCGACCTCCAGCGGTTGCAGGAGTACCGGGAAGAAGTGCTGAGCCACAACGTGCCCTGCGGCGATCTGCGGCAGCGGGCCGAAGTCCAGAAACTGTTGGAGCGGCTCGACCAACTGCCGATCGGTCCCGCGTTGAAGATCGGGTTTCTCAAATCCCTGATGCGCGCCCGATACGCCACCGAACCGATCGGCCATTACGGCCTCGCCAAAACGCGTTATGCGCACTTTACCTCGCCCATCCGGCGGTATGCCGATCTGGTGGTTCACCGCGCCCTGTTCGAGCAGACCGCGGGGTCGGCCAAAGCCCTCGGCGAAACCGCCAGCCATCTCTCGATCACCGAGCGCAACTCCGCCGATGCCGAACGCGATAGCAAGGACGTCAAGTTGTTCGCGTTTCTCCGCGCGCAAATGGACTCCGGCCGGCCCGAGGCGTATGCCGCCCTGGTGACCGATGTGCGCAACTTCGGGTTCTTTGTCGATGTGCCCGAGTTGACCATGAGCGGCCTGGTGCATCTGTCGAGTGTGACGGATGATTTCTACCAGTTCGACAGCAGCCGCACCCAGTTGGTGGGACGCCGCACCCGGCGGGTGATTCGCCTGGGCGACAATCTCACCGTGCAAGTCGCCCGGATCGATGCCTTCAAAAAACAGGTCGACTTCCAACTCGTCAAGGGAGCGCAGGCGCAAGCACCGGCAGCCCGCGCCGCGCGCGGCCGCACTCCGTTGCCGAGCACGCGATCAAACCGGGCCCCGGGCCAGACGCGCCCGCAAAGCCCCAGGAGACCTCAGCGAGCCCACAGATCCTCCGGACCCCGGAGATCTCAGGAAAGGCAAACACCTCCAGGCCAGCGGGCGCGGAGACCTCAGCGCCGCGGGAATCCCGGCCGCGGTAATGTTGCGCCCAGCACCGCCTCGCGCCCGGCCTGATCGAGCGTCAGCCAGGTTCCGGGCCTGAGCTGGCCAAGGTCGTAGGCGCCAATGCGCACCCGAATGAGCCGCAGGGTGGGGTGCCCGACGGCGGCAGTCATGCGGCGGACCTGCCGGTTCTTGCCCTCGGTCAGTTCCAGCGCCATCCAGGCGGTCGGGACCGATTTTCGCACTCGAATGGGCGGTTGCCGGGGAGGGATGTCCGGGGGCGGTTCCAGGAGTCGCACCTGGCAAAGGCGGGTCAGCCGGTTCAAGACCCGGACGCCGGCGGCGAGCTGCCGGAGAGCGTCCGCCGCGGGAATGCGCTCGACCTGGACCCAGTATTCACGCGGGTGCTGCTGCCTGGGATGCAGCAATCGGCGGTTGAGCGCGGGTTCATCGCTCAGGAGGAGCAGGCCCTCGCTGTCGGCATCCAGCCGGCCGATGGGGTATACCCCCGGCGGGAACCCGAACCCGGCAAGGGTGGCATGGCTCGATCCGTCAGTCGTGAACCGCGAGATCACACCGTAGGGTTTGTGGAAGGCAAGCAGCACGAGCCACGGTTGCTTCACGGGTTGAACTGAGGATGGCTTTCGAGCCGCGCATAAGCCTCCGGGCTGAGTCGAAGCTGGCGGTAGCGCGGTTCATGAAGCGGCTCGGCGCTGGTCGAGCGTCGCACGCGGACCAGCCACGATCGCGGCAGCGGTTCCTCGATCAACTCGGGCGTGTTGGCCGCAATCGTCGTCTCCTCCTTCTCGCCGGTGGCATGACCGACCCCCACGCGGAATCCCGCCAGCAGCAGGGTCACCCGGAGCAGGGTGCTGCGTGAATAGGTGGCCAGGGCGCAAGGCCGCGCGGCATCCAGCCTTCCATAAAGGTCCACAAACAGTCCGAGCGTCCACATGGCCGGATTCTTCGCCGGCGAAAACGGATCGTATAAAACGGCGTGCGGCGCCGGCGGTGGGGTCATGTCCGGGTCGGCCCCCGGCTCCAAGTTGCGCCAGCGCGTGAGCAACGACGGAAAATCATCGAGGCAAAGCGACCAGCGGACGGTGTTGCGGCCGTTTTCAAACGTGATGCCAACCCCGGGGTGGGCCAACAGGGATTCGAGCGACTCCCGATATTCCAGCAGGTAAGGGAGGTCGACGGCGTGGTCCAGGGCAAAGCGAAGCGGTTCGAGCGTGTGATCGAAGCTGATGAGGTGAAGCCGAAGCGGGTATTCCCGGACGGCGCGCAACACCGCCAGGGCATTGGCCGCGGCTCCCAGACCGACATCCCAAATCACAAACTCGCCATTGTGCCGCTCGAGC
>JAHDYP010000289.1 GCA_023383055.1 Verrucomicrobiota bacterium | reverse complement strand
GATCCGTGCCTGGCGCATACTTCCTTCCTCCTTGGTTGAAAGCCTGGGCAATTGCATAGACTCCAGCGCCTCCTCGGTCAAGCACTTTGAACCTGTCCCCCTGTTTTTTTCTAACGAAGGCCACGCCGAACCCGATCCTGACCGTCACCGAACACCAGGACGGGGCGACCAATGCACCGAGTTTGGGGATGTCGACCTTCACCGGCGGCTCCGTGCAACTCGCTGCCACGGGTCAGAGAGATCTGCTTTCGTGTTCGAGGGCTCCACTGCCTTGGCAATATGGACCAAGATCGCGATGCGCACGAACGTGACGGGCACGGTGGATTGCACGGCGACGACTTCGACCTCGTCGCCGCGGTTTTATCGCGTGCTGGTGCCGTAACCGCGGCCCTTGCGGGCGGGAGGCGCAGCCGACGACTCCGCCAGAGCGTATCGAAGGTCTCAGCCGAGGAGCAGTCTCAAGCCCTCTGGTGTGCCATCCAGAGCTGGCGTCAAGTCCGGAAGCACCTCGATCAAATCCGGTCCATCGGCCATCGGAACAGCCAACAGGCTTACGGATTCTACCAGGAAACCGTGAACCTGTCCCTATATACCCAGGCAGGCGGCGAACCTGGCCTTCTATCGCCCACCGGCTCAAAAGCGAAGGGAGAGGCTTGTCTTGCACCCTTCACCAGCCTGTCGCTCCGTGAGTCTGGTGTGCGTTGCCTTGCTGACTTCCCGCGCACCCCACGAACCGCGAACCTGTCACCCTGTCATTGGTTCATGCGGCGGGTTGGAGGATGGCCTCGAGATCCTTCTCGGGCGTGGTGATGGGCATGAGGTTAAACTTGTCGACCAACACCTTGGCCACAGCCGGGGTGACGAAAGCCGGGAGGGTCGGTCCCAGCCGAATGTTGCGGATGCCGAGGTGCAGCAACGTGAGGAGGATGCAGACGGCCTTTTGCTCGTACCAGGAGAGGATGAGCGACAAGGGCAGTGCGTTGACGTCGCAGTTGAAAGCCTGGGAGAGCGCCACGGCAATTTTGATCGCAGAATAGGCGTCGTTGCACTGGCCGAGGTCGAGCAGTCGCGGAATGCCGCCGATGTTGCCAAAGTCGAGTTTGTTGAAGCGGTATTTGCCGCAGGCGAGCGTCATGACCACGCAATCCTGGGGGACGCTCTCGGCGAACGCAGTGTAGTAGTCGCGGCCGGGTTTGGCGCCGTCGCAGCCGCCGACCAGGAAGAAGTGTTTCAGGGCGCCACCTTTGACCGCGGCGATGATCTGGTCCGCCACGCTCAACACCGCGTGGTGGCCGAATCCGACCAGGATAGTTTTGTCCGGGCCATCGATGGCGAAGCCGGGTTCAGCCAGAGCCGCCTCGATGACCGGAGAGAAATCGCGGTCAGGGATATGCCGGACATCAGGCCAGGCGACGAGGCCGCAGGTGAAAATACGGCTTAGATAGGTATCGCGCGGTTGTTGGATGCAGTTGGTGGTCATCAGGATGGGGCCGGGAAAGGCATTGAACTCGTCGGCCTGGTCCTGCCACGCGCCGCCGTAATTTCCGACGAGGTGCTTATAGGCCTTGAGTTTGGGATAACCGTGGGCGGGGAGCATTTCGCCGTGAGTATAGATGTTGATGCCTTTCCCTTCGGTTTGCTTAAGCAGTTCTTCGAGGTCCTTGAGGTCATGACCGGAAACGAGGATGGCCTTGCCTCGGACAGGTTCGACGCGGACCTCGGTGGGGGTTGGATGGCCATAGGTGGTGGTGTGGGCGCCATCCAGCATTTCCATCACCTTGAGGTTGATTTCGCCGCAGCGGAGAACCAGGCCAAACAGGGTGTCGACCGTGTTGTTGGGGTTGGTGAGGAAATCCAGGGCTTCGTGGAAAAATGCGTGCACCGCGTCGGATTCGATGCCCAGAGCCAATGCGTGATGGGCGTAGGCCGCGGTGCCCTTGACGCCGTAGACGAGCAATTCCTCCAAGCCGGTGACATCTTCGCCGACGGCGGTCTTGCGTCCCAGGATCGAAACCATTTCGCCCTGGGCGGTGAGCGCCGCCAAATCCGCGGCGGGGGTCCACGTGGCCGGGCCGCGCAAGGTTTCGGGAGTTCGTCCGTGTTGTTTGCAGGCAGCCAGGTAAAGGGTCCGGGCCTGGTCACGCACCTTGGCGGCATGGATCAGGATTTGTTCGAGTCGGAGCGGGTCGAAGTTGACATTGGTGACGGTGGAAAACAGGGCTTCGACCACGAAATGATCTACGGCGCGGTCCTGGGCGCCGAGTTGACGGGCGCGGTGGGCGTATTGACTGATGCCCTTGGAGGCGTGGATGAGCAGGTCCTGGAGGGTGGCGGTTTGGGGGTCTTTGCCGCAGACTCCGGTGTCGGTGCAGCCGGTCATGCGGAAGGTCTGTTCACATTGATAACAAAACATGGTTTTTCGGTTTCGGTCGTTGTTGTTGACGTCGCGGCCGGTCGGGAAGGTTCCCTTTCGGCATTCGACGTCGAGATTTATACGGGGTTGTCGGTTAAGCATCCTTGATTCAGGTCAAGACATCCGGCGACCGGATTTATCACTTGAATTGGGTTCGGCGCGGCGTGGCGCGGTGTCTGCCCGTTGGTTATCGTGGGCCCATGGATCCAATCGACACCAGATGCTGGGCGCGTCATCCCAGACTGTTTTGGTCCAATCCGAGGGCTGGCGAGGTCGTGGGGATCCGTCGGGTGCTGCTGCGGCCCCGGTTCGGCCGTTTGCTGGACATTGCGTTGCGGTTCGGGCTCGATCGATTCCGACGGGAATGGAACGAATTGGAGGCGGACGCGACGCCGGGCGTGTGCTTGGGGCGACCGACCAGCGAAGCCATTTTGCGAAACCTCGAGACGGGACTGGCGGCGACGGCAGCCCGTGCGCACCCGCCTGGCCAGGATTACTCTCCTGGGTGAGCCAAGCCCGAGAGCCGCAGGGAGGTGGACTGGACCGGATTGCTCGTGCCCTGCCGGTTTTCTGTCTTTGCTGGAGCCGCGGCTTCGAATCCGCTCTGACCATGTTCCCCGGCCGCCGTCGATGAAGAGTTGCGTTACTTGATGCGGGTGATTGCTTGTTCCACCCAGGAGGCCGATCCGTGAACGCTGATCCAAATCCGCCCGACGTCAGCCCCGGCTGTCCGTACTGCGGAACCCCACGGGAACCCGACGCTGCCCCTACTGCCTGCTGCAGCTTGCCCGGGAGAGTGCGGACGCTGGCGAGTTGCCGCCCGAATCCCCTCTCAAGTTGGGCGACTTCGCCGACTATGAACTCATGGCCGAGATCGGCCACGGCGGGATGGGCGTGGTTTACCAGGCTCGACAGAAAAGCCTCGACCGCATCGTCGCTCTCAAGATGCTCCTCGGCGGGCAGTTCGCTGAAGCATCGGCTCGCGCCCGGTTCCGGTCCGAGGCCGAGATCACCGCGCAACTCCAGCATCCGAACATCGTCGCCATCCATGAAGTCGGAGAACACGATCACCTGCCGTTCTTCACCATGGATTACGTCGAGGGCCGGAGCCTGGCCGAGGTGGCCCGCGTCAAGCCGCTGACACCGGTGGCGGCGGTTGGGTACATGGCGACCATTGCCCGGGCAATTGCTTATGCCCATGAACGCGGTGTGCTGCATCGAGACCTGAAACCGTCGAACATCTTGATCGACGGCTCGGATCAACCGCGGATTACCGACTTCGGGTTGGCCAAGCGGCTGACCGGTTCGACCACGAGTCTGACGCTTTCGGGCGAAGCGTTGGGCTCGCCGAACTTCATGCCGCCGTTCATCGCGGACAACCTGACGGCCACGGTGCGTCAGGTCCAGGACTAGGAACCGGTCTCGCCCCGGATGTTGAACCCGGGTGTGCCAAAGGATCTCGAGACCATCTGCCTGAAATGCCTGCAAAAGGAACCGTCGAAACGGTATCAGACCGCCGGTGAACTGGCCGATGAGCTCGACCGGTTCCGTCGAGGCGAACCGATCCTGGCCCGGCCGGTGGGACCGGCGGGACGCGTGTGGCGTTGGTGCCGACGAAGGCCGGCGCTGGCGGCGCTGGCTGCCGCCGTCGTGGCCTTGGCGGCAGTCTCGACCACGGTAGCGGCGCGGATGACCTTGGCGCAGGAAGGCCGCGAGTGTGAGCGGTATCGGGCGAACATTCAATTGGCGGCGGCGCGAATCGACGAAGGGAGCATCGACGTGGCGCTCGAGACTTTGCTCGATTGCCCGGAACGCTTCCGGCACTGGGAATGGGGTTACCTGGTCGCGCAATGCCATCGGGAGGTGCTGACGCTGGAGGAAGCGCGGGATGCATCTCGGAATGATACCCTCGAATTCGCCAGTCTCGCAGGAGGCTGGCGTTGCGCATTCGGGGTAGGGGACGAGCGGGTGGGCGTGTTTCACCCGCGCGGTATCGCGCAAGTGTGGGAATTACCTTCCGGGAAACCGGTGTGGAGTTTTCGGGAGCAACTGGATCCGGAAGCAGGCAGCGCCTGGCTGCCGGACTGGTCGGGATTTGTTGTGGCTCGGAGCAACGTGGTCGAAGTAGTGCGCAGCGGGGATCCGGCGAATCGCCTGCGACTGCTCGGGCACACGCAGACGATTCGACGGCTGGCCTTGAGTCAGGATGGGCGTCGGGTGGTGGCCTATGGGGCTCATGGTTTTGTTCGAGTGTGGAATACAATCGACGGTGTAGAGGTTTCCGCCTTCCCGGTAATACCCGGCGTGTAGCGGCTCTTCTTCACCGGGGATGACGCCCGACTGGTCGTCGCGTCGCCGGAGGAGGGAGCCACTTACGATGTTCACACCGGAAAGGAGATTTCCCGACTGGTCGGCAGCACGGAGCACATCGTGT
>JAHDYP010000288.1 GCA_023383055.1 Verrucomicrobiota bacterium | reverse complement strand
AAGGCGCCAAGCTCGCCAAGCCGGTGATATCACCCCCTTGGCGGGCTCCGCGGGCGTTGCGGGAGAAGGCGGGGAGCTATCGGAGCCGTCCTCAGACCCGGCAAGGCCATCCAGAATTCAATTACTGACAATCGTTGGCTGGAAAGGATAGCTGCTGAACAACGCAAGGTCGCAGTGTTCCGCGCCTTCCCGCGCGAACTCCTGGATGGACCAGCCGTGTGTCCAACGGCGTCCATTCCGCCGATGGCACCCGCATCCTCGTAGACTCTCGACTCCTGTCACCCAGATTCAGCAACTTCGCGCGACACGAGTCAACCTACTCTCGGGCCCTGTAGAAACGGTGTTCCGCAGCGGGCGCTTCGGGGAGGGTGAACTCGCCCAGACCAGAGGAGCAGGTGACAGTCCCCGCGGTCGTCCAATCGACGAGGTTCGTGCTGACTTCGATTTGACAGACACCGTCACCGTCGCGCCAGACCTGGAGCACGTTGGCCGCGGACAAAGGTCGTGAGCGCATCTCGACCCACAACGGCGGCGGCGGGAATTCCCAGACGCGCAGCGAAGGATCGCCGAGGACCGGGGTGGTGACGCCATCGGCCGTGGCGGTTCCCTGGAGTTGCATCACGCCCGCCGTGCCCGGGCGGAGGACGACGTGGTAGCTGAGTGTCCGCGGTTGATCATCGGCAAACGGACCGAAGACCACGCAGCCCGTCACGGTATCGTAGTGGCCGCCGTCGCTGATGGCGTCCACGGGACCGGCTGACGGCTGGTCGATGACCGCGTACCGGCTCGTTCCCGGTTGGGGTTGGGCTACCAGCGTCACCTGCGTCTGCGGGCCAATCCGCCGTTCGACGAACGGCAACCGCGGCGACGACGCGAGGTTCAGGCGGACCAAATTCCTGGCCGGAAGGCCATTCACCGAGCGGAATTCGCCGCCGAGCACCACGCGTCCATTGGGTTGAACCGCCGCGACGTTGACCACGCCGCGGTACTCCAACCGCACGCCGAAGGAGCGGTCGACGATCCCATCCGGCGCGATCCGGAAGACCGTGGATCCGCCGGTGAGCATGGTGCCGTCAGCAGTAACCGCCACGGGCCAGGCTGACTCGAGGCCTTGGACAGACATGACCGATTCGAGGTTTCCCTGCGCGTCGAGTCGTAGAAGTCCGGAATGCAGTCCGGCAGGGGTCTCGACCCAGACGCCCGCGACGACCCACCCACCATCGGATGTGGGCACAAAGCGTCGCGCGGATCCGTGGAGAACGACCCCCAGATCGAAAGAGCCGTCGACACTTCCATCGGCATTCAGCCGCGCGAGCGTTGACGGCAAGCCTCCGAGGACTCCTCCAAAATCTCCACCGATCAAGATGCGTCCGTCGCTGAGGACGGCGACGGCGTGGACGCCTTCCTCGTCCCACGCGGGGAGATTTGGCGGTTGGAAGCTCGAGTCGGTGCTGCCGTCCGGGTTGAGACGGGCAAGGCCGCGTGGTGGGAGGATGAACTCGCCGCCGATGAGGATCTTGCCGTCGGTCTGAAGGGCGATACAGCGCACGAGACCGAGGCCACCATCGACGCCTGGGGTGATCCTGAAGCTCGAATCTTCCGAACCATCGAGGTTCAGCCGGAGCAAACCGTGGACGAAGGGCGCAGCCACACCTGAGTCCACGTAGCCGCCGACCAGGATCCTGCCGTCTGGTTGGCGGAGAAAGGCATGGAATCCGAAGGCCGGTGGCACGGCTGGAACGAACCCGGGATCCAGCGCGCCATCGGTGCCGATTCGGGCGAGCTGGTTCCGACTCTGGCCGTTGAAGCTCGTGAATCCGCCACCGACGAGGATTCTGCCGTCGGGTTCGAGAGCGAGCGCCGTGACCGCGCCGCCGTCGCCGAGCAGGCGCGGGGCGAATCCCGGCTCGGGTTGTCCGTTCGGTTGCAGCGACGCCAGGGCGTACGTGGCCTCGGGCCGGCCGGCGTGCTCGGTTCCGACCCAGAGGCGTCCATCCGGCTGCCGCGCCATGGCCAGCACCGACGGATCGAGCGCGGGCGGGAAAGCCGTGCCGGGATCGAAACCGGGATCCAGAGTGCCGTCGGCGAGCAATCGGGCCACGCCGTTTCGGGCGACGCCGCAGATCGTCGAAAACGCGCCGCCGATGACGACCTTGCCGTCGGGTTCGAGCAACACGGAGGTGACCATCGCCGGAATCGCATCCGGCGGGAATTCGCGTACGGTCGCGCCATCAGCGGTCAGTTCGACTAGACAGAAGTAATGAGATCCGCCGGTCCACGAGTGCAGCATCCCTCCGGCGATGATCGCGCCATCCGGTCGCACCGCGGCAGACCCGAGCTGCAATCCGCTGATGTCACACTGAAACGAGGAGTCCAGGCCTCCGTTCGATTGGAGACGGAGGAGGTTCTGGTCGAGCCCGCCGTGTGGCCGCTGGCTCTCGAAGTGGCCGCCCACCAGCACCCGCCCATCCGGCAAGGGATGAATCCAGGTGACAAAGTCGTAGTCCCCGGCGACGTGAGAGTCTGCCACGAAGGCGGTGTCGACCGTCCCGTCGACGTTGAGGCGCGCCAGATTGGGAGAAGAGACTCCGGCGACCGTGCGGAAGTTGCCGCCAAGCCAGATCTTGCCATCCGGCTGGACGTCAACGAAACCGACATTCGCATTTGCCGTGTCCGCGCGGAAGCCAGTGTCGAGGGTCCCATCGGGATGCAAACGGGCGAGTCCGAACCGCGGTTGAGCGTCGATGGTGGTAAACGTGCCGCCCACCAGGATTTGCCCGTCCGCTTGCAGCGCCACTGTTCGCACCGAACCGTGCGTCCCGATCCGGGGAGCGAACTGTTCGTCCAGCGTCCGGTCCGGATGCAGCCGGGCGATGTGAGATCGCGGCCAGCCATTGAAGGCCGTGAACTGACCGACGACAATTGTCTTGCCGTCGGGTTGGAGGGCGAATCCGGAGATGCTGGCCCGGCCCTCAGCGGGGCCGGGCAATTCGCCATCGGCGGTCGGATCAAAGCTGGGATCCACCAGAGCTGCGGCGGGGCCGAGCGGCAGGACGGTGAGCCGGGCCTCGGGGCTGACAACCGAGCTGAGCGGATTCGCAACAGCGACCGAGTATCGACCGGCGTCCGCCGGCGTCAGATTCGAGAGGATCAGCGTCGCGTTGGTGGCTCCCGGGAGGTCGACCCCGTTGTGGCGCCACTGGTAGTCGAGTGGCGGTGAGCCGCTGGCGGTGACGTGGAAGCGCACGCTTTGGCCGACGAATCGCGTCTGACTGCGGGGCGGATCGACAACCGCCGGGGCCGGGTTGCGGGCGACGACCAGTTGGCCACCCGCCGCGTAGGCGAGCAGGCTGCCGTCTGGCGAGAATTCCACGTCGCCGCTCCCAATACCTTCGATGGCGTACGAACCGAGGAGCGCGCCGTCCGCCACGCTCCATAGCTTCAGACTGTCGTCGCCGCCGATGGAAGCCAGGGTCCCGTTCGGCGCCATGGCGATCTTCCAGATGCCGTTGGTGTGCCCCGTGAACGTTGCCAGCGCGGCTCCGTCAGTCGCCCGCCAGAACCGGATCTCCGCGTCGTCACCGGCGGTGGCGAGGAGCGCGCCCTCGGCTGCAAACGCCACCGTGCGGACGCGCCCGGTGTGTCCGCTGCCGGTCCACACCGCGGTGCCATCGGCGGCGGCCAGGACTTTGACCAGGAACTCGGGGCTGTCTCCGCCCGAAGCGACGAGGGTGCCGTCGGGGGAGAAAGCGACGTTGTGAAGACTCCACTGGTGTCCGCTGATGGGTGGGAGCGACGTGCCGTCGGCCGTGTTCCAGAGCTGGATGGTCTGCTGGTCGCTGCTCCACGAGGCCAGGCGACCATCGGGCGCGAACGTCACGGAGGTCACGTCCCCCGCCGCGCGCTGGGACCAGACGCGACCACCATCCCACACATTCCAGACGTAGACCTTGCCATCGCCGGCGGCCAGACGCCACGTATCCGGCGAGAACGCGACGGAGTTCAAGCCCCCGAACGCGCCGCTGATCTCGCGCACGAGCGCGCCATCAGAGACTTGCCACAGGAACACACCGCCTTCTACAGAGGCGAGATAGGTTCCGTCGGGCGAGAAGGCAACCGCGGACCAGGGCACTGCCGGGCGCGTCCAAAGGACCTCGAGGTTGTCCGCGGCCGACAGGCTAGTCGCGAAGAATAGCAGCGGGGCGAGGCGCATCACCTGATGCGCTCGGCATCTCCTTTGGTTTTTCATCTGTTTCATTACGGTGCGGGGCTTTCGGCTCTCGATCCAGCATCATAGCCCGCGGTCTACCCCTGGAATCGGACCTGATAGAAGCGGGTGGTTGCGGGAGCCGTTCGAGGGCGGTGATGTGCAGCGGAGGAAGTACACCCGCTTGCCGACTGACCTCCGCGCCCTGGACGACTTCTTGCGATCCGTCGAAAGAAGCTCGTCCAACCACTAGGAATTTGCTTTTTCGTGTGGTGGGAGCATGGCCGCACGGGTGGCGCGGTTCAAGGTGAAATCGGCCGGAAGTGGGTCCTGAAACGTTCGCTGTGGCCATCGGATCCCGGCCGGCCGGGATCCGATGGCCGCGTTGAGCTCTGGCCGAGATGGGGAGGGCTCGAATGGGGTGTGGCAGGCTTGGGCCACGCAGGTCCAGGACGTACCGGCGTGTTGCGCGGGGAGGTGGCCCGCTGGGGAAACCGACTCGAGCACGCGGCGGATCGGCAGGCAATTCTTCAATTCTCGGACCCCTTTGCCCTGAAATCCGCGCCGACCTCCCACGCGATACGGGCGGCCCGGACACAGTCCTCGACTAACCGTTCCAGCTCGGCGTTGGTGAACACCTGGTCGTCGCGGGT
>JAHDYP010000287.1 GCA_023383055.1 Verrucomicrobiota bacterium | reverse complement strand
CTTTGTGATGGAACTGGTCCCGGGCCTCAAGATCACCGAGTATTGCGACCAGCACCAACTCCCGGCGAAAGAGCGGCTGCAGCTCTTCCAGCGAGTCTGTCACGCGGTGCAGCACGCGCACCAGAAGGGGATCATTCACCGCGATCTGAAGCCCTCCAACATTCTGGTCACCGCGCACGACGGCGTGCCGGTGCCGAAGATCATCGACTTCGGCGTGGCCAAGGCCGTTGCCCAACGGTTGACCGAGAAGACCTTGTTCACCGCCTTTACCCAGCTGATCGGCACCCCCGCTTACATGAGCCCGGAACAGGCGACCCTCGCCAGCGAAGACATCGACACGCGCAGCGACATCTATTCACTGGGCGTGCTCCTGTACGAATTGCTCACCAGCCGCCCGCCATTTGAACCTGACACCTTGTTGCGCGCGGGCCTGGACGAGATGCGCCGCATCCTCCGTGAAGTGGATCCTCCGAAACCTTCCACGCGACTGACCACCCTCGCCAACGACGATCTCGCCCGGATCGCCCGGTTCCGCCAGAGCGAACCGCCCAAGCTCTTGAGCCTGGTCCGGGGCGACCTCGACTGGATCGTCATGAAGTGCCTCGATAAAGACCGCAACCGGCGGTACTCTCGCGCGAGCGAACTGGCCGATGAGCTCAAGCGTTGGCAGCGGCACGAGCCCATCCAAGCGCGGCCAATTTCGGCATGGAGTCGGGCTATGAAATTGGCTCGGCGTCGGCCGGCCTTCGTCATTGGGCTGGGTGCCGCGGCAGTGGTTCTCGCCGGCGCGGCCGTGGCACTGAATTCCTGGCGCATGGTGTCGAGGAATCATCGTGTGCTGCTTGAAGTCACCCGCAGGGAAGCGCTCCGGGCGGCGGAGAAGTACCAATTACGAATGGTCGAGGAACAGTTGCACACGCCCCACGCCTCGTCGTCCGCTCTTGCGCAGCTGGCTTACTTCGCCCAGCGATTTCCCACCAACAGCGCGGTGGCCATGCGGCTGGCTTTCGAGTTGGGCCAGCGGAGGTTTCTCGTACCCGAACGCATATACCGCGTGCCGGAGGAGGTGCCGAACGGGGGGGCCTTCAGTCGGGACGGAACTCAGCTTCTGGCGGTGCTGGACCGATCGATCCAGATTTGGGAAACCGCAACGGGTCGCAAGACCGTCCGGCTGACCCATCCGGGTGTGGGCACGGTTCGCGCCCAGTGGAGTTCCGACGGCCGGCGCGTCCTTTCCTACACGACCTTGTTGGCGGCGGATCGACGCGGCTGGATGCTGGCCAGGGGCGCGGACGGAGGAGTGCATGCGCACACGCATGACCACACCGTTCGCCTTTGGGATGCCGGAACCGGCGACGAATTGGTTTGTTTTCGCGGGCATGAAGCCGAGCTGACCTTCGCCGCATTCAGCCCGGATGGCCGCAGGATTCTATCCGCATCGAAGCATGGCGATGTTTGCATCTGGTCGATCGATGATCCCGCGCACGCCGTCCGGACGACGGGTCACCAGCGAGAGGTCGTGTTCGCCGAGTGGAGCCCCGACGGCGGCGAAGTGCTGACGTGTGGCAGCGATGAACAAGCCTTGATCTGGGATTCCGCGACCGGAGCATGCCGACTAAAGTTACCCATGCCGGGTCATCGGGCGGCACTTGGGCGATTCACCCCGGACGGCAATCATATTGTTACGGCTTGCTGCGAAGTGCAGGTGTGGTCCCGCGGCGACGGCACTTTGCTGCACACGGTTACAGTTGATCAGAAGCCGGTGGTGGACATGGACATTGCGCCGGATGGCGAAACGTTCTTGACTGCCGGATGCACCAACACGGTGCAAATCCGGAGGCTACCCACGGGCGAAACCCTGGCCGTCCTCCAACTCGAGGACGATCCTGTTCAGGCGCGATTCAGCCCCGATGGCCGGTTCATACTGACCGCCTCGCACAACGGCAGCCTTTGCCTGTGGGATGCCAGGACGGGACAAGCGCACAGCGAATGTTACACCCCGGCGGACCCGGAACGGACCTACGATCAACTGGGGCGAACCCGCTACGCCGTAAATGCGATTGACTGGCATCCCGCTCCGAGCCGCTTTCTGACCGCTGGAAACGATGGAGCTGTGGTGATCTGGAAAGTACCGCCGAGCGCATCGCCCTGGTTGCGGTGGGAAATCGAGGACCCGGTTCAGGCTGCGGCACTGAGCCCGACAGGCAATCTTGTCGTCGCCAGCACCGGACAGGACTTTCGTTGGATCAAGTTCAGCGCGGAACATCAAGGACCGGAGGTGTCGATGCTGGACCAAACAGATATTGCGCACGTTCAGTTCGCGGATCAGGGACGACTTCTGCTGACGCTGCGCAAGGATGGGCTCATCCAGATTTGGAATTGCGAGACCCGACAACCCATGGGACCGCCGCTGACGACGGCCGGGGCAACACTCGCACGTCTGAGTCAGGACAGCTCCAGAGTGCTTTCCATCGGCGGTCGCACACTTCAGGTCTGGGACGCGCGATCCGGAATGAAGCTCGGCGAGGTGCAGAATGAGGGTTCGGCTTTCACTCACGCGGAGTTCGGCACCAACGCGCAGCAACTAATGACCGTGGATGGCGCCGGAACGGTTAAACTGTGGCACTTCGCCGAAGATACCTCGCCGTCGGCCCGGCAGCTCAAGAGAGATTGGGCCAGCCGCTCGGCCATTTTCAGTCCACAGGGTGACTCCGTGCTGATCCGCCGCGGCGACCGGGCGGTGGTGGTGTTTCGCCTCGATCGTCGTTATCCGGAGAAAGAAGTGTCGCACTTTCGTCCGATCACCGCCGCGGGGTTTCTCCCCGACAGCATGATGCTATTTACCGCTTCACTCGACGGCACCGCATCCCTCTGGAATGGACTGAGCGGAGCCGCACAGGGGGAATCCCTTCAGCACCCGGATGCCGTGCTGGCAGGTGCTAGCGCGGCCGGCGGCCATCGGCTGACAACTCTCTGCGCCGATGGAATCCTGCGTGTATGGGATCTCACGAGTGGCTCGGTAGTGGCCGAGTTCTCCGGACATACCGTTCCGGCAAACGCTTTGGAGTTGGATCATACTGGAAGTCGGTTGCTCATCTCAGGCTCTGGGGGACTAAAGATCTACCGACTCCCGCTGATGCCATCCAGGGTTCCTGCCTGGATGACGACCTTCGTGGAGTCCCTTTGCGGCTCACCGGTCGGCGATGCCCAGGATTCGCGCGGCCTGGAACGGCTGTTGGAACTGCGGCCCCAGCTCCGGCTGGAAGCCACCATCAATGACTGGGCGGCTCTGGCGGTTCAAGTCATTGAAGCGGTCCCGCCCGGCGCGAAGCCATTGCCGATGCTTCGACTGGAGTCTTCACGATGAATACATCCTTCAATGAAGATTCTGACACCGGGTCAACTTTGCCCGAGAGCGAAAGCGCACCCATTGCTTACGCGCGACTGG
Organism: Verrucomicrobiota bacterium; assembly: GCA_023383055.1. Lineage (GTDB taxonomy): Bacteria > Verrucomicrobiota > Verrucomicrobiia > Limisphaerales > JAHDYP01 > JAHDYP01. The sequence continues at coordinate 1,451 of JAHDYP010000287.1, read as the reverse complement.
GCCCACGAGCGGCGGCCGCCCTGCTTGATTCGGTGATTCTGCTGCCGCTGGTCATCATGGGTGCGGTGGTGGATACCCTCTGGCCGTCGATTTCTTCGTGGGCAGCGATTCCATTACTCAGCTTAGGCATGGGCTACTTCATCTATTGTCATGGGCGCTGGGGACAAACGCCAGGGAAACGGGCTGTCCGGATTCAACTCCGTCAGGCTACTGGTGCTCCCGTGACCTGGCGACAAGCCTGGTGGCGCAGCAGCGTCGATATTCTCCTCATCGCAATTGGATTCGCGGCCGAGATCCTTTCCCACCCGCACGACGGAACCGCGCCTTTCAGTAGAACGCTGGAGGGCGTGTCGGCCGGTTCGGACATTGGCTATTTCTTGTGGATGGTGGGGAAGGTTGTGGTCCACCTCATGGACAAACGGCGACGGGCCATCCATGATCTCTTGGCCGGCACGGTCGTGGTGCAGTTGGAATGCGCGCGACTCAGCCAACGCGTGTCCTGGATCCTGGCGCCCGTCGTAGCGCTCACGCTGCTCGCGGCGCTGGCCCCGATCATCGCTGCAAATGTCCTGCACCGGAACGAGGTCTTGCGCATCCACCAGATGAGAACGAATCTCCTGCTGATTGACAATGCCAAGGACATGTGGGCCTTGGAGACGGGGGCCAGACCTGACGCGGAACCGACCCCGGATGACCTGGAGCGCTATTTCATAGATGCAAAGTTTCCCGAACCCGTTGCCGGTGAAACGTACGTGATCCATCCCCTTGGTTCGCACTCCGTAGCACGGCTGAATTCCCAAGTTGCGGGCAATCCTCCCGGCACCATTATCGACGGACTCTGGACGTCCGAGGTCAAGGGGAACGTCCGTCCTTTCGCCATGCCGCCCGATCACGGCCGAAGCTACCCCGAACGTCACGAGGCGGCGCCTCCCGAGTGCATCGATCTGACCAGATACTATAATGCCCGACTCCGGGACGCCTGGCATTTTGCCGACGGGAACGGGGGTTCGCTCCAGGATCTGCCATCCGATCTGCCTCGTTTCGGTGGGGTGTTGTTCGATGTCCGCGGTTTGATCCAACTTTCGGACAAACGCGCTGACATTCAGTTTCCACATGACGTTCAGGGTATCGACATCAATCAAAAAGCCCGGCGCCTCCACTTTCTGCACGCGACCGGTTGGGTTGTGCCCGATGGCACGGTCATTGGGAAATATGTTATCCATTTCGCGGACAATCTCACGGAAGAGATCCCCATCGTTTATGGCACCCACTTGCGCGAATGGCACGGCCGATCGGACCAAACCTCCGCGATCACTTCGGGGACATTGGCCTGGGAAACCGAAGTGGGCCCGCGACGCATCTATCGCTCAACCTGGACGAATACGAAGGTCATTCCCTTGAGTATGAGACGTTCTACCATCCGTGGATTGGGAACCTGCCTGACCGCCATC
>JAHDYP010000286.1 GCA_023383055.1 Verrucomicrobiota bacterium | reverse complement strand
GCCTACGAGCAAAGCGTCGACCAACCAAACCAAAAACAACCTGGTAGTTACTACTTACTCCCGCAGTGCCTAGGGCTGTCCGACTCAAGCAAGCTTGAGCGGCGCCCGACGGCACTGCGGCCGATTGTATCGACCACGGTGCCTCTTGGCGAGCTTTGATTCTCTTTCGGGCCATGCAACCACAGCTCGAGTCGAAGCAACGTTTAATCAACGACTGCCAGTCGTTGATCAGATTTCGGGGGTTACTTCCTTGGGGTCGATGCAAGTTCTTCAACGGCAAAGACGACTCTTGAAAACAAGCCTTTCCTAGTTGGTTGATCACGGACCCCGAACCTGACCGACCTCCAGTTCGTAAAGTGTTCATAATGAAACGAACTGCCTCCTAATATACGACTAGCGGTTCGTTGATCCAAGAGAAAAAAGCCCACCATTCTTGCTGGAAGTTCGACAACTATTGCCCGAAAGCGTTCGGTTTCAAGTGATTGACCGCACCTCAGGCGGACCCTTTGACCACCCCCACCGCGACGAGCGCTCCCCGCAGGGCGTGAACGAGAGCAGACAGCGCCCTCACGTCATCCGCCAACTCCTCGCACTTGTCCCGTAGCGCCTGAACCTCGGCCTGTGTGGGCGGGTCGGAAATGGTCAGGCCACCGATCTCCCCGTCCGTGTTCCCGAGCGTCACCGCCGCCTGGTCGGTCCCGGCGGGCTGGACAACCGGCGTGACTCCGTAGAACCCGATCTTGCCGCCGGTCGCCCCGATGGCAGTTTCCCACGAGTATCCCCCGGCATGCCGTTTGAGCGTTCCCTGCGTGACGTTCAGTATCAAGTAACCGGTCGGAATCGTTCCGCTCGACGGATCGGCGGTTACGCCGGCAGGCAGGATCTGCTTCCACGTCCCGGGCCCCCCGGCCGCCGTGCATTTGAACGCGCCCCCGAGCGCGTCCTTCCAGACTTCGTTCAGGACGTGGGACCCGGTCGTGGGCGGTCCGATGGTGGTCGTCGGCACGCCAGCCACGTAAGCCGGTTCGTGCTTGAAGACCTCTGACGTCAGGATTTCAAAGTTGGTTTCGGTCAACGCCACGAAATCAGCGGCGTTGCTCACGTCATGCAATCGGCCAGGTGCAATCGTTCCCATATCAAACCTTTCTCACAGTGACTTCGTCGTAATTGAGGCTCCGGAGCCCGCTGCGCACGAACCACGCCCGCAGCTTGAAGTCGGTCTCCCCCCCCAGCACGGCCACGAGCTGGGCGTGGGTGATCGTCCGCGGCCCGGCTCCGCCAGAGAACTCGAACGTCCCTTTGAGCACTTCCCCGGTCGTCAGGACTTCGAGCACGGTCTTGTCGATGTCGGGGCTCAGGACCTTGGTGACGGGATCTTCGGATGAGCGATTCGCGGCCTTTTCCCAATCAGCAACGATGTCGTCGCCGGTCGCATACGTCGGATTGCAGCCGTCGCCCGCTACTCGCAGGTTCAGGGGCGCCAGCGGCCGATACGCCCGCTTCTGGAGCGTGATCGTGATCGGGTCCACCAGCGCCAAGTCGAACTCGCTCTGGAGCAGGAAGGGTTGAAGCTTGAAGGTCTTGAGAGGCGGGCTCATGTCATCCGAGCGCATTACCAGGTCATCCCGAAGCGCGACCCAAACCTCGGCATCGGCCGCGTGCGTCTCCCGCTTCGTGTCGTATCGCGCCCTGATCGTCCAGAGCCGGTAACGCCCGGCGGCGATCAACTGAGGGTTCCAGGCGCTCAGGATCTCATTCCCGACAAAGACTAGGAGCCGATTCTGCTGGGCCTCGAGGAACGTGATTTCGTCCAGGTCATTGTCGAACGAATCGAACTGAATCTCGATCCCGAGGTAATCGTCGATCAGGAGCGTCCCGGCCGGATACTCGGTTACGACATGCGCCCGTTGCGCGAAGTTGTCGAAGGCACTGACGTCCCTGTACGACAGGTCACTGCGCTGTTTCCAGAGGTTGAACCCGTTGCTGACGAGATCGCCCCGCGCGGCGAGGAAGACCACTTGTGGCGTGCTCGTTTCCTTGAAACCCCACGGGGCCTCGACGAGTTTATCATACGCCAGGGCCTGAACCTCAAACACGTTTTCCGCAGGCACGTCATCCGCCCCGGCCGCATAATGGTCGCCGTTAAAGAAACCCGTGTCTTCCCTGAACTGGACCGTGGCGGCCGCATGGCCGGGTGCGGGCAGCGTCAACCGCTCAACCCTGCACAGGGCGCCGTTGACACCGCTCTGAGGGAACGTCAGGCTAATCAAGTCACCCGTAGTCAGCTCAGACGCCTTGGATTTACGGAGCTGCAGCGTGCCGGCAAGGAGCGGCTGCGCAGCCACCCTCCCCGCAGCATTGGCGATCCTCTGGGCAACCGATTGTCGGGTGATCCACAACCGACTGAGCGTCTGCGACAGGACCGCCTGCGTAATCTGGAAGTTGCCCCGGTCCCGGTAGGCGACGGAGTCTTCCTGGAAGCGTTTGTCGCGATTCGTGAACCGCACGAAGGTTTCATTGTACGTGTCCGGCCAGCCCTGCGGGTTCAGCGTGGGCGCATCGACCAGGTCGGCGAGTTCGACCGCGACCGGCACGGCCGACTCCCGGACCAGCGCGAGCCCCAGTCGACCCTGGGGGTTGTACGTCGGATATGCGTCAAAGCACTCGCACAGCTCGACCAAGAACTGCCGGAAGTTGAAGGCGCGGGTGATGACGGGCGACACGCCGATCCCTTCGGCATTCAACTGCTCCCCCACGGCTGCCAAGGCGTCTATGTCGAGTCGGCTTTCCGGCAACCCGAGGCCGTAACGCGGATTGGTCCAAAGATCCCAGAACGGGATCACGGGGTTGACATCATCCTCGATCGAGTTGGGCGTCGGAAGCCACGGCGCGTTCGGCCACCGCGTTACCAGCACCTCGATACTTGGGGCGTTGGTCCGGTCCCGGCCGAAGAAGAGTTGATCGAATACCAGGTAAGCCTGCCCCCGGTAAGCCGGGTGCACCGTGCCGCTCGTCGCCAGGAGCGGGTCCTGCCCCTGCGACTCGGTTCCCCAGTAGAGCCGGACGTTGCCCCGGTCCTCGATCGTGATGTCGGCGTAATCGCCGCTGCGGGTCAGTGGCCATTCCCACACCAGTTCATCGTCCATCCAGATGGCGTCCAACCGGTCGAGGGGGCCGTGGGCGATCAGGGCGGCGAAGCTGGCGAAGTAGTTGTAGCCTACTGTTTCCTTCTTCTTGCCCACGCGCATCTTGATCTTCTTGGACTTCACGGCGAAGGCCTCGCTTATGAAGATGACGCCCAAGCGGGCGGTGCTGCAGTGATACCCAAACGTGTGGGAGATTGCAGTGGGTCTGTGGGGCCTGTTAAAAGTCGTCGTCGATCGCCGGCCGCGCCGGTCGTAGGCATAGGTGATCGGTGGGGCGGGTCGTCATGCTGAAGCCTGTCAATCCGGCAGTCGCTCTCCACGTTTAGGGTAACCGGTTGGTTGCTTGTGATCGGCTGGCTGGTCACGGTCGTTTCCTGGCTCCACGTACAATATCATGTTCGTACGCAACGCGACGTTGATCACAACAGCGTCAGGACCAATGGGCCTATCAGCAACGGCGCGAAATGCCCGGTTTACTTGAACTGCTGACACGTCGTGAAATTGGAACCGCCCGTCATACTTCTTGGTTACGACCAGGTCTCCTCTACTATGGCGTAGAGTGGCACTACGGCCCGCCTCGACCTCGATTTCGTTGCCACTGCTGTCGCTTCTTATCACCACCTTGTCCGGCGTGTCATTTCTGACCCTCACTGCCAAGTCCGTCCGGCATCCGACCCCAGGGATAAGGATGACCGACAAGCACACGACCTGTAACATCGCTCGTCCGTTCATATCTAGTGGGTCTCCTGATCGAATGGCTTGATATAGTGCCGGGAGTGATAATGCCTGAACGGCCATGGATAAAGCGTTCCACTGAAGCCCTTCCAGATGCTTCCAGGTGTGCCGCTCATCAGTGCGTTCTTGCCGTTGTTGGAATCGCAGGCGAACACCAATCCCAACGCCATGCGATAGTTCAGATTCAGTCCGGCAAACGCGAGGATGACATCCCCATGCGAACTCATAAGATAATCGGCAGGGTATGGCGCCGAACCGTGGCCCCAGAAATACAATCCGTGGAGTTGCTTGGTGTAGGCACGCAGGGGCAGGAGCCTTTGCAGAGTCCACTGCTCGCCAACACGGTGCTTATACTCCTCTACATGGAACCCGCGGTCTTCCATGTAGTTGATGCTGGAGTTCCATCCGACAAACCATCTGCCCGCCCAGCCAAGGTCACCCGCCCAGTACGCTACGACCGTGTTCGGGATTCGGAACCTGTCGCACGCCGTTAGTGCCTGATTTGCGGAGGTCGGCAATGGTGTTCCGCCAACAGGCGTTAGCCAGTTACGGTAGTCGTTAGCGTCAAGGCCAACAAGCTCAGCCAACCGCCCGATGGTGTCCCCCTCGTCAGGCCTGGCCGGTGCCATAGGGGCGTTGTTCCGCTCAACGAGCCACACTAGGCCTAGCAGGTCATGGAACGTGACCGGTGAGTTTCCAGCAAATGTGTAAAGATTAGGGCCGCCACGCTCGCTCATCGGATCCCGGTTCAGCCATCTCCCCGTGCTCGGGTTGTAAAACGCGTTGGCTTCAAATCCGACCAAGAGCAAAAGCAAACATGCGACGCTTGTTGAAGTCTTTCTCATAAGTCTTCTCCTACGGTCTTCGCAGTCTACGGAACATCAGGCTGCTCTCGACACCGGCCGGCCATCATCCGGTAACTGGCCACGCCGGGCGCGAACCGGCTCGCCACGTCGAAAGCTTCACTCGCTTCTTCCATCCGCCCCGCCTGCCGCAGGCACATCGCCCGGATCGACAGGAATACCGCCAGTTCCTCAGCCGGAGTCAGGGAACGCAAGTATCCCTCCGCCTCGATTT
>JAHDYP010000285.1 GCA_023383055.1 Verrucomicrobiota bacterium | reverse complement strand
ACCCGGCTCACCGTATCCGCCGCCTTGGTGACGAACTCCCGGAACGGGTTGTGGCCATGCGGCAACTGCGGGTGCAACCGTTTGAACGTGGTTCGCAGCAATTCGAGCGAGTAGTTCCATGTGCTGGGCGACACACCCCGGGCCTGCTCAGCGTCCATGAACGCCTTGGCGATCTCGGGTGTCACTTCCACGAACTCCTTGATGCCCGACTTGGCGTCCTGCACGAAGGCCACGAACCGATCGAGGATCGCCGCGCATTGGGCGACGTAGTGTTTGCCCGGAGTCTTACGCCGCGGGATCTCCAACCACAGCTTGGGAAGTTCCGCGAGCTTGGGGAACCCGGCCGGCTTGCCGGTCTTGATCTCGACCAGTTTCCTGAGCGCCGACTCCGCGTTGCGATCGAGAGTGAGTTGCTTCTCCTGGCGATCGTGCGCTTCCTGAGCGCGGCCCTGGGATCGTTCGAACTCATCGTCGCCGAGCATCGTGCGCTTGGGTGGTCGTTTACCCGTGATCGGAACGCCGAGATTGATGACCGTCTTCCGGCCGTTGATCATCCAACTGCCGTACCACCACTTACTGGATTTTCTGATTTCGAGTGCCATATGCGATTCCATGCAAGGCTCTGAAAGCCTGTGACTTAGGATCGGCGATGCTGGGAAATGTTTCCAAACATTTGCCAAATAATCCAGGCCAAATCTACGTATGTTATTGGAGATAAGGCTTCATGGTTACCATTCGCAATGAGAAGGTCCAGCCTTCGCCCCGATAGCTCGGGGCTACGGCTTGGCGAGGCAGGGGTTCGACTCCCCTCGGCTCCACCAGCCTTCGCTCGGAGCGTACCCGCCTTTGCCATCTGGCTGTGGAGCGCCAAGGCGTAGAGCGAAGGCTGCCGCGGCGTAGTCCGCCAGGACGAAGCCGGGCCGGTATTCGAGCTTCGGCTTGGCAAGCCATTTTGAAAGCGTCTGCAAGGCTGTGAAAGCCTGACGCCCAGGAGGTTAGGCCCGCTCTCCACTCCGCCGTCGCGTTTGTGCGACGCGGTGCAATTCCGGGCAATCGTAGGATCGGTTTCCAAATAATTGCCAGACTTTTGGCGGTTGCGGACCAGTTGATTCGCGCAACTGCTGCGGGCCACTGCGCACGGTCCTGAATGATGCCGCAGTAGTCCTACCGGTAGCTGCTACAACGACTGGGCAAATATGGGCACCGGTTCCAGGCCGACACGCTGCGATGATTAGGGTGCTCGCCAGTGTCGCGATGGTGGGGGCGGTCCTCACCGCCAGCTCTGTCGAAACACCCATCCAACCCTCAGGCGACGTCAGCTCACGCGAGAACCGCTGGCGGGAAGATTTGGAATACTTCGCCCGCGAACTTCCGGCCCGGCACGTGCAGTTCGCGCAGATCGTCTCGCCGAAGGAGTTTCAGCATGACGTCGATCGTCTCAGCGCCGCGGTGCCACGATTATCTGATTCGGGGATCGTGCTGGATGCGAGATCGAATCCCCCACTTCGAGCTTGGAAGGATTGTGCACAACCAAGGCCTCTAGAGATCTTGTTACAAGACAGCTGCGCCCTGTTACAAGATCTCATCACCCCTAACCCGTTGATGTTGGGGCTGATATCCCATGTCTTCGGGTGCGTGTTACATGATCACTTCGTCGATGTGATCTCCCTGCTGTTAAAGAAGTCTGCCATAGCCCGGCGCCAGCTTCGAAGTCTGGACGTCGGGCCGGGAATGCACCGAACATGAATCTGCGCCCACCAAGGGCCACTCTTGTTGCCCCTGGTCCAACTCCGCCCTGTCCCACCCTTATCTTTCCAACAAATTCGCAGACGTAACCGCAGCGATCAGCAGACTCGACGCACCCGTCCGCCGCCGCGAGCGACGCGGATGGCCAAACCTCGATTCAAACGCGTCTGCCGCCACTGCCACAAACCTTTCGTTCCCGACTAGCGGAATCGCCATCGCCAATTCTTCTGCGGAAAGCCCGCGTGCCGGAAGGCAAGGAAAGCCGCGAGCCCGCGGCGGTGGCTTGAGATCACTTCAAGCACCCCAAGCACGCCCAGGCGCCTACGTTGGGATTGACTGCGGCCGCCAGGAGATCGGCGAGCATGCCGATGGGGGCAGGAGAGGAGGTCACGTATCCCAGGAACCTGGGATGGCCATTGTAAAGCGAATCGCGAGTCAACAGCTCGGTGGCCTGTGCCAGCAGCAACTCGGCGTCCTGGCCGTCGTCCGGCATTCCGGCGGCAGCGTTCAGCCGGTCACGGATTTCACTGGCCGACAGGCCGGCGGTGACCTTGCGTCCGGGCAGGGCCGTGAGCAGATCCGCGATGTCGTCCACCAGCCGATGACCGGCAGCGCGAAAGCGCTCCGGATCGAGGTTGATCGGGGCGGACCGGTTCTGGATCGCGGGGGCGTCGTTCATGTCGTGCGATGAAAGACCATCGTGAAGATTCGCGCAATTCCGCGACGCATGCCCTGGAGCCACATGATCCGCACGAGCTCGGGCGAAATCACGAAGGCGCGAATTGGTAGCCTGGTGTTGACCGGGACAAGGCGAACTCCTCGTCCGACATGCTGTCATAAAGCCGGCCGCGGCCGGCGGTCGTCAGTGATTGGGCTCTCGCCATCTTGTCGTCCTTCCTGGTTAAAGGTTGCTGGCCCCGAGTGCTGGATACCCGGACTTGGTTACAAGCCGGTTGGCGAGCGATCCATTCGCAGGCCCAGCCTTGGTTGCATACTGCGGTGGAACATGGAAACAGATAATCTCGGCTTGTCACTGGGACTTTCGGCCCAGCACAACCAGGGAACGGGCGTGACGGGATTCGGTGCGGTCCACATTGCCACCGTACAGTTGCCAAATAATCTCGACGATTGGACAAGAGCCCAAAGCCTGCCGGTCATCCGCAAACCTCGGCAGCACTGCGGCGAAAAGTGATGCTGTAATGCCAAGGGGGGAGGTCCAGTATCGAATCGGGCGCGGCAACCATGCCAGCCTGCGATCCCCACTCGATGATCTGTTCCGGCCGTGGCCGGATGTCCATGGCGGGGCCACGGGGCGTTGAAGGGTCATAGCGCCAGTGGATAACCAGCACCACGCCACCCGGCTTCACAACCCTCGCCGCCTCCTGCAACAATCGGATTGGCTCTTCGCAGTGCAGGATGTTGAACAGCAAACACGCGTCCTTGCTCCCAGGTTCACCTCCGAAACCATCTACAAAAACATCGCGCAGTTCATAAACCACATTGAAGGCCCCAGCTGCCGCAGCGCGCTCTTTGGTTCGCTCGATCATGGCCCCGTCGATGTCGAGTGCCGTCAAGGCCCCTGGAATGCGCTTGGCCACCGGGATCGTGAATGTCCCGTAGCCGCAGCCGAGTTCGATGACATCCCGCACGCGGGCATCCACGCCGAGTCGGTCCAGGATCAGAGGCACGTCGAAGAGCGTCTCCCAGTACGTCTCTTCGGGCATTCCGCTCTCGCGCAGCCTCATAGCCGAAGCGTGTTCACACGGTAATGACCTTGTCCGAGTCGCGGATCACCTCGTAAAGGTCCTTCAACGTGGAGAGGGGACAAATTTCCGAACCTTCGGATTCGCGGAGCTTCAAGCACGCTCCGCAGGCTAAGAATTCCCCGCCCGCATCGAGGACTTCACGCGCCAGCTTCTTCACGTCGAACTTCGCGTCAGCGATTTCGTCAATTTCAACTCCACGCCCGGAAAGGAAGATTCGCACCTGGTCACCCTGCTGAAGGCTGTAACTGGCCAGACGGAGTGCGTTGAACACCGTTTCCGGGTCGGCCTGCGTAATCACGATTCCGAGTTTCATAGATCGTTACCTCGCATTATGCCCGATCTTGACGAATCCAACTAGCCGCATTTTCCCGGTGCTATGCGCTGCCCTTGATCAGACCGGGGTGAGAAGTGCGGTTCGAAGCGCATGACGTCATCGCCCGCAAGCGGTTCTCCTGCTCGACCTTCATGCTCTATCTTGGCATCAAAGGTCGCTGCGACCCGCTCGCCCACCACAATATCTTCATCGCCCGGAATTACCGGCAGAGAACCTCGACGAGATCGAGAACCAACATGTGCTCAGCGAAGAGCCGTCTTTCTACATTGAGAATCCAAGCCTGACGGGTGACACGATGGCACCGCGCGGCCACAGCGCGCTGCATGTGCACAGCAAACCACCACCAAGTTGCACGTCGCGGAGTTCGAGCATCGACCTCTGCAAGCAGGAGTCCCAGCGTGCAGGCGGTCGGATCACGGCCCGGTGGCGGTTGCCAGCGCCTTTCGCCAATGGCTGAAGGCTGGTTCGCACCCGCGCGACATCAAGGCGGCCGACGCTGCGCCATTGCTCTTGGCCCGAGCTGTCGAAGAAGATGAATGTCGGAGTGAGTTCGCTCCCGTATTGGCTCGCCAGTTGGCGCCCTTCGGCGCTTTGGATGTCCACCCGGCGCAAGGCGAGCCGGCCCTGCAGTTCACGCTCCAGCCGGTCCACCGCCGGTTTGATCGCAACACAACCGAGACAGTAAGGCGATTGCACTTCCAGGAGCCACGGCAGGCCCGCAACCGCTGTCGCCGGCGTTGCCACCGGCCGGAACATCCCCCACGCCGCGCCGAGCGCAACCATTGCCCCGCCCAAGACCAGCCACTGGCGCATCTTCCCACCGCGACGTAACACGAGCGACAGCCCGCCGGCCAAAAGGACGGCTGCCAGGATCGGCGCGGAGTAGTGGTTGAAGTATTGCATCGTCAAATCCGACTTCTGGGCCAGAACATCCCGCTGGTCGCCTGATAGCGGCGATACTCGTCGCCGAACCGGGCGAGCGCATCCGCTTCTTCCTGTTTGGCCAGCCGATAGTACACAACCAACAAGACCGGCAACATCAGCAACGTCACGAGGGTCAGCCAATTGATGCTGCTGCCCAACAGGAACAGGAAGAAACCGGCATACTGGGGATGTCGGATCCGCCGATACAGGCCGGTGCACACGAGCTCGCCCTGTCCGCGATAAATCTGTCGCCAGCCGACGATACCCAGCACCGCGCCCCCCACGATGAGCCACTGCCCGATCACGTCACAGACGATCGCGCCAATATCGCCCCAGCC
>JAHDYP010000284.1 GCA_023383055.1 Verrucomicrobiota bacterium | reverse complement strand
ACCCAGGGCCTGAATCTGCCGCTACCCGAACCGCTCTCGATCCAAACCTCCGAACTGGGCACTGACGGCGTCTTCCACGCGATTGCGAGTTGCCCGGTTGAAGGGGCGGTGTGCGTGCTGGAGTCTTCATTCGACCTCGATCGGTGGAGCAAGGTGCAGGTGGGGACGAGCTCTGGGGGCACGGTGCAGTTGACGGATGTTCACGCCGCCGGATCGCGCGCGAAGTTCTATCGGGTTTTGGTTCCGTAGTTCATGGCTGCGTCCCGGGCCATCATGACGTGGGGTCGTGATGGTCCGGGATGTGGTGATGCGAAGATCCAGAGGACCACGGGACCACGGGACCACGGGACCATCGGACCTCACGCTCCAATTGATCACGTCTGGAGGAGCGAGCCACCCCGCCTTCGCTCGGAGCTTCGGCGCAGCGAGCCGCGCGCCTACTCCAGGGCGCTTCTGGAGGTTCGGAGCCGCGTCGTGCATCCGCGAGCGGTCTTGGAGTGCTGCGGCCCTCTGCCGCTTTTTGGGATGTGGGGGCGAACTGTGAGGATCGAGCGCACCCTGCACATTCGAACGCACCCCAAAGCGGTGCGGGGGCACCGCAGTCCAAGACGCTTCGCGAAGTTCGGGGGCGTGGGATGTGTTCGGCGTTTCTCGAGGTGCACGGAGCGCCGGCCTCCGGCACGGCGCCGTTTCAGAACCTATTCGCATCGCCATCAAAGCCTTCGTCGTGAACTTGTTCGCGACCTGATTGACCTCTGCCTGAAACTTGAATGTTGCCACGAGGCGCCACGATAAAGGTGGCGATGAAGGCGGTGCGACCAAGGCCCATGAATAGAGGTCTCTTCCCGGAGCGACTGCGCCTCTTGAATGCGTCCAGGAACATCGGCCTCGTATAACTCGGCCCTCCAGCGGACAAGTCTGCCCGCGGTCGTCCCGATGCTGGATCAGCGGGTTGGGGGAGGGCGCAGCGAATCGAGGTAATGCCAGATGGCGTCGAACTGCCGCTGGGGATCGCCCTCATAGAAGGACTTGATCGGGGTGGTGCCGTCCTCGCCGATGAATCGGGGCATCATGGTCGAGGGAACGAGCCGGACGGGGTCGCGGACGTAACGCCAGTAATAGCTCGGGCGCAGGCGTTCGGCGATGCAGGTGAAATCAACTGTGGCGGTGTCTTTGCCGGCGAGCGCGCGCTGGGTGCCCACGTTGTGGCAGGCGATACAGCTGAATCCGCCATCGACCAGGGTCAGGCGCCGGCCGATTTCGGCGAGTTGCGGGTTGGCAGCGGCTGGCGGAGCGGACTGGGCGGGATAGCCATGCTGATGGGCGAGGCCGGTGGCCAGGCCGGTGGCGAAGGGAGGGAAGGCCGGCATGCGACCCTGGAGTTCGGGCCGGGGTTTGTAGGGGAGAGTGCCGTCGAGGAAATGTTGCATCCATCCGGCATAGAGCTTTTCGCCGGCATAGGTGAGCAGTGGGCGGCCGAGGTGAACGCTGCCGCCGGTCGAGGAATCTTCGTCATCGTAGGGATTCGTCTGAGCGGGCGTGAGCGCGGACAATTGCGTGAGGCGATCGGTTTCGAGGTCGCGGGGGTGGCAGGCCTGGCACTGGAGAGTAAGGTAGGCGCGTTCGGCGAACTCAGCGGGCGGATCGCGTTCCAGGGTTGCGGGGAAACCATCGCGGGCAAATGCCTGCAGCGCCGAACGCTGGTGTTCGGTGAAGGAGAAGTTCGGGGTGCTTTCGCGCGGGGTGGGGGACGCAGCCAGGCAGCCGCGATCCCAGGTCGAGGTGGTGAGCTGGGCGAGTGTCGGAGCTTTCGATTCATTGCGGGAGTTATCGAGGGTATGACAGGCGAAGCAACCGAGCGAAGCGGCGAGCTGGCGGCCGCGATCGGCATCGCCGGGTTCGAGCGGAGTTTGGAGGTCAGTGGGTGCGGGCGCCGCGGAAATGCCGCCGGTGCGCTCGAGCAGAAATGCGGTAAGCGCGGAGGCCTCGGCGCTCGACAGTTTGAAATCGGGCATTCGCGTCCATTGGAAGTGGGCGGCGGGTGCGCGCAGGAAGGTGTCGAGCGCCGGCGGCTGCCACTTGGCGGCGAGATGATGGAGCGGCACGCGGGGATCATTATCGAGGGTGGGATCGCCGTGCCGGAGGCCGGCGCTCCGATCGTCTGGCGATTCGCCGGGCAGCGTGTGGCAGGCGACGCAGCCGAGGTTGGCGAAGAGCGAGGCGCCATCGGCGATGAGCGTGGTGGTTTGCGTCGAGCGTTCCTGGTCGGCCGCCACGGCCGGGAGGTCAGTCCTGGAAGGATCTTTAGGTTCGAGCAAGGTGACAAGGAAGGCGGCGAGGTCGGCGGAGTCAGTGGTGGCTTGCGGACCGGCGAGGAGTTGGGGCATGAGTGCGTCGGGGCGGAGGGTCTTCGGGTCGAGCAACCATTGAGCGATCCAGGGTGCGTTCAGGCGACTGCCGATGCCGTTGAAGGAGGGGCTGTCCGCAGAGAGTTCCGGCATGGCGTGGGGCGACCAGGGTGCCGAGGGTTGGTGGCAGCGGGCGCATTGGTGTAGGGCGAAGAGATGGCGACCTTCGCGGGCGAGGAGGCTTTGGCGCAGGGTGGGATCTTCGGGGTCGTGAACAAACGCGGTGGCTGGTATTGGTTCGGGCGGCATGCGCGGGGAGGACCAGGAGAGGCGGAACTCGGCATCGCCCTCGAGTGGGCTTGCGTATTCGAGCTCGAAGCGGTTCAAACCGCTGCGCAAGCGGACGGGTTTGCCGTGGGTTGAGCCGAGCGGATGGTCTTGGGCGTCGAGCACGGGTTCGCCATTGACGATGAGTTGGGCGGAACCGGTTCCTTCGAAGGCGAAGGTGACGTCGTCGTTGAGGTCGAGTTTGAGGTAGCCCTGCCAGCGGGAGCGGAAGGGGCCGGCATCCAGGTAAGAGCTGGGCGGGGTATGGGTCGGCACGAACAGGGCCGGGAGCCGCGAGAGCCGGAGGTCCGATTGCCCCGGGTGGGCGGTGCTGGAGAGGGTTTGAACCAGTTGCGGTCGCGCGTGGTCGAGGCTGATGGCTTCCTGCCGGGCGCGCGCGATGGGGTTGGGGCCGAGCCATTCGATGCCGGAAGTGGGAGCGAGGCGGTGAATGGTGCCGTGGACGAAGTTGTCGACGGTTGCGCCGTCGGCAGACTTCAGGTTGAAGGCAAGGTGTAGCTGCATTACGCGTTGAACGTCCGGGATTTCGAGGAAGACCGTCTGGCGGTCGGCCGAGAGCGTGGCGGCGGCGACCGGCCAGGTGTCGCGTCCTTCCTGGCCGTTCGATTTGAAATCGGGGGAGCCGTATTCGGCGGTCCAGCGGTAGTTCCAAGCGGTGACGTGATAATTGCCCGGGTCGGTGGCACTGTCGGGATCGAGGGGATCCGTGAAGGAGAGCACGAGGCCATCGCGGACGAAGTGGAGCGCGTTGACCATGCGGACGGGCTGGCCGGTGGCGCGAATCCGGTAGAAACCGCCGGCTTTGGTTTTGTTGCCGGCCCAGCCGTAGAGACCGGCGGCGTAGAGTTGGCCGTTGTGGGGATGCCAGGCGCCGCGCATGACGCCGGTTTCGAATTCGAGCGGGAAACGGGTGACGGCGCCCTGCATCTGGTCGTCGATTTCTTCTTTGAGCAGCAGGAAGATATGCCCCATGCCGTAGGAAATGGTGATGATTTCGTCGCGGAAGGGGCCCCAGGCGTCGGTGGGGACCCAGAGTTGGGTGCCACCGGAGCGATCGACGAAGTTGTGCATCCAGCAGAGGGGCTCGTCGTAGGTGGTGCGGTTCTCGGGGTTCCAGGCCCATTGATAGCCGTACCAGCCGCCGGGCTTGATCCAATTGATGCGGTTGCCGGGCATCCAATGGCCCTGGTTGTCGATGCTGGTCAGTTCGCCGCGCGGGCCGACGCCGAGACCGTTGTTGGCGCGGAGACCACGGGCGACCACCTCGAGGGTCGATCCGTCTTTCGAGACTTTCATCACGGTGCCGTGATGCGGGTGTTTGGCGGTGGTGCCGTGGCAGGCGCATTTGATGTAATAGAAGCTGCCGTCGGGACCGGTCTTGAGGTCGGCGGCGAACTCGTGGAAATGTTCGCTGACCATGCAGTCGTTGTTGAAGTTTTCGTAGAAGTCGGTTTCGCCATCGCCGTTAAGGTCGTGGAGGCGCGTGATTTGATCGCGGCCCAGCGCGTAGATTTTGTTGTCGACGATGCGGAGGCCAAGCGGTTGGAAGAGCCCCGTGGCGATGCGTTGCCAGGTCAGTTCGCGGAGATCACCGTCCACACCGGAAACCAACCAGACATCGCCGTTCCAGGTGGTGAGGGCGGCGCGTTTGCCGTCGGGGAAGAAATCGAGGCCGCCGAAACGCATCCAGGAACGCCACGGATTTGGGTCCGGCTCGGTGAGCGTGTCGACGGCATAGGGACCGTTGTTGGTGCCGAGAGTGCCTTGGGTGACGAGTTTCTCTGGCCAGCGTGGGGGGCCACCGCGCGTGAACGGGACGAGGTCGATGGGAGGCGGCGAGGCTTTGACCAGGGCGACGAACTCGGGCAGGGCCGCGCGCGGTCCGCGCCAGAGCAGGACCTTGCAGTGGACTGGGTTTGGCGAAGCGGGCAGGTGTAGGCGGAGGTGGCCGTCCTGCGTGGTGAGCCAGCGGGCGGAGTCTGGACCGCCGATCAAAGCCGCGGCCAGCAACTCGTTGCGGGGTGTTTGACGGGCCAGCGCGGCAACTTCGGTATGGTCCAGGGCACGCTCGTAAAGGCGCAGATCATCAAGCCGCCCGCGGAACCACGGCGATTCCGGGAAGTTGGGTGCGGTGAATCCGACCCGCAGGACGGGCGACACGAGCGGGTGACGCGGTTTGAGGCTGCCCGTGCCGTCCGGTTGGCCGTCCACAAACAGTGTCACCGAACCGTTCGCGTGCGACCAGGTCATGGCGACGTGGTGCCATTGCCCGTCGGTTACGGATGCGGACGCCGTCACGGCGCCGACCCAGCCCACATCGAACGTGAGCCGCCCGTTGCGCAAGAAGAGGGCGCGACCATCGGGGACCCATTGGTCACCGGGGGTGGTGAGGGCGAGAATCGAGCCGTCCGCGGTCGTGTTGATCCAGGTGGCGACGGTAAAGTCCTGGTCTATGATCGAGAAGTCGTCCGCGTTGGGGATCTCGGCGAAGTGCTTGCCATCGAATTCCGGTCCGGTTCGTTCGTGGCCATGGTCGGTCCAACTGACGTT
>JAHDYP010000283.1 GCA_023383055.1 Verrucomicrobiota bacterium | reverse complement strand
CTGCCAACCCATGCCGGGGTTGGCGAGGATTTCGTCCGTCAGCTCGGGTGTTACGGTGATCGTGGTTTCCTGTGCGATGGAGGTCACAGTGAACAGGAGACCGGCCATTCCGATGATGCATTGGGTCTTCATGGGTTCAACGGTCGTCCGCCGAGGCTGCCTGATTTCCCGGGTAATTCCAAAGCTTGACTTCGACCTGCTGGAACCAGTTGACGCCCGCCAGCAGCAGGCCGTCACGCACAAACTGCATGACGTAACGCCCAGGCTTAGGAGGAACGTCGGGCCCCAAGCTTCCTCGCCATTTATCATGCGCCAAGCCCCATAGGTTGATGGTCTGGTCATCGCCCGCGATGGCCAGGATCGTGCCTTCAGGAGCGAACGCAACCTGAGCTTCCCACCCCACCACGGACATCGCGCCGAGGTCTGAGTCCGTGACCCTCCGTTTCAACTCGCCGGATGCCACGTCCCAAAGCCTGACTTCTCCCTTGGCGGCAAGCGTGCCGCTCGCGGCGGCCAGCCATCGTCCATCCAGCGAAAACGCCACGGAAGATACGAGGAAGGTGTCGTCCCCCAACACCAGGGTGTGGCGGGTGGAGTCGGACGCCAGGTCGAGCAGGTTGACGGTGGCCCCCGGACCGGGGCCTTGCTGGGCTGCGGCCAGGCTCTTTCCATCGGGTGAAATCGCCAAAGCCCAGACCGGCCGGGTCTGGGCTGTCAATTCGCGCAGCAAGCGCCCGTTCTTCGCCCGCCACAGTTGAATCGCGCCGGAGCTGGGTTGCATGGGGATACCGCCTCCTCCCTCGAACCGGTTGATCGAAGTCATCAGAGTCTGGCCGTCCGGACTGAACACCGCTGCTGAGAAGGACATATTCCTCGCGGATAATCGGGATCTGACTCGGCCGTTCGAGGCGTCCCAGATGGTAACCCGGGTGTCCTCGGTAATACCCACCAGGCGTTTGCCGTCAGGCGAGAAGGTCAACAATCGGAACACTGGGGACCTGGCTGTCCAGACCAGATCGCCTCCAGGTACCGACCAGACCTGCAGCGCCAGCGGTTTGCCGCCTTCGTTCCACGAAGTGTTTTCTCCCCGAAGCGTGGCGACGGTGCCACCGTCAGGCGAAATCACAATCGAGTTGACGTATTGCAGCCGGGGAATGTGCGCGAGGTATTCGACCGGTGAAGGCGGATCGTTTCGGAGCTTCGGCTCTGAGGCAGCGTCGTTCGCTGCCATGGCGACCACCGCGGAGAGGCTGAGGCAAATGAACCCGACGTGTAAGCTTTTCATGGCAATGTTCGGCATGTCACTGTGCCTCGATGGCACCCGCGGTCCGCCTCGCGTCGAACGGTCTGCGGCCGGCGAAGTCGCGGAGAAACGGGCCGTCGAACTGCCAGGCGTAGAGTCCCTCGATCGTCGTGTCCGCGTCCGCGAGCGCGCCGTTCAAGTAACGACCGTCGGGCGTGCCGCCTACGTGCAGATCGCCGTCGTTGGCCAACGAAACGGAAGCGTTCACGCCCGGGCCGCGGCCTCCTTGCGGCCATTCAGGTAGAGGGTCAATGTCTCGGCCTCCCGGTCGGCCTCGACGATGGCGTGATGCCATCGCCCATGGGGAAAGAGGTTTGGCGCGCATGGTCCGAGTGTATCGTCGGCATCGGGCAGTTGGCAACCGCACTTGGGCCCCGGTCTGCGAGCTCTTCGAGGTCGGGGTCGGACCCGGGAGAGAGGCTGCGGCGCGCCCTGCTTTCATCTTCGCGATGAGGCATGGTGTGCCCACGGCTGCTTGGCCCCAGCAGACTGTCGTAGGTTATTCACGCAGGCATTTGTGACCGGCGTGCTCCGAGCACGGATGAGATTAGGAACGCATACGACCGCTCCGAGGCCGAGGATCAGCGTGCCCCCGGCGATCAGGGGATGTTTCAAGGCGCGCATACCGATGCCGAACGATGGAGAACCTCGGCGAGGCAGGGAAGTCCCCTGTGCGGGAACACGGTTGTCCACCCGGTCTTCATGATCGGGGGGATGGCGCAAGCATTAGACAGAAGCAACTGCGGGATCGAGAGGCCCGTCGTGAGGGCACAGAAGTCAGCCGAGGGCACAGTGGATCCAACTGCATTACGGAAAGCGGAACCCCAACCGGGATCCTGCCTCCGTTAATCTGACCGAAACCGCCTGACGCGGACCCGCATGTCAGGCTCGTCCCGCCGAAGCCGGGGCGAAGGCGGATGGTGTGTGGGGCCGAGGGGTCAATCCCCTCGGCTACCCGATTCGGCAGGGGTTCTGTCTTGGTGTCTTTCTTACTGCCTCGCATTCAAAGTGTCTTCCGAGAGGCGGTCCTGAATGTTCATCCTCATCACCTCGGCTTCAGCCAAGAAACGATCACCGTCCCCGAAGTGCCAATCGCTCAGCGCAATCTCGCGGTGCTGGATCTCCACATGCACCTCGTTACCTTTCGTGATATGCACGAACACCCGCTCGAAATCAGTCAACGAATGGAACCGTTCTGATACGAACCAAAGCGACGACTCACTGCCTTGCAGAACCAACCAAGGAATGAAGAATCGGTGTTCGCCCAGGACATCACCGACTGCCCGCTCTATGCGCCGGTCGTAATCCGCCCGCTCGAGGAACAACCTGCCCTGACTCTCAGGACCTATCTGTTTGGAAGTCGTGCAGGCTGATCCCGCGACCACCAATACGGCGATGGTGAACACCGTGGATGTGTACCGCAGGGTGGATCGCATGAAGGTCGATGGGTTAAATGCCGAACGACCCCGCACAGCCACCGGGAAGGGAACGTCGACAGCCGATCCGACGTTCCAGTTCTCCGGACCATCCGCAAATGGTGAAGCGGGTGGCTGTTGCGTGAAGCGTTTTGTTCGCCCTAAATCCGACTGCTACCATAGCGTGGGTGCCTCCGATGGTGGCGGACCACAACGACCCGAATCCCTCCCGGCAGAACTCGATATAGAAAATGATACGGGAAACGCTTCAGATTCACTCGTCGCAATCCTCCATCTGAAGGATGAAAACGCTCCGGTGTGGCTCGTGCCGCCTCGATGAGCATCATCAATTCCTCCTAAAACGCATCACCCAGCCGAGGTGAAATCTGGTCATAGCGACGTCGCACACGGTCGACGTCCCTCTGGACGGCGGGATGATATACGACCCTCATCGGCCACGCTCATCCCGCACCCGACGCACGAACTCCTCCTGCAACATGGGCTCCACCTTGCCAGCCTCCAACTCCGCGTCACGCTGGTAAACCTCCTCGTCAGAGATGTCATCTCCGGGATCCCCAAGGCTGTCCATGAGCGACAGCACCAAGTTCGCGCGGTCGCACTCAGGTAAACTGCGCGCTTTCCGCTCCAACTCCTGCAGTTTCATGACCAGACGATACCAACCGGGGGCGAGCCGTGCAATGGTGATGCGGGAGCTGAGAAAACGGGCGAACGACAGAGGTGAGCGACCGCCGCCGACCGGGACGGTGGAGCGCACAAGATACTTGGGAACTGCCGCCAAGCGTTGAACGGAGAAGCGGGGCGGCGGTTCGTCTCCACCGAATTGTGTGCGCCCAGCATGGACGCAGTCCAAAAGGGGTTCAAGTCCCCTGTGTATGAACCGTAAAGATAAAACACCAGCCGAAGCCAACTGCGGAAGGGCGACCGACCGTGGGGAGGAAGGCTAGGCGAAACCCGCGAGTTGATGAATAAGAACCGAATACAAGGCCGACACGATGGGGTGAGCTGGCACAACACCGCAAAGCCCGTCGGTTCAGTCGTGGAGGAAAAATCTCCTTTCGGACGCTTTTTGCCTATTGACCGCGCGGGCTTCATAGGGGTTGGCCTGCCTCAAAGCAAGCGAATGAAGTCCTCCACGCTCAGATCGATCTGCCTTAGAATCGCCCGCAAGGTGCCGCGATCCAGCTCTCGATGGGCCGGAACTACCGTCTGCGCAAACGGCTCGTCTCGGCGCATGATGATGTGGCTCCCATGCTGACGGCGAACCCGGAAACCGATCCGCCGAAGGGCGGCAACGACCTGCTCCCCAGACACCGTCGGCAGCTTGCTCATACTGCGAGCAGCAGTGCATCCAGCTTGTCCTCCGGTACCGGAATCCCATCCTCCTGGAGGGAAAGGATGTATCCCTCGATCGCCTCTTTCACGTTGCGGATCGCCTCCTCCCGAGTCGTTCCCTGGGATACGCATCCCGGCAGGCTCGGGCACTCGGCCACCCAGTAGCCGTCCTCACCCGGATGGATTAAAACCTGTCTCATGGCCAGACGCTACGAGGGAGGGCCAAGCTGGTCAAGACCGCTGCGAATCGACCCCGGCCGCTGTGCAGGCCAACCCGGAAAGCGCAGCCATGCCGGGCCGCTGACGCTCGATTGGAACCGAGACGCTCTCCCGGCATTGGCTGGCGCGTCTGGTCGACTTGCTCAGGAAAGAAACAGCTCCGTGCCCGGGCACAGACCGCGGATTGCGCGGAGGACGCGGATGACCGGATGCTGCGCCCCCTGGAACGAGCCGTGGCAACGCCGCGACGGTCGAAGACGAGGTAACGGAAGCAGCCGAGGACGCCTCGGGGCTCCGTTCCCTCCGTCGTTTCCTGTGGAACGCCGACGACATACGATCACGCTTCAAAGTCGAACGACCCGGCTCAGTCACGCCGGCCAATGGTGTTTGCATGCTGAGGCGTGATCCCGGCCTTGCCTGCAGCCGGATGGTTAGCCGTCAACTTGTCTTTCATCTAAGTGTCTCCAAAACCTTCTTAACACTTTCGTCAACGTCACCGGACGAGCTCTTCCAAGGGTGCTGTGAACGATACGCGCGTGCAACTGCAATGGCGCGGGGAACAAACTCCTCTCGCTGTGCAGGTGGGACCTGGTCGTAGGTGACGAACGTAATGATGGAGCCGTTCAAGTGCGTCTCCAAAACCATCAGCGCGTCCTCCTGCTTGCCTTCACGGAAATACGTCAACGCTCTGGTGAAACGCTGGATATCGAGTGAATCACGCTGATAAACGTAATGCTCAAACAAGCGATTCCAAGAAGCAGCGGTGCGCCAGGTGCCCAAGAAGAATCCGCCGACGAGAGCGACCACAGCCACCGCAAGAATGAGGAACTTCGATTTCATGGTGCGGTGCGATGACGGCTAACGTGTGAGCGCAGGCACGCCGGGTTCAGGGCTCAAGATTGAAATGGAGGTGGTCATCCGGTGTTGCCTGCCGCGACTGGTGTGCGCCTGACATGGGCGTGAACTGATGGGGTGAAAGTCCCCTGTGCGGG
>JAHDYP010000282.1 GCA_023383055.1 Verrucomicrobiota bacterium | reverse complement strand
CCAGCCGAGATGTTCCCGGCGGATCAGCTCAAGCACCGTCTCGACACCCGGGAACGGTGCGCCGTGCCGGAATTGACCGCCAAACAGACCGATGACAAACACCCCGTGGATCAGGGTGAACATGCCGTAGTGGAAGCTGAAGAAGGGGACCAGGAAACACTTGGCCGCCCAACTCTTGCCGTCGGCGGGCGACGCCAGCAACATCTTGAGGACGTTGAACGCGCCGATGATGAGGTTTTCGAACCAGAACAACAGCAGCAGCGGGAACACCTGCCACCCGAACCAGAGCACCCCGACCAGCGGGACCAGGTTCGCCGCGATCAACGCCAACACCGACGGCCGCAGCCAGTCCGTGGCGCTGGACGCGGACGCGGGCGACGTTTGCGACAAGTTCGCCATGTGCATCGAGGATTAGCAGCGGCACGGGGAACCAGCGACAACAAATTTCTTGACGCCTCCTACTACTGTAGGCACATTCATCCTACAGTAGTAGGTAGCCCCGGGATCTCCCGGGCTCAATCGACATACCAGTAAAGTCTCAAATGAAATCCACCGCCAACAAACCACCTCGCCTCTCCGAGGCACAAATGGAAATCATGGAGGAAGTCTGGAAGGGAGGCGAGGTCACGGTGACCAAGGTCTGGGAAGCGCTTGAGCACCGGAGAGGAGTAGCCCGTAACACCGTGCATACGTTGATGGAACGGCTGACGCGCAAGGGCTGGTTGAAACGGCGGATGGACGGGCAGGTGCACTACTACTCGGCCAAGTCGACCCGCACCAGGACGATGAAGGAACTGGTGAATCGGCTGGTGGACAGCGCGTTCGGAGGTTCGGCCGAAAGCCTGGTCCTGACGCTACTCCAAGGCCGGACACTGACACCGGAGGAAGTGGGCCGCATCCGCGACCTCATCGAGCAATCGTCCAAAAAGGAGGCTTCATGAATGCGATCCCTCATTGGCTGGCCGCGGAATATGGAACGTGGCCGATTCACGGTCTCCTTGGGCTGAGTCTGGTTCTCGGTGTGGTGGCCATGGCAGCGGCACTTTTCGCCAGGCACCGACCGGCATTACGGCACGGCCTATGGCTGGGAGCGCTAATCACCGTGGCGAGCCTGCCACTGTTCCTGGTTATGCTTCCGCCTTTGGGGTGGAGGATTCCGGTGTGGCAGATCCCATCCTTACGGGGCTCGGACCTGGTCACCGATGCCAACTCCGAGATTGATGGCCGCGATACCCCGGCGCAGGGAGAGCTCGTAGCAGCCGAATCGCCTGCGATCGTTCCAGCGCCCCAGGCGAACGCGCTCGACTCCATTCCACGGATGGTCATCCAGCAGTCGGACGAAATTGGGAATTCCGTCTGGCCCAACCTCCTACTCCTGGGCTGGGCGGTTTGGGCGGGTGGCGTTGTGTTCCTGATGGCGCGTCTCGCCGTGGGATGGGTTCGCGTGCGGCGACTGAGAAAGGGGACGACCCCGCTGGACGGACGAGGTTACCGGGAAGTGCTGGCGCGGGTTGATCAGGTTGTGCCCTTGGAAAGCCGGCCGGCGATCATGGTCTCCTCCCAGGTGAGCACGCCAAGCGTAACCGGGTTGATTCGTCCGTGGGTAATCCTCCCGAAGGAGGCGGTGCAGGGGGATGACAAGGATGCCCTGGCGCGAGTGCTCATTCATGAATTTGCCCACATTCAACGCCGTGATCCGTGGGTGCTGCGGCTGCAACGGTTGGTCACCATCCCACTCTGGTTTCACCCGTTGGTGCATTGGATGAATCGAGAACTGGACCGGGCTCGAGAGGAACTCTGCGACAACCACGTGCTGCGCGATTCCTCCCCCTCAAACTACGCCGAAACCCTCCTTGCCCTGGCTCTGCAGTGTGCGAAGGCGCCTGGACCAACACTCACCCTGTCGATACTGCGAGGTGAACACCATTTGGAGTCGAGGATTCGGCGGTTGTTGGATGGCGACCGTGATCGGTCAACGCGACTGGCAACGAGGGATCGGGTTGCGATCTGGTCGCTGATTGTGGGGTTGACGCTCGGTGCGAGCGGGGTCCGTCTGGATGGGATCAATCAACCGTCAGACTCGGAGGCGGCGGCATGGGAATCCGCGGATTACCAGTTCATTGATGTCGATCCCAGGTTTTGGCCGTCGGACATCAACGAACACCGCCAGGTCGCGGGAAGGCTGATGGCGGACGACGGCACGAACAGCACGGCGGCAATCTGGACTCCGGAAAGGGGCCTGGAGAACGTGGTGTTGCCTCATGCCACACCCATAGGTCCCTCCGCCCTGTGTGCCATCAATGATCTGGGTGAGTTCGCGGGTTACTTCGATGAACCCTACCTCTGCTGGATACCATTCCGTGGGGTCCACGGGGGCGACCTTCAGCGCTTCCCGGATTTGGGCGGAAACCAGGCGCCGCCAGCGGCGATCAACCGCGCGGGACAAATCGTCGGATGGTCCGACACTCCTCGCGATGAGGGAGATGACCGCCATGACGGCTGGCGAGCATTCCTCTTCACGCCGGGTCAGGGCACCCAGGATTTGGGCACGCTCGGAGGCCGTGGAAGCCAGGCATCCAGCATCAACGATCGCGGTTGGGTGGTTGGTAACGCCTCGATTCCCGGCGACCTGGAGTTCCCTTTGGTCACGCGTCCGTTTCTTTGGAGGCCGGGTGAAGGGATGGTGTCGCTCGGCGTGCTGCCTGGGTATTCGGATCGCGGGTCAGCCGCGGATATCAACGAAGCCGGTCATGTGGTGGGCAGCTCCTCCAAGCACGTCCGGAGGGAACTGACCGAAGCACAACTCGAGATGAAAATCCCCTTCGGCCTTGGAATCCAAGGCCATCACACTGGCCCACATACCTTTCTTCAAAGTCGTCCGTTCATGTGGACCGCGTCCGACGGCATGGTCGCATTGCCTTGTCCGCCGGGATTCGACAGCGTGGTCGCCGTGGCGATCAACAATCGAGACGAGGTCCTGTTACAGGCCTATAATCTGCCACCCGAGGATATGCATCCGGCACTGTGGAATCCGAAGTTCTCCTGCTTTCTCGTCACTGGAAACGTCGTGACACCACTACCGAATCGAGCAGGTTTTGAACAAACGCAGTACCTGGGCATGAACGACGACGGGTGTCTCATTGGCAAGGCCACCACCACCACCCGCGATGACCCGGCGCGCCCCTCAAGAATCATCGCGTCCCAAGCCTTCCTGGCCGTCCCCAGGCGGTAGGGTCGCAATCACGCTGGTAGGTATTGCTTACTCGCGGCGAGTGTCAAGCGGCAGCACTTGCTATTTCGCCGAGGCCGCCATGCGCATCGCGATTTCGGCGACCCGTTTGCCGACGCCGCGGACGGTGTTAAGGCTGCCCTCATCCTTCGTTAGTTCTTCACCCTGCGACTGGATGGTGCCGCCCCAGTGATTCCCCGGTTTCCCATCGCCCACCACGATCATCTCCTGCGAGAGCATGAACATAATCAATTGCTGAAGGACCAACTCGAACCCGGTATTGCGGCCGGCCCCGACAGCAATCGCCCCACCCACTTTATTGCCCAGCGGAAAGCCGCCTTGCCGAAAAGCCACCATTCGCTCGAAGAGGTCTTTCAACGGTGATGAGACGAGCCCCATGTAAACCGGCGACCCCATCAGGATGCCGAAGATGACCAACCGCACAATCTCTAGCCAGGAACCGATGATCGCCTGATCGCGACATCTTCCGCCGACTCCATGTGTTCCAAACCTCAATGGAGGAGGCTCGCGGTCCGCTCACTTGGCTGGTACCTCTTCGACCAACCCGACGTCGATGTATTGCCCCCCGCCAGTCTGCCGACAGTGCACCGCGATGAGATTCGCGCCCGGCTTGAGCGCCGCCCGTCCCGCAGCGGTCAATGGCACATACTCGTATGCGGTGGTGTAACCCTTCAAGCGCGCGGCCAGGACGCCATTCAGATAAATGTCCACGTCTTCGTCGTGGTGGATCTGGAATCCCACTTTGTGGACTTCGCCGGCCGGCAGCGTGAAGGTCCGACGCAACCAGATATCGCGCGTGTTCCAGGTCGTGCGGACGATCGCGCTGGGTGTGCCTTCAGTGCCAAAGCCAGCGGGACCTTCCGACCAACTCGCATCGTCGAAGTCAGCCGCGAACCAGTCATCGCCCGGTCGCCTCATGGTGTATCGCCAACTCACTGATTCCGTTTCGGCGGTGGGCACCACGACCCGCACCACCGGCGGCACCGGCATGGGCGCCCAGCCGCTGGCTTTGGTTCGATCCCGGCCGGCATATTTCGCCCATGCGGCTTGGTCGTAGAGCATCTGCAGGAAAACGCCGCCGACGACCGGTCGAGCCTGGAAACCGCGGACGCGCGCGTCGTGGGTCCAATACCAGTCGGTCATCGGGACGCGGTCGGGCGTTTCGTTAAGGAACTTGAACACGGGATCGACCAAGGCATCGAAATCCGACCGGTCCCGGGTGAGAGTGGCGGTCCAGAGAATCCAATCGAGCTTGGTGTAGAGCGAACGGTTGTCGAGCGGCAGGCCGTAGGTGTTCTGTGTCTTGCGGTAGAAATCCATCTCCTTGCGCAACGCCGCCGCCGGCCAGAGATCCAGCCCCAGGATTCGGTCCCAGACGATGTTGTATTTCTGGCTCCAGGTGCCGGGGCGATCGAACGCGAGCCGGTAATGATCGCCGTCGTCGGCTTCCTTGAGCCAGCGCCCGACGAATTCTCTTGCCAGCTTCGCGTATTCGTCAGCCTTGGCCTGGTCACCGCGCAGGGCGCAGAGCTTGGCGAAGGAGGCGATACCGCAGATGGCTTTGGCGCTGAGATTCACGTTGTGAGCGAGGTGCCCCGCGAAGTCGTCGGTGCAAAGCTGGTTCTCGGGATCGAATCCCTTGGCCTTGAGATACTCGGCCCACTGCTCGAGCTGCGGCCAGTAAAGCCCGGCGAAATCGGCGTTGCCTTCCATCTCCGCGACGGCGGCCATCAGGATGAGCAGATTGCCACTCTCCTCGACCGGCATCTGGTTTTCCTCGGTGCGTTCACCGCCACCGTAGACCTGGCCATTGGCGTGGGGATAGGTGCCGAGATCATGCGGGGCGAACGGGAACTTCCAGCGGTCGCTGGCGGCGTAGTTCATGAAGGGAACAAGAAACGACTTGGCCAGCGACGGGCCGAACAGCAGGAACTGCGGTGCCATCGGGTAAAACACGTCCGAGGTCCCGATGCAACCGTTGCTGAAATTCTCCTTCGAGAAAGAGAGCGGCTGGCCGTTCTCGTCCGCGACGAATTTGCTGGCGGCGAAGCAATGCCGGTAAGCGAGCGCGGCGAGCTTGGCGTAGCGTTCGCCCCCGGCCCGGGTGAGATCGGCCATCAGTTCGGCGTCGAAGGCCGCGCAACGTTGGGCGAGGGCCGCGTAGTCGCGGGCCGCGGCCTGGAGGAGGTCGGCAGCCTCCCAACCGTTGCGGCGCCAGTAGGGCCGCAGGTTCTGTTT
>JAHDYP010000281.1 GCA_023383055.1 Verrucomicrobiota bacterium | reverse complement strand
GCCATCCACGGCGACCTTTTTCAAGACCCTCCACGTTGGCTGGCGCCATCCTGGCCTTCTCGTCGCGATGCTTCCTTTTGGGGTTGTTTGTGGCTTCAAGGCACGCGGGGGCAGAGGAGACGAACGCCGCTCCAGCGATCACGGTGGCGAGTTATTACTTCGGCCAGTACCACCCGAATGATCCCCGCAATGCGGAGACCAAGGGCTTGGGGTGGTCCGAATGGGAGTTGCTCAAAGCCGCCAAACCGCGTTTTCCAGGCCATCAGCAACCCAAGGTGCCGTTGTGGGGCTACCAGGACGAGTCAGACCCCCAGGTCATGGCCCGGAAGATCGCCGCCGCCGCTGACCACGGCATCGCGGCGTTCATCTTTGATTGGTACTACTACGATGACGGTCCGTTCCTCGACCGAACGGTAAACGAGGGTTTTCTTAAAGCCACCAATAACGCCCGGCTCCACTTCGCCTTCATGTGGGCCAATCACGACTGGCAGGGCAATTTGTTCCCCTACAAGAAGGGCGAACCAAGGAAAATAATCTATCCGGGCAAAGTGAGCCCGGCGGGCTTCGCGAGAATCGGTGACCACGTCATCAAGGACTACTTCCTCCGCGATAATTACTGGCGCATCGACGGCAAGCCCTACTTCTCGTTCTACGACCTGTCTGCGCTGCTGGAGAGCTTTGGGTCAGTGGAAGCAACGCGGACGGCGCTGGACGGATTCCGGGCGAAAGCCAGAGCCGCCGGCCTGCCTGGGCTGCATTTGAACGCCGTGGCCTGGGGCCAGCCCGTTCTGCCCGGCGGCAAGCAGCCGGTGGATTCGGCCATGCTGGTGCAGGACCTCGGCTTCGACTCGGTGACCTCGTACGTGTGGGTCCACCACGCGGGGCTGCCGCATCTGGCCACGGCCTACGATGCGGTGCGCGACGAGTACTTCGCCTATTGGGATCGAGCGCTCAAGATGTTCAACGTCCCCTATTTCCCAAACATCACGATGGGCTGGGATCCCAGTCCGCGATGCGATCAGCGCGATACCTTGGACAACTCCGGCTATCCCTTCACCCACACCATCAAAGACAATACCCCGGATCGTTTCCGAATGGCGCTGCTGATGGCGAAGAACCGGCTTTTGGACCAGAAGAGCGGTCCACGTGTGCTGAACATCAACTGCTGGAACGAATGGACGGAGGGCAGCTACCTCGAACCCGACACGGTGAACGGCATGAAGTACCTCGAAGCGGTGCGGGACGTTTTTGGGACCGGGCGCGGCGCCGTTCAGTCATTGAAAAACTGAGAGTCATGCGCACCTTGGCGACAGAACCTTACCAGCGCCGACAAGCTGCTCTTCTCCAGCGACCATCCGTGGGTTCAACCGAAGGAGATCCTCGAACCTCTCCGCAGTCTCAAGCTTCCCGCCTTCACCGAAGCCCTCATCCTGCGCGGCAACGCGCACCAACTGTTCCGACTATGAAACACGCCATGACACCCTCGAAACTCAACCGACGCGATTTCCTCAAGACCACCAGCCTGACCGGCTTGGCCCTCGCCGCCCCGTCCCTGAACGTGCTGGGTGCGAATGACGACCTGCGCCTGGCGGTCATCGGCCTCGGCGGCAAGGGCGGTCAGCACGTCGAACGCTTCTCCCAGGCGCCGGGCGTGCGCGTGACGGCCTTGGGCGAGCCGGATCCTAAACGCCTGGCGGCGCACGCGGACAAGCTCAAGCAGCGCGGCACCACGGCCTTCACCGCCACCGACCCGCGCCTGGTCCTGGAACGCGAGGATGTGGACGCGGTGGTCATCGCCACCCCCAACCACTGGCACGCGCTCCTGACCGTCTGGGCACTCCGCGCCGGCAAGGATGTCTATGTCGAAAAACCCATCTCGCACAGCGTCGGGGAAGGTGCGCGAATGGTCGAGGAAACCCAGCGCGCCGGCCGCATCGTCCAGTCGGGCACCCAGTATCGGTCCTGTCCCGGACTGCGCGGGGCGGCCGCCTGGCTGCGGGAAGGGCACATCGGCAAACCCCTCTGGGCGCACATCGTTTGGTTCGAGCATCGTCCGCCCATCGGCAAGTGCGCGCCCTTCATACCGACCGACCTCGATTACGATCTCTGGTGCGGGCCGGCGCCGCTCGAGCCCCTGACGCGCCCGAAGCTGCACTACGACTGGCACTGGTTCTGGTCCACGGGCGATGGTGACCTGGGCAACAGCGGCATTCACGCCTTCGACGCCTGCCGCATGTTCATCCCTGGGGCCGTCTTTCCGCGGCGCCTCATCGGCCTCGGTGGACGGTTCACTTATGACGACGCGGCCGAGACGCCGAACACGCAGTTCACGCTCATGGAGTATCCGCAACTGCCCATCGTCCTCGAGAACCGGAATCTCTCGATGGAGAAGGACGCCGTCGTGATGGACCGGTTCCGCGGAGTGCAAGAGGGCTTTGTGCTGCAATACGAAGGCGGTTATTTTGCCGGGTTTCGCCTGGGCGGAGCGGTCTTCGACAATACCGGGAAGGAGATCCGTCGGTTCCGAGGCGACAACGGTGAAGGTCACCAGGCCAACTTCCTCAAGGCGCTGCGCAGCCGCAAGACCTCCGACCTCAACGCTCCGATCCACGAGGGCCATGTCTCCTCCGCGGTCTGTCATCTGGGCAACCTCTCCTATCGGCTCGGCCGTCCGGGCGACGCCCAGGCGTGTCAGGCCAAGCTGGGGGACCGTTCACCCGTGGCCGAAGGGTTCCCCCGGCTCGTCAAAAGCCTTGAAGGCATTGGCGTGGACCTGGCCAAGACTCCGTTCTCGCTGGGCCCCTGGCTCGAACTCGATACCCAGACCGGTGACATCCTGGGAACTGAGGGCGGGGATGCGGGACAACTTGAACAGGCCCGCCGTTTGGCGCGCGGCACCCATCGCGCCCCGTACGCTTTTCCGGCGTGATCGCCACCGAGCCGGTTATGAAACCACTGCTCATACTTCTCGCCGGACTGAATCTCCTGGCCGCCGCCTCCAGCCTCGCGGCCGATGCTCTCCCGCCGGCAAGGAGCTGGGCTTTTGAGCATCGCGAAGGCGGCCTGGCTCTTCAGCTCGACGGCCAGCAAGTCGGAGAGTTTGTCTATCGCGACACCAAAGTTCTGCGCCCGTTCTTCGCGAATCTGCGCGCCCCCGGCGGCGTCGCGGTGACCCGCCATCATCCTCCCATGGCCGGCACCGACGCCACCGACCACGACACGATGCACCCGGGGGTGTGGCTGGGGTTTGGCGACCTCAACGGTCACGACTTCTGGCGAAATAGGGGGCACATCGAGCACGTTCGCTTCACCGAGCCGCCCCAGGTGGAAAAGGAACGGCTTCGCTTCGCCACGGAATGCCGCCTCCTCGCCACCGACGGGGCAACGCTGGGTTCGCTGTCGAATCGTTTCACGCTGATCGCGTTCACGAACGCCTGGCTGTTGGTCTGGGAGGCCGACTTCCAGGCTGGCGACGCCGGGCTGATTTTCGGCGACCAGGAAGAAATGGGGTTTGGCGCGCGCGTCGCGACGGCCATCACCGAGAAGAATGGCGGCGTCATCACCAGCAGCTCGGGCTTGAACACGGCCAAGCGCACCTGGGGTCTACCGGCCGAATGGTGCGATTACTCGGGCACCGTGGACGGCCAGCGCGTCGGCATCGTCCTCATGGCCGACCCGGCGAACTTCCGCCCGGCATGGTGGCATAATCGCGACTACGGCCTGATGGTGGCGAATCCCTTTGGTCAGGAAGCGATGAAACAGGGAGCCAAAAGCCGTGTGAGGGTCCAACGCGGCGAGTCCTTCCGTTTGTGCTTTGGCGCGGCGGTTCACCAAGGACGGATTGAAGATGTTGCCGCGTTATACCAAGCCTTTCTCCTGGGAAATAGAGTGCCTCGACAGCGCCATTGAAAACCGCCGTGGCTGGTAGTAAAACCAGGAAGTCGCGGTGAGCCGTGATTCTTTCCATGCCCGCCATCCAGGTTTGATTTGGTCGGTGGACCGTCCGAGCGATGTCGTCCTGATGCGGGCTGCGTTGCTGGCGCCTCGGTTTCACACGCTGTTGGACGCCTGCCTTGAATTCGGCGCCGCACGTCTGCGGGCAGAGTGGCAGATTCTGCAGAACGAAGGCACGCTCGAGGCGCAGCGCGCAGCTCCGGAGGTGCACCGCATCCTGCGCCACATCGAAGAGGGGTTTGCCGATGCTCAAGCCTGACACGGAGGCGGTGTGGCAGTTTCTGCGACGGCAGCCAGGCTTAACCGGCTTTGTCCTGATGGGAGGTAGTGCCCTCGCCCTGCGACTGGGGCATCGACAGAGCGAAGATCTCGATTTCGTTTGGCCCGGTTCAAAACTGCCTCGAGATCGGCTCGAGGCATTGCGCCGTGCGGCCGTCGCTGCCGGAATGGCAGTCGTGCCTCACGACGACCCCACTGCGCTGCGAGAGTTTGCGGATGGGGGCCTGGATTTGCTCGATTTCCAGCAGGACTGCCTGATGGGCCAGGGGGTTAAAGTAACGTTCTTTTCTCCAGAACCATCCGCGCTCGCGGTGCTGGAAGGCGCCACGGAAGCCCCGACGTCGGGCCCGCGACTCGCATCACTGCCAGAAGGCCGAGCGGATGGTGACAGTGGCGTGGATGGCGGCGCACCTGCAAATGGGCAGCGTAGCCCATGTGAACACGCGGCTGTATCAATGGCGGCAGGGGAGAAAGTAGCCGATAATAAGAACTGACCCCTTTGCTCTTTCGGATGCATTTTCCCTATTGACCGCGCGGGCTTGATAGGGGTTGGGCATCAGGGTGGTGGGAGCTGAAACCTGCCGGCCACGATTCCCGGCACAGTGATGTCCTCGTCCAACTCCTCCCAACGCAAGGCATATCCGTTGACCTCGACGCGGACCTTCGCCAACTGCTCATCGGTTGCCGCCGCGAGGAGTCGGAAGCGGTTGGCTGGAAACCCGACAATCCGTCCGTCATGGAGCTCAGTGAAGACTGTGCGTCCATCCACCCATGCTCGCACCGCGGCGGGCTCCACCGCGACCGGGATCTCATCGACGATGGTATTCATGGAAGGCATCTCTCAGGCTAATATGGTGCTCAAATACCAGCTTCTCAATACGCCGCAGGTCATGGGCAGGTACGCCGTTATTGCGGGCCAGCCCAACACTCGGCTCCAGCCAAAACTTGCATTCGCCGTCAGGCGTACGGACGTGCACATGTGCCGGCTCACGCCCCTCGTCGGAGTAGAAATGAAACCGAAATGAGCCAATCCGCAAAACCGTCGGCACTGGTGCATAATATCACCGGCGAGCGTCTCCGCCACGAATTTCTACCCAACGTCCCGGATCAGTGACCCCGCGCCAGTGATATCCGGATTGAAATCGAGGCGCAATCGCGGGGTTCACTGCATCCGGTTTATTAGCCCTTCCGGTTCTATTGCTCGGGAGCTGCATACATCTCAATCCAGGGTCTATGGAAAGGGGGTCAGTTCTTATGACGCCGACCGGCAGTGGTTTGTGGAGACTTTGGGTGAGGTCTGCAAGCGGAGCGGCTGGGGGCCGAGCATTACGGTGAGGAACGGCAGGAAAGCCAGGTGGAAAAGGCCGAGCGGGTGGTGACAGTGGCGTGGATTGCGGCGCGCCTGCAAATGGGCAGCGTAGCCCATGTGAACACGCGGCTGTATCAATGGCGGCAG
>JAHDYP010000280.1:4181-5758 GCA_023383055.1 Verrucomicrobiota bacterium | reverse complement strand
CGCCATCAATTGGTTTGCCCATTGCGGCTACAGTATTCTTTAAACTGCTCTAGTGGCCTGATCCTCGCGCATTTTGACGAAGGCGCGGATGATGTAAGCGCTCATGGCGACGGCGCGCGGGCTGTTGAGGACAGTGGAGGCCATGAGCGCCCCATGCTCGGTGAAGGCATACGGCGGGTATTTTCGATGCCGACCCCGTCCCACCTTTAAGATCACAGTTTGTGATCTTAAAGGGAGAGCCTCACCGTCTTCAGCATCGGTTAACTGAAATACGAACTCGTCAGGAAACCGTTCGCGGCTGTCGATGATTCCTTTTGGTCGCTCGGCCCACCGCGTGATCTGGCGTTCAGGGTTGGATCTGCCGTCCGATGCAGTCTTGTGGCGGCCTGGCTTTAGCGAATTCGAGCAGGTCCAGAGCCTTGGACTGCTTTCGTGAGAGCCGTGTCAAGGTTGGTCCCGGGTCTGTTCGAGGGCGGCGAGGCGGGCTTCGAGTTCGGCGATCCTGGCATCGCGTGCCCGCAGGAGTTGGTGGAGTCCCTGGATGGCGGCGAGGGCCACGCCGTCGGCGTCACTCGAACTGATGTGCCGGTCGTCTTCGCCCAGACCGAACGCGGCATGAAAGTCCTGCGCCATCGGGCCCAAATGCCGGATCGAAGGATCCTGCGAAACCAGGTTCCATTCGGTTATCGGCAGGGCGGCGACGCGCTCAAGGATTGCCCCGGGATCGATCGGGCTGAGGTTCTCCTTAACCGCGCGGTCACTGACGGAGCTCCACGAATTGCCGCCGGGGGCGAGTCGACTGCCGGTGGTTTGGTTGCTGTTCGAGAAGAAGCGGACGCCACCGGAGGCCCGCGCGGTGAATTGATTGGCTTCCGTGGAGGCGGCCGTCGAGTGCGCGGTGCGGTCGGCCCAGACGAACGAACCGTTATGGGAAGCCTGCGCGCGAAAACCCAAGGCGATGGCGCCAGTGCCATCGGCCTGGGCTGAATCGCCCAGGGTGATGGCGCTGATACCGCTGGCGGTACTGCCGCCACCCAGGGCGGTGGCGCTTTCGCCGCTGGCGGTGTTGTTATACCCAATGGCGACAGCATTGTTGCCGCTGGCGACCGAAATCACCCCCATGGCCGTGGCCGAATAGCCGCTCGCCACGGTGCCGTAACCGATGGAGGCGGACTGGTCGCCGCTCGCCACGGCAGAGCGACCCAAGGCCGCGCTGGATCTGCCCTCGGCCAGGCTGGATTTGCCCAAGGCCAGGGAATCATCACCGAGCGCGTGGGCGTCGTAACCCGCTTCAACCCGGTTGGCATAGAGGCTCGCGCGATCTCCTTCCACGTGCAGGCCGCCCACCACATGCAATGGAGCTTGCGGCAGGGAAGTGCCAATGCCGACCCAACCGTCGGTCGTGAACCCCGCCGCGCGCGCCTCGAACGAGAACAACGCCAGCCCCGAGTCCCCGGAACCGGTGGCCGCAAGGTTCGCTCCGGCGAAGGTGACGCCGCGGGGCGTGCGCAGAAACGCCGCGCCACCCGCTCCGTCGCTGGCCATCCCGCGACATTCCGGTTGGCTGGGATTGCTCA
>JAHDYP010000280.1:0-4171 GCA_023383055.1 Verrucomicrobiota bacterium | reverse complement strand
ATCCACCGCCAGGATCCGGTCACTCCAACGGGAGGCCACCGCCAACCAGTGACCCGAGAAAGCCAGGTCGCAAGGGCTGCGCATCTCGGGGACGCCGTTCAAGTTGCTGCGCAACACCGCGCGCAATACCGGACTGGCCGGGTTGGTCACGTCCACCAGGCTAACGGCATTATCCGCCTCAGCCGCGATCGCCAGCAAGTTCCCCGAGAAGGCCACGGCTGTCGCGCCCCGAAGTTCCTTGAACCCGCCTGCCCCATCGCGGAGGACCGCCTGGATTTGCGGCGGTGAAAGGAACGATGCCGTGACCAGCGTGACCGCGTGATCGCCTGTCGCGGCGATCGCCAGCAGATTACCCGACCAGGCGACATCGGCCGCACCCGCCAGATAATCGAAGCCAGCTTCGCCATCGCGGAACACGGCGGTCCGGAAGGGCGCGTTCGGATCGATCGGCGTGATGATCGTAACGGCGTTCGCCTGGCCGGCCGCGACAGCCAGTACCCCGCCGCTCGAGAAGGCCACCGACCGTGCCCCGGCCAGGTTCGTCCATGCCCCGGTACCGTTGCGCAGGGAGGAACGTAACACGGGTTGTGCCGGGTTCGTCACGGTCACCAGGGTTACCGAGTGGTCCACTTCCGCCGCTATGGCCAACAAACCCCCGCGTAGCGCCACACCCGTGGCGCCGGCCAGGTTCGTGTAACCACCCGTGCCGTCACGCAACGTCGAACGTAAAACCGGCGCTTCCGGGTTGGCCACGTCCACCAGCGATACCGCCCCGTCGCCCGCGCCCGCCACCGCCAGTAGATTGCCCGAGACTGCCACCCCCGTTGCGCCCCCGAGGCCGGTCCAGGGAGTGGTCTCGTCCTGGACCTGAAAAAGCACTCTCGGCTCGATGATGGGCCGCCCGCCGGTCACGCTCAGGCCGGCGGCGGGCGAAGCTGTGCCCACGCCCATCCAACCCTCCGCGCTGATGTTGACGGCATTCGGCAGGCTGCCATCCGGCGTCTCGAGCCGGGAGAGCGTGCCCGGCTGCAATTTGGCCGCCGTGACCGTGCCATCGGCAAGCATCTCGCCCGTGATGGCGCCGTCCGCCATCGAACGGGCGCGCAAGGCGTAGGGCGTGGGGGCCAACTGCTGACGCGGTGTCATGGCAACGAAAACACTCCCGCCTTGGGCACGCACCCCGATCTCGAGCCAGCGCTCGGCACCGTCGAACGCGGCTTCCCCGAAATCGAGTGTCGTGGTAAAGACACCGTTAACCACGGCGACGGCTGAGTTGGTGAGGATCGGACCGACCGGCGCGCCGGTCGCAACTGCCGGGTAAAGGACGAACCGGAGATCGTAACTCCCGTTGGCGGGAGCGCCCTGGTCGGTCAATCGACCTTGGTAAGTGAAGGCGGTGGGTTGCGCGGCCGCGGAGGCGGTCAAAACCAGCAGTCCCAATGCGATCCGGGAAAGAGATGATCTCATCATAAGCGAGTTTGTTCGTGAGTTGCTCTCATTAAACATCGCGCGACGTCGAGAGCAACGTTTTCCCTACGCACGCAACCGCGACGCGTATCGTTCACGAATTTGCCAACCTCCCCGCATTCAGACGGCTGCTCAGGTCCGACCCTGGTGTCGCGAGCGTCAGTAAGGATCGGCCCGGTATTCGTTTCTTAGAGGATAGCGATCTATCCGAACCAGAGAGCACCGAGCGGAGCCTCAGCCTATGACTGGACCTGATTTCCTCAAGGTATCTCATCGTCATGGGGCTGATTGGCGCCGGGGTCGCCGTCGCTTTGGGTCAGGTGCCGCGCCTCAGTTGCCAGGGCCGCGCCTATCTAGAGTCCAACCAGGAGAAGTTCGCGGAGCTCAAGGTACGCATCCAGCGGCTCGATCAACCGCTGGATGACCGCGCGTTGGTGACCGCCGTCGCCCTCTTCGGTTTCAGTGTGCTCGATGGCACCGCCTACGCGAAACTGGCGGCCGGCTTTCCCAAGGCCGCCTCCGCCGGTTCACGTTTCAATGGCATTTGACCGAGCTGCCAACCCGCTGCTTTATGAACCCTGCAACTACCAACCGCACTGGCGCCGAGCCGGAACCATTACCCGCAACCGAACCGCGAACCCCACATGCTACGCTGGTGGAGGAGGTGTTCGAAGCGATACCGTCGTCCGACCACCACAATGCGGGAGGTTAGACGCCCGGCCAGTTTTCATCCGCAAACGCCTGGGCGAGTGTTGGGTCGTCGGCCTTCCGGATGCGGATCCACTGCCTGGCGCAAAAGGCAGAATTCAAGACGAGGAGGATTGCGGCCAGGGCGGGTGGCATGGGGTCCTCGTTCAGGAGTCCGTGGACGACGAAGCCGTAGCCCAACAGGGCCAGATAGATCACGCGCAAAAACGAGAGCAGGCACCCACGCCAACCGGTGCGCTTCGGACCGGCCTGGCTTCGGGGCAATGCCGGGCCGAGCGTGTAAGAGGCGGCGAGGAACAGAGCGCCGGCCCAGTGCTTTTGTTCAGTCGAAACGGACGGCAGGACGATGGCCGCGGACATGAGCAGGCAGTATAGGGCGATGCGAATCCGGGCGTCGCGGCGAGGTGTGGTTGTTTTCATAGAAGTTGGAAGCCCGAATGTCTGTTGCGTGGTTCCATTCCATCGTGGCCGATTCGAATCGTCGTGGCGCCGGGTCTGCCGGGGCGGTTGGACCGCGGGTGTGCCGCAGTGCCCGGGCCTCGGCTGCATCCCGAGCGCTCTGGTTGAATAGAAAAGGTTTCCGGCCGACTCCTTACTTAGCGAAACCGACGCAGTGTTAGAAGGTCCTTGTCGCATAACCCGCGTGGTGGCGCCGGCAGCGCTTGACCGTAAGGAATGCTTTTGTTAGCAATAATACACGTTAAATATTGAGTCATCGTCGGACGCGGTTGAATCGCCATCGCAACGCCGGGACTTTACCAACACCCATTGGAGCGTCGTGGTCGCCGCTCGGGACGGCGACGAGCTCCGGATGCGGACGGCGCTGGAGGCGCTCTGCCGGACCTACTGGTATCCGCTTTACGCGTTTGTGCGTGCCAGGGGTTGCTCCGCGCACGATGCGGAGGATCTCGTCCAGGCGTTTTTCCATCGGCTGATCGAGAAGAACGGGTTGCGGCACGTACATCCCGCCAAGGGCAGGTTTCGGCATTTTCTGCTGGCCTCCATCAAGCACTTTCTGGCCAACGAATGGGATCGGGCGCAGACCCTGAAGCGCGGCGGCAATCATCAGGTAATATCGCTCGACCAGTTGCAGGCCGCGGAGCGTCACGCAGCGGAGTATTCGGACGATTGGGGGCCGGATGTGCTTTACGATCGCCGTTGGGCGCTGGCCATGCTCGATGGCGCGCTGGGGCGTTTGCGGCGGGATTACGCCAGCGGAGGGAAAGCGGCAGTCTTCGAGGTCTTGAAGGAATGTTTGACTCCAGGTGCTGCCACGTCCTCGTATGCCGAACTGGGGGAGAGACTCGGCAAGAGTCCGGAGGCGATTGCCGTCGAGGTCCACCGCCTGCGATCGCGCTACCGCGAGTGTGTCCGGGAGGAGATCGCGGAAACGGTTGCCGACCCGCGCGAGGTTGAATCCGAGCTCGTTGACCTCCGCCGCATTCTGGGTGGATAGCCGGGCTGTAAGGACTGGGCGCATTTGCTTATCTGTTACTTGGACGCTGATTTGGTCATGCCGACGAAACGTTCATGTCGAGCCTGCGGTGGCGGTGTGCCCGCGGACGCTCCTGAGGGGTTGTGCCCGCGCTGCCTGATGCGAGAGGCGCTTGGCAACGAGACGGTCCCGAATCCACCCGGGCCTGCGGGTTGGATTGGGACGGACACTGGGCCCTCGAACTCCTCCTTGCCGGGCGTTGGCACGAGGGTTGGCCGCTATAAGCTGTTGGAGGAGATTGGCGAGGGCGGGTTCGGCAAGGTGTTCCTGGCCGAACAGGAGGAGCCCGTGCGTCGGCGAGTGGCGCTCAAAGTGATCAAGGAAGGGATGGACACCCGCCAGGTCATTGCCCGCTTCGAGGCCGAACGACAGGCGCTGGCCCTGATGGACCATCCGCACATCGCGAAGGTCCTGGATGCGGGGGCCACGGAAACCGGCCGGCCGTTCTTTGTGATGGAACTGGTCCCGGGCCTCAAGATCACCGAGTATTGCGACCAGCAC
>JAHDYP010000279.1 GCA_023383055.1 Verrucomicrobiota bacterium | reverse complement strand
TGTGGAGAATGAAGGGGTCGGATCCGACCCCATTTCCTTTTGCGCGGGACACGGGTGTTGTATGCCGAGCTGCATCGTTGGGACGACGCGGAGGCGGAATGGATCGTGGTCGAGAAGCTTCCCGAGAGCAGCGAGTGGTCGGCGATCGCGGATCGACTTCGGCGAGCGTCCTGCCACGGGGCGTAGCGGGTGGAGGGTTCGGGAACGGCACCGAAGCGCACCTTAATTGGGTGGGATGCGGCTGGAGATCGAACGTTTGAGGGTGCAGGCATGTCTGTGAAGAAAGTCAGAAACGTTTACCCGGGCAAGGTGTCTATGCTTGGGTAACCGTCGCGCCCATTCGAGCAAGGCTCAGGGTGCGCATTCTCATCAAACGATGAGTTCTGAAAAGGCAGATACCTCGGGGCACCTGCGCAAGGTGAGTCAGGCTGATAAGCCGACCGCCGGGCAAGGGGACTGGGTCATGCCCAATGGGCGGTCGAGCGGTTTCGAGGTGTCGGCGGAGGCGATGCGGGCGCTGCCCGCCGATTTCGTGAAGCGCCACCGGGTATTACCTTATGCGATCCGGGAGGGGACACTCCAGGTATTGACCGCTGAGCCGGGCAATGTGCGGGTGACGGATGACATCCGGTTGTTGAGCGGTCTGGAGGTGGAGGAAAGGGGGGCGTCGGCGGACGAGATCGTCGAGAAGATCGCGGAGTGCTACCGGGTGACGGTCGAGCAGGTGATCGAGAACCTGGACCACGAGCCGGGGAAGGGCGTGGAGAGCCGGAATCTGCACGACATCGAGGTGATGGCGAACGAGCCGACGGTGGTGAACCTGGTGAACGTGATCATCGCCACAGCGCTGGGGGAGCGGGCGAGCGATATTCATCTGGTGCCGTTTGAGGAGCGGCTGCAATTGCGATATCGGATCGACGGCTTGCTGCAGGAGAAACCGCCGCCGCCGCGGCACTTGCACGCGGCCTTGATTTCGCGGGTGAAGATCATGGCGGACATGAACATTGCGGAGCGGTTCATGCCGCAGGACGGCCATATCCAGATCCATCATCGGGGGGCGCGGGTGGACATCCGGGTGGGGACGATGCCGACGATCTACGGTGAGAGCATGGTGTTACGGTTGCTGGAGAAGCACGCCAAGCTGTTGACCCCGCAGGAACTGGGGTTGGATGCGGAACGGTCGAACCTGCTTTCACGGGTGGTGGCGAAGCCGCACGGGCTGTTTCTGGCGACGGGTCCGACCGGCAGCGGGAAGACGACGACGCTCTACTCGATTCTCCAGGGCATCTACACGCCGGAGTTGAAGATGCTGACCATCGAAGATCCCGTGGAATATGAGTTGCCGGGCGTCGCCCAGATCCCGGTGCGGCCGGGGCGTCATTTCACCTTCGCGAGCGGATTGCGCTCGATATTACGACAGGACCCGGACGTGGTGATGGTGGGGGAGATCCGGGATTCGGAGACGGCAGAGATTGCGATACGGGCGGCGCTGACGGGGCACCAGGTTTTCAGCACGCTGCACACCAACGACGCGGCGGGGGCGATCACGCGGTTGCTGGACATGGGGGTGGAAGCGTTCCTGATCTCGTCGTCACTCGAGGGCGTGCTCGCGCAGCGATTGGTGCGGCGCATCTGCCCGCGGTGCCGCGCGCCCTGGGACGCGCCGGAGGCGATGCGCCTCAAGCTGGAAGGGCTGAGTGGCCGGCGGCTCGCGGGCGCTTTCTATCAGGGGACCGGCTGCGAAGAATGCCGGGGAACGGGTTATCGCGGGCGGATTGGGATCTTCGAATTATTGCCGGTGAGCTCCGCATTGCGGGAGTTGATCCTGCAGCGCCGGTCGAGCGCGGAGATCAAGGCGCTGGCGCGAGGAACGATGGTGACGATGCATGAGGACGCGTTGCGCAAAGCATCGGAGGGCATCACGACCTTGCCGGAGATTATGCGGGTATCATCGGGGGACATTGCGGAATGAGGGCGTACCGTTACGAAGCCCTGGAGGCAGGCGGCACCGCGATCGACGGCGTGATTGAGGCGGCGGACCGGCGGTCGGCGATCGAGCAGTTGGGAGAGCGGGGGTTGTTTCCATCGAAGCTTTAATTGTGCGGAGCCGAGGGGGCGCCGAAAGTGACGGTGCCCGGGGTGCGGGGTCGGGAAGCGGGTGGGTGGCGTCTGGGGGTGGGGGTGCGGCGCAAGGAGATTGCGGCGTTTACGCGGGAGATGGCGGCTTTGCTGGGGGCGTCCATTCCGATCCCGCAGGCGTTGGAGAGCCTGGGTGAGGAGGAGGAGAACGTGGTGATGCGGGAGGTGGTGCGGGGGACGGCGGAATCGGTGCGGAAAGGGTCGTCATTGTCCGCCGCGTTGGAAGAGCATCCGCGACTGTTCAGCAAGCTTTACGTCAGCATGGTACGGGTGGGAGAGGAGGCGGGGGCATTGCCAAAGGTGATGTCGGATCTGGCGGCGTTGTTGGAGCATGAGGACGAGGTGCGGGGGGAGGTGGTGGCGGCGGTATCGTATCCGTTGTTCGTGCTGGGGTTCGGGGTCTTCACCGTGACGATTTTGTTGACGGTGGTATTGCCGCGATTGTTTGGGATGCTGCAGGAGATGTTGCCGGTGCTGCCGATGCCAACACTGGTGTTGCTGCGGGTGAGCGGGGCGGTGCACGGTTATTGGCCGTGGTTGCTCTTGGGGTTGGGTGGCGGGGTGGCCGGGTTGCGGTGGTACGCACGGACACCGCGGGGGGCGGTGATGGTGGACCGGGCGAAACTGGCGCTGCCCTTGATGGGGCGGGTCTTTCAAGCGGCGGCGCTGGGACGGTTTGCGCGGACGCTCGGGACCTTGGTGGGGAGTGGAGTTTCGCTGTTGCCGGCGCTGAAGATCGTGGAGAGCACGATTGGCAACCTGGTGTTGGCGAGCCTGGTGGCGCGGGTGGCGGAGGAAACGCGGGGTGGGGATTCGTTGGCGGCGCCGCTGCGCGAGCTGAGCGTATTCCCGAGGACGGCGATTCAAATGATCAGCGTGGGTGAGGAGACGGGGCGTTTGGACGAGATGTTGTTGAAGGTGGCGGACATGGAGGAACGGCAGATGCGGGCGCGGACGAGGGTATTGATTTCGCTGTTGGGGCCGGCGCTGATTTTGGTGGTGGGCGCGGTGGTGGGGTTCATGGTGATCGCGCTGTTGTTGCCGATCTTCAAGATGAGCCGGGCGATCCATTGATTGGGTGGCGAGAATTCAGAGAAGGGCATGTATGAGAACGAATGAATCCGGCGGACGGTGCGGGGCGTTCACGCTGATCGAGATCATGGTGGTGGTGGTGATTCTGGGCGTGCTGGCGGCGACGATCATTCCACAGTTCATTGGGACAACCCATGACGCCAAGGTCAGCACGGCGAAATCGCATGTCGCGGAACTCGAGGCGGCCATCGAGCGGTTTAATATTCACATGGACCGGTATCCGACGGCGGAGGAGGGGCTGAAGGTGTTGGTCGAGCGGC
Organism: Verrucomicrobiota bacterium; assembly: GCA_023383055.1. Taxonomy (GTDB): domain Bacteria; phylum Verrucomicrobiota; class Verrucomicrobiia; order Limisphaerales; family JAHDYP01; genus JAHDYP01. Next base: position 2,275 of record JAHDYP010000279.1, on the reverse strand, counting down.
CTGGTGCTGAAGCGGGGGCTTGGCGCGGACCGTATATCAAGCAACTGCGTTCGGATCCATGGGCCCAGCCCTACCAGTATCGTTTTCCGGGGACGCGTCATCCGACGAGCTTCGATTTATGGTCGAGGGGAGCGGATCAGGCGGACGGCGGGGAGGGTGAAGGAACGGACATCGGGAACTGGTGATCATGGAGCTGAAAGATGCCATGAGCCGGGGGCGGGCGGGATTCACGCTGCTCGAGTTGATGGTGGTGTGCGTGGTGATCGGGGTGATGACGGCGATGATCCTGCCAGAGATGCGGGGAACGCTCGAGGAGGCGCGGCTGCGGTCGAGTGGTCGAGGATTGGTCAGCGTGTTTCAGTTGGCCAGGAGCCGGGCGATTACCACGCGGGAGGCGCATCGGGTTCGATTTGACCTGGAGAACCACCGTTGCCACCTGGAACGTCGGGCACGACCCGAGGAGTCGGTGAGCGGCTACGTCCCGGCGGGGGTGCCACTCGGGACCAGCGGTGCGTTGGATCCGCGGATCGAAGTGGAGTTTCGTCAGGCACGGAACGTGGATGAGGATTTGGGCGCGGGCGTTGGCGGCGAGTGGGGCGGCGAGGTGTTGAAAGTGATCACGTTTTATCCGGATGGGACGGTGGACGCCGGGGAGATGGTGTTGCGGGATCGACAGGGGTTCGAGTTGGGGTTGCGGGTGCACCCGGCCACCGGGCGGGTTGAACTGAAGGAGTTGCCGAGGCAATGAAGACATTCCGCGCATGCGCCGGTTTTTCGTTGGTGGAGGTGATGTGCGCCATTTTGATCTTGGGGGTGGCGCTGGCCGGGTTGACCCAGGGGCTGACCACGGCATTGCGCTCGAGCAAGGAATCGGAGCAGCAGACCGCGGCGGCATGGATCGCGGCGGGTCAAATCGAGATTCTGCGGGCGGAGGGATACGTGCTCGTGGGCGAAACGGCGGGTGAAATTGGGAGTGGCCCGGGCGTGTATCGTTGGAGACAGAGCGTGAGCGCCACGCGGATCGAGGGATTGCACGAGGTTCGGTTGGTGGTGGAAGGTTCAGCAGGCGGGGGGGCGATCTACGAATTGCGGACGCTGTTGTTCGATCCGCCGATTTCGGAAAGCTCGAGCGACACGAAGCGGAGCGACAGGTCCGCGAACCGGCGCAGCGGAGGTGCGCCATGAACATTGCCGGAGATCAGATCGCGAGGAGATGGAGGCGCGGCGCGTCGGGGTGGAGAGGATGCCGGCGAAAGACTGAGGCGGGGTTTACGTTGATCGAGCTCATGGTCAGCGCGGCGGTGATGTCGTTGATTCTCGCGGCGGCGTATGTCTGTTTCAGTTCCGGGGTGGCGAGCCAGCAGTTGGTCGAGGGGCGCGTGGACATGGCGCAGCAGGCGCGAGTGGCGATGGGGATGATGACGGCGGACTTGCGGAGCGCAGGACCGCTCTCGAAGGAGGTTGAATTCCTGGGCATGGACCGAATGCTGGGAGAGGTGGAAGCGGACAACCTGGATTTCGGGACCTACAATTACCGGCCGCGGCGGGCGGGAGAAGGTGATTTCTGCGAGGTGAGTTATTACCTGAGCCGGGAGCCGGAGTCGGGTCAATACAGTTTGTGGCGCCGGCGTCAGCCGGGGATCACGTTTGACCCGCTCGTTGGTGGAGAACGCGAGGCGCTCGCGCGGGGATTGCGAGGGTTGCGGTTTGAATACTACGACGGTCTGGACTGGTGTGATGAGTGGGGCGATGCGGAGGGGCGGGGCATTGCCGAGGCTTCGCTCTGGTTGCGCCCGAATCTTTCGGGGATGCCGGACGCGGTGCGGATCACGATGTGGTTCGATGCGGAGCCGGCGGTGCGGGCAAGGGATGGGGTGGGAGTGGAACGGAGCGCATCGCCGGTGATGTTCCAGACAGTGGTGCGACTCAATCTGGCGCCGTTGACCTGGGCGACATCGTCGAGCACCGGGGCGGATGAAGGAGGGGCGGAGGGCGCGGGGGAGTTGATGCCCGGCGCAGCCGAGGGAGGAACGCGGCAATGAACCGGATGGTGATAACCGGGAGGGGTCGGGCTGGGTCAGTGTTGGTGGGGTTGTTGTGGTGTGTGGCGTTGCTTGCGGTGTTGGTGATGGGGGTGCTGCACACGGCGCGGCTGGACCTGATGGTGGTGAAGCACCACGGGGACGAGATCCAGGCGCATTACCTGGCGCTGAAGGCGATGGAGAAAGCCAAGGCGCTGCTTTACCATGACGCCGTCGAGCGCCGTCACAGTGCC
>JAHDYP010000278.1 GCA_023383055.1 Verrucomicrobiota bacterium | reverse complement strand
TGGAAATGGAGTCGGGAACAAACACCGTCTCGAGGGTGGTCGCGGAGCCATCGACCTCGATTCCCTCATTCCGCGAACTGAGCAGGAACCCAACGACGTCATGGCGGTTGCGCGTGGTGATGGTCTTCCCGTCGCCCAACTGCCGCCTTTGGAAAACCACCCGACCTTGTTCGTCGTAGCCAAGGTCTTCGATGAGACCACCTCGCTTGATCTGAGTGGGCTGGAGGTTGCCGTTGTAACGAAACTCGATCGGAGCCCCTTCCGGCGGGGTTGCCGATGTCGGTTGTCCCATCCTCGAAGCGTAATCCGCCCCATAGTTCAAGGTCGTGACACTGTCTCCCCGGCTCTGGGTTCGAATGAAACCCGTGCTCGCGTCGTGGGAGACTGTCTCGGATAGGCCACGGATGTCTTCGCTGAACGTCAACTGCCCGTTGTCGTTGTGCCCAAAGCGCTCGACGCCGGCATCGCCTCGCACGACTTCGGCGATCTCCCGGCCGTCAGCCCTCAACCTATAGGTGGTGGTGAACCCATTGGCATCCAGCTGGGCACCCGACATCAGTTGGTAACGCGGGTCGTAACTGAACTGCTCGGTGTAGCCGGAGCCGCCTCGCGGTCCAGGATCCACCCGGACTCGAATCAGATTGCCCCGCGATCGAAAGACCGGATTGTCGCTGTCATAATCGAGCGTCCTCGAGTTGCCCTCCGGATAGACCATGTGGCTCACCAGACCGTCCAGGTTATTCGAAATGCTCGTGCTCGCCCCCGGAGATGCCCCCCCCATAGTCGTGATCGAAGTGGGTTGTCCCCATTTGTCGAACTGAACTTGAGTACTGCTGCCGTCGGACAGGCCGACGGTGCTCGATTGGCCTTCCATCGAGGCAGCCGAATTCTCTATGGGAATTCCCAACTGGACACCACCCAGCGCCCCATGTCCGGACTGGGCAACTTGCTTGCCCTTGCTGTTGACCGTGTTGACCGCCGCAAACACGGGAGTGCCCAAGTCCGTGGCCGAAACCCCCACCAGTTGACAATTCTCGTAAAGGTAAAACACCTGACTCCGACCGGAGAAGCCGTTCACGTCCCGGACCAACCTCCCCAGACGGTTGGTGAGGAAACCGTCCTGGCTGTACTGAAACAAAACGTCGCCTCCGGCGTAATCCAGCAGACGACAGATCTTGCCCTCGAGAAATCCATTGTCGGTTGGTTCATCCACGCCGGCGGCGAAACCGGGATCGGTAAGCCGGCGGTAATGGCCAAAGCGCACATACCGCTCCTCCGGAACCGACCGGTCATCGATCCGGATCAGCCAGCCATTGTCATCGTACTCCAACTCCTGGCGATTCTTCGGGAACCGGTCCAGGATGAGCTGTAACCGCCCATCGGGTGAATACCGATAGCGCATCCCATCACTGGTCAACCGCTCAAACCGCCCATCCTTGAACTTCACCAACAAATCGAAAACGCCTTGCCGCGGCGCGGGCAAATAGTAGTCAGAAACCTGTCGCGCATAATCGAACTCCTCCACCAGCGGATCCAGCGCGTACCCCGGAGGCATCTTCCGGTCCACCCAACGAAACAACACGGTGCGACCCATCCCAGTATGAAACAGGATATCTTGGCTGCCGGCGATCTCGCTGTCGGCAGCGCTCGTCCGGGCAACCACCGGCAGCTGCAGACCGATCGGAAACAACAGCGGATCGAGTTCGGTGAGGCGTTGGTTGTAGTTGAAGTCCCAGCCCACCCCGAAGGGCCCCTCAAACGTGTCCTGGCTGCCCAGCGTCCGCCGGATCACGATCGGCATCCGCGGACTCGGCAGCATCATGTCGGTGAAGTCCGTGCGCACCTCGCCACTGTGCGCGTTCACCATTCCGGCGGTTCCCAGGAGTTGCACCCCGCCGCCCGGCGGGGGCGGGTTGTCGCCCATCATGTACGAAATGTTGACCGTAAGCACTTGGGCTCTCGCCACCGGCGTGAGTCGCTTGCGCTGGCCGTCAATCTCGGCGGCGAAGTCGCCAATCACCGTATTGACTGCGCGCTGATTGGGATCGATGAACGCCCTCAGCGCAAACGCGCTGAACAGGATCTCGCGCTCCAGCTCGTGCTGGAGTTCGCGCAATCGATCCTGCGATATGGGTTCACACAAGACCGCAATGGGCCGCGACAGGTACTGGTTGTAATACGGGCTCTTCGGATCATCACTCATTCGATAGGCGGGCAGCGAACGAATCGGCGCGCCACACCCGGGCCGGGGTGTCTGTCCCAGTTGCTCCTGGGTTCCAGGAGACACGGCGCGCACCGGGGCGAACCCATTGCCCATGTTGGACAGAGGGCGGCCCGCGAAGTTAACTGCTTCGAGTCCTAATTCGATCATCTCCCCGCTGGCCCCTGGCGCTCGCACCAGGACGTGAGAATGCATGGCGGGATTAGCTGGTCGCAAGTCCGATGGAATGTTCAGGTTCGTTCCCAGCCGGGCCGGCGGCAGCGATGACAAGACTCGCATCTCCCGCGTCAAAGCCGACAGATCGGCCGGGCTCCACGCTCGCAGCGTCACCGGATTCAAAACCTCGGAATGGTTCGGAAAACTGACAAATGACATCGCCGGCACGGTCTGGACGACCACCCCGCGCCCGCCGTCGGCCACGGCGTGCACTCCGAAATCGCTGAACCCCAAACTGCGCGTGATCCCGCCGGCGGCCGGGATGCCGCCGATGATCGCCGGATGCAGCTGTCCCGGGCGATACTCGCTAACCATCAACTGGCCCGGATCCAACAAGACCAGATTCCTGCTGCCGGCCACCGCCAAAGTGCCATCGGAACGCAGCGCCACCGATTGCAGCGTCCCGCCCAGCACCGATTCCGGAAGCGGGATCTTGTTCAACAAGCGGGGTTCCAGCGGCAAAGTGATGTCCACGATCGCCAGGCTCTGGGCCCCCTCTTCATCGGGAGTCAGTGAAACCAGAGCCAGCACCGGCAAGATCTGCGGCACCCCATTCGAGACAACGCTCATCGAGTCCAGAATCGTAAGCCAACGAGGATAAGCGCCGCCACCAAATGCCAGAACCGCGTTGGTCGGTTGGTTGAGTCCGAGTTCGTTGTGGTTGTACACCAAAGTTCGATAGGAAGGAGGCAGCGCCGGCCCTGATGGGTTACCGGCCGCGTCCAACTGCACTCCTGCCTTCAAAGTCACTCCCAATATCCCGCCTCCGTGAACTGCGGAGAAATCGAGGATTTTTTGCGTTGTACGCCGCAGTGCGTAACTCTGGTGTTTGCCGTAGAATTCAGCGGGTTCGGACACCGGCAAGGGTAGGCTTTCCCCTATATCGACGTAGTCCCCATCGCCGTTGAGGTCCAATCCGGCCTTGCCGCCGGGTGGAAACGTATCCTGCTGCGCCCGTGTCGAATTCCACCCGATGATCAGTTCCTGGAGATTGACAAATCCAAGCTGCTGAATGTCGGACCCGAATTCGTGATAAACCAGATAGGGCGGCGCCCACCGGACCTTCGTGACAGCCGACCCAGCCCGATAGCTCACGATCGGCGAAGCCAGCACCCGTGGTTGAGCCGGGTTCCCCACGTCCACCACCAGCAAGTACTGCCCGGGAACACTCAGATTTCCAAACTTGTCGATCCTCGAATCCAGCGCACCGCCCACAATCACGACCAGGTCGTTCGTGACGACCTGGCTATGCACGTTTGGCACGTAACTGAAGCGGGGAATCAATATGATGTCCCGTGGGGTATTGAGAATCCGCGTCTGTCCAATCAGCGACGGCCGATGAGGTGTCTCAATGTCGTAAGCCAGCAGCCGGCTTTCCGTCCGCCCCTGGTCCACCGCGTAAAGTCGGTTCCCACTGATCACGGCTCCCCGCCCTACCTCGAGCCCTGGAAGTGCGGCCGTCAACACGGGAACCGCGCGCAAGGTCATGGTGAAATTGTCGGCTTCCTCCGTGCTCGGACGCTGATCCAGCGGCTTCCCGCCAAGATCGCGAATCGACTGACCCGTCAGCGTCAATTGGTATGTCTCACCGGGCTCAAGATTCGGATAATCGAGTTTCAGCGTCAATTGGTCGGGGCTGAGCCTTACCACCGGACGCGGCGCCTCCGTGCCTCCACTCAATAGAATCCCGTCCAAATGCTGCGTCACGTAAGTGTCGATAGGCTTGTCGAACAGGATGGTTATTGAGCCGGTTTGGTCGATGTACCCGGAGTCTGCCGGCAGGGTTGATACCACCAACGGTCCGCTCAGATCATTGGTGTCCGGGGCCGGAATGTCCCGGACCACCGGCGGAGGCGGCAGCCCCGCGAAGTTCACGACGTGCGACGTCGGATCCAATCCCGGCACCTTGATCTGCAACTGCACCCGCACCGGCTTGTTTGCCGTCAATGTTCCCGTCCATTTCGTGCTACTGCCGCTGGTCGCCTGCGCAACATTGGTGAGCACGGCCATCGCGTTCGTTTCAATGAATCCAGTGAGCAGGTTGGTGGGGGAAACCGACTGGACCGACACTTCGATCTGGGGTGGGCCGCCCAGAATCGTCGAGGCTGTGACTTGCAGTTCACAAGGTTCGTCCGGCGCCGGATAGACCGGGGCATTGGCGATGTTGACTCGCGGTTGAATCTGCTCGGCAAAGGGGTTCTTGAAGACAAAATTGCGATACGCCCCACCGGTGTGGACAAGATCGGCCACCACCGCGGTCTCAACGTCCTCAAACTGCGGGTGCGTCGCCATGAGCCGGTAGTCAATCCCCGCAAACGGCGCCACCATAAGAAAACCACCATCCGCGTCGCTCGTGGCATGGACCCATCCTGGCTGCAGCCGCCCTGGCTGCCCAATGGCCGGACCGATGAGCTCGCGCAAGACAATGTACGCGCCCCCAAGACGTTCCTTGACGATCAAGGGACCGTCGTTCGTGCCTTGGGCCCGGTAGTAAAACGTCTGTCCCCGCACCACGACCGGTTTTGTGCCCAACATCAGGGTCGGCACGATGATCCAGTCGTACACCAACGGTATCAATCCAACTGCGGAAGGCACAAAGCCGCTGACCGTCAGGATGGTGCCCGCAAAGGCTCCGGCGTCCTGCCGGCCGATTCCGAGCGGATGCAGCCGGCTCGCCTGCGAAAACCCGGCCGGTTCCGCAGATTCGAACACCATCTGATCCACCACTTCGAAAGTCTTCACCCCCTGGGTGTCCCGCACTACAGTGAGCGCAAGCACCGCGTCGCTCGGTGGCTCGTTAGTTGGATAGCCCAGGGCCGCAAGATCCACCGGAAAACTGAACTGCATCGGTTCAGATGGGGGTTGCCCTTCGACTTCGACCCGCACCGCACCTCCAGCAATGGTGGCCGACGCCGGATCCACACCACCCAGCTCTGTTTCAAGCTGCGCCGCTGACATCGGCTTCAGCCGGAACTTAGTTCGGGTCGGCACGGCGTTCGGCTTTATGTAGACCTGCACCGGCCCGCCGTCGCTCTCGGCCTCGAGGATGCCGCCCTGGGGATAGAGCCCGACGAAGCCGTCATCGAACTCCTGGCGGCTCACCGGGACGTACACCCGCGTGCCGTTCAGGTTCACAAAGGTCGCGCTGACAAAGTCCTCCTCCGTCCCGCTGATGAAGCTGCTGAAGCTGCCGTCCACCTTGCTCAACACGGTCTGCGTCTCGCCCGTGCTTTCGTTCACCAGGATCACTGGCACTTCCGGGTCGGCCACGCCCGGTTGCCCATGCACCACGATCGCAAACGGATCCTCCCCCGGCTCGAACGCCGGGATGTCGTCAAGAATCGCCGGCGGCACGTTCGTCGCCCCCGGCTCGTAAATAATCAATTGCGCCGTCGCCACCCGCGTGCTCAACGGCACGGTCGTAAAACTGAACTCGCTCGCCCCCTCG
>JAHDYP010000277.1 GCA_023383055.1 Verrucomicrobiota bacterium | reverse complement strand
GGCAAGTCAAGGACGGTCCTGCAGGCCAACGCCCTCCCGGTGCGCTCCGGAAATGGCGACGCGCTGGGCGTGCTCCTCACCTTCCACGACTTGACCTCGGCGCGCGAATTCGAACTCAAGGTCGAGCGGCTGCAGCGGTTGGCCAGCCTGGGGGTGGTTTCGGCCGGGGTCGCCCACGAGATCAAAAACGCCCTGGTGGCCATCAAATCCTTTGCCGAGTTGCTGCTCGAGAAGCAACAGGACATCGAGATGGTCAGCCTGGTGGTCCAGGAAGTCAACCGGATCAATTCGCTGGTTGGGCAGTTGATGCGCCTGGCCGGACCGGTCCATCCCGTCTTCAGCGAGATCAAGGTCCACGAGTCGATGCAGAACGCCTTGCGCCTGGTGAAACACCAGGTGAAAAACCGCAGCATCGACCTGGCGATCGCGCTCGACGCCAGGCTCGATACGGTGCGCGGCGACGCCAAACAACTCGAACAGGCCTTCATCAACCTCCTGCTCAACGCCATCGAGGCCATGGGCGAGACCGGCCGATTGACGGTGGCCACTGAGGTGGTGTTCGCCACCGAGCTCATCTCGAAGTTCGAGCCGCGCACCCGCAGGCAACAACTCCAGATCACCATTCAGGACAGCGGCTCGGGCATCCCCGCCCAGATTCGCGCCAATCTCTTTTCCCCATTCCAAACCACCAAACCCGGCGGCACCGGGTTGGGTCTCGCCATCACGCGGCGGATCGTGGTTTCGCACGGTGGACGGATCACGGTGGATAGTGATCCCGGCCAAGGCACCTGTTTTCGCATCACCCTGCCTCTGATCCCAGCCCCGCCTTCCGGAGATATCCCGGCCCCGATCGCGCCCACAATTCCCGCTTTGAACCATCAAGCGTCCGGGCGGGAACGGTTGCGGGAACCATGACCATCCTGGTCGTCAGCGATATACACTACGCCGGCGCCGCCGAACAACAACGCGTCGGCTATGAACTCGAGACCGCCGGCCGACCCTGGTCACGCGCCCTGCTCAAAGCGTATCGCCATTATGTATGGAAGCGTGATCCCTTCGCGCATAACCATCTCGTGCACGCCTTCCTCGACCAGGCGGAGGCACCCGACCTGGTGGTGGCCAACGGCGATTTCTCCTGCGACACCGCCTTTGTCGGCGTGAGCGACTCCGCCGCCCTGGCCAGCGCGCGTGAGTGCCTCGGGCATCTGCGCCAACGCTTCGGTTCCGCCCTGATTTCGACCATCGGCGACCATGAGTTGGGCAAACTGAGCCTCCTGGGCGGCCGCGGCGGCCTGCGGCTCGCCAGTTGGCGGGCGGCCACGAACGATCTCGGGATCGAGCCTTTCTGGCAACGCGAGGCGGGGCGGTACGTGCTGATGGGGGTGACCTCCACGCTGATCGCCCTGCCCGTGTACGAGCCCGAGGCTTTGCCCCGGGAACTCGAGGCCTGGCGCGCGCTCCGCCAACTGCATTTCTCGCAAATCACCGCCGCATTCGAGCAACTGGCGCCGGATCGCCGGCTGATTCTGTTCTGCCACGACCCGACGGCGTTGCCGTTTCTCTGGCGCGAACCCGCCGTGCAACGGCGCGCTCCGCAGATCGAGTTCACCGTAATCGGGCACCTGCATTCCCAGTTGATCCTCCGGCAAAGCCGGGTGCTCGCCGGCATGCCGCAAATCCGTTTCCTCGGCAACGCGGTCCGCCGCATGAGCGGCGCCCTGCGCGAGGCGCGGCACTGGCGTCCTTTCAAGGTCCGCCTCTGCCCGGCGCTGTCCGGGATTGAACTGCTCAAAGATGGCGGCTACGCGCGGATTGACCTGAATCCCGAACCCGGCCAGCCGGCCCGTTTCGAGATAAAGCGGATACGTTGGCATTGCACTTGCCAGCGCTCGGGCCTATAAGACTCTTCATATGATCACTCGGACCGTCGGCCGCATCCTCCGCGGCAAAGCCACTCCGTTCCAATTGTTCACCGCCTGCGTGCTGGGTGCCATGCTGGGCTTCATTCCCGGCTTCGCCCAGGCGCCGGGAATGATGATCGCGGTGATGCTGCTGCTCGCCATCCTCAACGCCAACCTCTTTCTCGGCGCCATCGTCGCCAGCCTGTCCAAACTCCTGTCGCTCCTGATCCTGCCCATCACTTTCAAGGTCGGACAGTTGTTGTTGGATGGACCGACCCAGGGACTGTTCGAACCGCTGATCAACGCCCCGGTCTTCGCACTGTTCGGTTTCGAAAACTACGTGGCGACCGGCGGACTCGCCCTGGGCCTGATCGTCGGGCTGGTGGCCGGCTCGGTCGTGGTCTTCGGCATCAACACTTTCCGGAAACGAATGGCGGCACTCGAGAAGGGCTCGGAGCGCTTCAATCAGTTCACCCAAAAACGCTGGGTGAAATTCATGGTCCTGGTATTTGTCGGCGGCGGGCTGGGCAAATTGACCTACGAACAGGTGCTCGCCAAAAAAGTCGGCAATCCCATCCGCATGCTCGGCGTCGTGTTCGCCGCGCTGGTCGTGGTGCTCCTCGTCCTCCTCCAGAGCTTCGCCGCCGGCCCGATCGTCTCCGCCGCCCTCCAACGGGGACTCGAACGCGCCAACGGCGCCAGCGTCGACCTCGAGGGGGTCGATGTCGACCTCAAAGGCCAGCGCCTCACCATCACCGGCCTGGCCATGACCGATCCCAAGGCTCTCGACACCGATCTGTTCCGCGCCGACAAGCTTGAAGCCCAGATCAGCGGCGCCAATCTCCTCCGCAAACGACTCCAACTCGATCGCGTGATCGTCAGCGGCGCCAGCTCGGGTGACAAACGAGCCCATCCCGGACGCCTCGTCGGACCGCCCCCAGCCCCCCTCGATCCCGAGCCGGTCGGGGATGCCAAGACGCTCGATGATTACCTCCGCGAAGCCAAGGTCTGGAAGGAACGGCTCGCCCAGGCGCGACGATGGCTCGAACAACTTTCCGGCCCCGCCGAAACCGCAACGGAAACGGAACAGCAGGAAACCTTGCAGGATCGACTCGAACGCCAGGCCCGCGAACTGGGCTACAGCCGCGTCCGCGCCACCCACCTCATCCAAGGCAGCCCCACCTTCACCATCCTCGAATTGACGGCCGACCAGGTGCGCACGACGGAGTTGCCCAACGAAACCCTGGCCATCACGGCGCGCAACCTCTCCACCCATCCCTCCTTGCTCGGTCAAACCCCCGAACTCCGCATCGAGTCCAGCGGCCAGACCGTCCAATTCGCCACCCAACTGGCCAGCTTCGCCACGACACCCTCCGCCAATACCCTCAGCCTGAACTACCGCGGCCTCCCCACCGACCGCGTCGCCGCGGGGCTGGTGGTGGGCGGGACGCGGCCGATCTCGGGTGGAACGATCGATCTGGCCTTGCAGGGTACGTGGGAAATCCAGAACGGCGTGCAGGTGAACCTGCCCCTGCAGGCCACCCTCAAACAGGTCACCTTCAGCCTCCCCAGCGTCCAGCCCACCCTCGTCGACCAGCTCATCCTGCCCATCGGACTGGCGGGCCCGCTCGATAATCCGCGCATCCGCGTCGATGAAAAGGCTTTCGCTGACGCCCTGGTCAAGGCCGGCGCCGGCAAGCTCGTCAACGAATTGCGCGGCAAGGCCGAGGAAACCCTCACCCGCGAAGTCGGCGACAAACTCGGCGAACAAGGCAAGGGCCTCCTCAATAACATCCTCGGCGGACAGAAACGCACCAATAATTGACCCGCGACGTCGGATTCGCGGAGCGCGTCGATCCTGAAGCGATAACGCCCAATGTTTCTCACCACCAGACCCGCGCGCGTAGTCGGGCGATGCGCTCGCGGATCCGCCCGGATAATCGCCGGCTCTCGTCCGCCAGGGCTCGATAGATCCCGCGCCCGGTTCGTTGCGCGAGTTGTTCGAGCATCTCCCGGCAAAACTCGCAGTCCGCCAGCGCCCACCGGCACTTGACGATGTTGCCGCACAACGTTTCCTCGTCGTAGCCCAGACCGTGGCCCCCGGCGAGGTTCGCCCCGATCTTGGGTGCGGATAGCGCGAGGATCTCAGGAGTTTCCCGGCTCAACTCGAGGCTGCCGACGGCCACGGCAAACCGTCGCGCCAACCGTGCGACTTCAGCGTAGCCTTCGTTGTCAGACGGAGTGTTTTCGAATCCTGGATCGACGGAATCCGCCGATCCATCCGCCGTCTCCTCCCCGGCAGCGGCTGCTTCAAGCAACGCCTCCTCTAAACCTTCCAGATCGAACATATCCGAAGTCCCGGCGGCCCCGGCGGCCTTCGGGTCCGGAAACTCGGGCGGGAGCCCGCCCGGCGCATCATCCGGGCGTCGAGGCCGCGCCAGATCGGGATTGTCGGCCAGCGCGGCCAGATAACGGTCCATGAGCTTCTCGTTGCGATGCAGCTCCCGTTCCCACCAGGTTTCGTCGTAGGTCGGCTCGTCTTTCATGACCTCAGCACCTGTCCAGCTTAGCCTCCCGGACCGGCTTTGGCCATCCCCGGATGGTTGCGATTTCATGCACTCCGCAGGGGGGCATTTCGCACCTTCCCGCGCGCCGGGCCGGAAAAAGGCTGGTCACCGGCGCATCCCTCTTCTTTACTCTCGGCGACCCCGGGCCGGGGCGGGCTTCGGATCAGCGAGATCCCTTGCCACGGTCACGCCGTCAGCCCGGGTGAATACGCATGCATTCGATTCGGGACATTCACGCTCAGAAGGCCGCTCGGTCTGAGCCCGTGATTTCTTTCGAGTTCTTTCCGCCCAAAACGGAGGACGGCGAGCGCAATTTCCTGTCCAAGACCGTTCCCAGCCTCGCTGCCCTCCAACCGGATTTCTGCTCCGTCACCTATGGCGCCGGCGGCAGCACCCGCGCCCGGACCCTCTCGATCGTGGACCGGATCCAGCGCGACCACGGATTGACGGCGCTGGCGCACCTGACCTGTGTGGGCTCGACGCGCGAGCAATTGCTCGAGATCGCCCAGCAGGCCCGCGTGCTCGGGATCCACAACATCCTGGCGCTGCGCGGCGACCCGCCAGCCGAATGCGCCACCTTCGAACCCACGGCCGGCGGGTTCGAGTATGCCTGGCAACTGGTCGCGCTGTTGCGCGAGTTCGGCGGGTTTTGTCTCGGCGTCGCCGGGTTCCCAGAGGGTCACATTGCCTGCACCGAAGGCCGCGAGGTCGATTGGGAACGAGTCAAGGCCAAGGTCGACCAGGGCGCCGACTTCATCATTACCCAGCTTTTCTTCAACAACGCCCATTATTTCCGGTTCCGTGAACATCTCAGCCGGCTGGGAGTTTCGGTGCCGATCTTCCCTGGCATCATCCCAATCCTCAGCGCCAGTCAGATCAAAAAGTTCACCACCCTCTGCGGCGCGGAATTGCCCGAACCGCTGCGGCGCCGACTGGATGAACTGGGCGATGTCGACGACACCGTCGAGTTCGGCATCGATTACGCCAGCCGCCAGTGCGAAGAACTCCTGCGCGCCGGCGCCCCCGGTCTCCATTTCTATACCCTCAACAAAACCCGCTCCACCACCGCCATCCTGAAGAATCTCGGACTGGTCCGCTGAAGCCCTCCGCCTGGGCGCGTCCCAAAGACTTCCGCACAAGGTTTGTAACATCCGGCGGTTCTCCCCGTTAGTACATGGCAAAGGGTGGTTTGCAGCCTTCCTGGGTGAGAAATCCCTGCCGTCGGCAAGGCGGAAAGGTGCATTTCAACGGTGATAACCGAGGGCGCAGGCCCGGCGGCGGTCACCCTCCGTCGCGCCAACGACCTCGACACAGTGGTCACCGTCGATTACGCCACCACCTACCAGATCACCGAAGACGCCGGCTCAGTGCGGCTCAGGGTCGACCGCGGCAACGATGGGGATGAACCCATAACCGTCAACTATGTAACGGTGGATGGAACAGCCCTGGCCGGAGTGGATTACGAGGCGGCCAGTGGAACGGGGTGACAGGTTCATAGTCAGGAATCCCGAAGTTATTATCAATTAAAGGGTAGGAGCAGCGAGCGCCATCGGACCGCGGCTGTGTCGCAGACC
>JAHDYP010000276.1 GCA_023383055.1 Verrucomicrobiota bacterium | reverse complement strand
CAGGTTCGCCAGCGCCACCAGGTAACCTTCGAGCACCTCCGCCCGTTCTTCCGCCTTCTTCAGCTCGAACCGCGTCCGGCGCAGCACCACCTCGCGCCGATGCTCAATATAACAGTTGATCAGCTCCTTCAACCCGAGCGTCTTGGGCCGGCCATGGTCGATCGCCAGCATGTTGACCGCAAAGGAGGATTCGAGTTGCGTGAACTTGTAGAGATTGTTGATCACCACCTTCGGGACCGCGTCCCGCTTCAACTCGATCACCACCCGGGTGTTCTCGTCCGACTCGTCCCGGATCGCCGTGATCTCCGTCAAGCCCGCCGTCTTCTCGTTCACCAACTCCGCGATCCGCTCGACCAGCGTTGCCCGGTTCACCCCGTAAGGGATCTCCGTGACCACAATCTGCTCGCGCCCGCCCTTCAACTGTTCCACCCCCACCCGGCCCCGCACCTTCACCCCGCCCCGCCCGGTCACAAAGTACTGCTTGATCACTTCCAGCCCGCACACGGTGCAACCCGTCGGAAAGTCCGGACCCTTCACATGCGCCATCAACTGCTCGAGCGTAATCTCCGGGTCGTCGATTTGGGCGCAGATCCCGTTGATGATTTCCCCCAGGTTGTGCGGCGGTATGTTCGTGGCCATCCCCACCGCGATCCCCGTCCCCCCGTTCACCAACAGATTCGGAAACGCCGCCGGAAACACCACCGGCTCGGTGTGGGTCTCGTCGTAATTCGGCACGAAATCCACCGTCTCCTTGTCCATGTCATCCATGAGCACGGCACCCAACGGCGCCAACCGCGCCTCGGTATACCGCATCGCCGCCGGCGGATCCCCTTCCACCGACCCGAAGTTCCCCTGGCCGTCCACCAGGCGCTCGCGCATCGCCCACGGCTGCGCCATGTGCACCAGGGTCGGATAGACCGCCTGGTCCCCGTGCGGATGGTACTTGCCAATGGTTTCACCCACGATCCGCGCGCACTTCAAATGCTTCCGGTTCGGCATCACCCCCAGCTCGCCCATCGCAAACAGAATCCGTCGCTGCGACGGCTTCAACCCATCCCGCGCGTCCGGCAAAGCCCGTGAAATGATGACGGACATCGAGTAGTCGAGAAACGAGTTCTTGATCTCCTCGGCCACGTTGACCTTGGTGATCTTCTCGCCCGCGGCGAACATGGGGGCGCCCCCCACCGGCGGTTCATTGGGCTGTTTCGAATCTGCCATAGCTGCTCCCCTTAGACGTCCAGGTTCCGCACGTTCAACGCATTATCCTCGATGAACTGCCGCCGCGGTTCCACCTCGTCCCCCATCAGCTTCGTGAACATCTCCTCCGCCTCCACCTTGTCCGTCAGATCGATCCGCAACAGTTTCCGCCGCGCCGGATCCATCGTGGTCTCGAACAACTCCCGCGGGTTCATCTCCCCCAAGCCCTTGAATCGCTTGATCTGCAGCCCCCGGCGACCCACTTCCTTCACCGACGCCAGGATCTCCGGTATCGAGAACAACGGCCGCACCGACGCCCGCTCCCCCTCCCCTTCGACCAACTCGAACAACGGCTTGTCCTGAGCCGCGTAATGCTCAACGCTGAATCCCTTCCGCGCCAACTGCTGCAGCACCTCGCCAATCGCCTTGCTCTCGTGCAACTCCACATGCCGCGCCCGACGCGCCTGCCCCCCCCGCGATTTCTCGAGAAAAGCCGTGTCACCCTCTTCATCCCCGAACAAACGCAAATCGGGGTTCGCCTCGCTGAACTCGCGCAGCTGAGTTTCGGTCTGAAAATAATGCACCGTCTCGTCGTTGCCCTGCCGCACCCGCACCAGGTGCCGCGGCAGTTCGTGCGTGCCGGCATCGCGATTCTCGACATCGGTCGCGAAATCGCCCCCGTGCCGCTGGATCGCCCCGGCATACTTGTCGAGCGACTCGAGCAACTCCAGGATCTCCGCCAGTTGCTTCTGCGAAAGCTCCTTCCCGTCCGCCAGGTTCCGCAGCTGGACATCTTCCGTGCCCAACTGGATCAGAATCCGGTTCAACTGCGCGTCGTCCTCGACGTACTCGACCCGCTTCCGGCGCGCGATCTGATAAAGCGGCGGCTGCGCGATGTAGACATACCCGCCCCGGATCAGCTCCGTCATCTGCCGGTAGAAAAAGGTCAGCAGCAACGTCCGGATGTGCGACCCGTCGACATCGGCGTCGGTCATGATGATCACCTTGTGATACCGCAGCTTGCCCAGGTTGAACGAGCCCTCCGCCTCCCCGTCGCCGATCCCCGTCCCGATCGCCGTGATCATCGTCCGGATCTCGGTGTTGTCCAGCACCTTGCTCAAGCGGGCCTTCTCCACATTGATCAACTTGCCCCGGATCGGCAGGATCGCTTGGAACTTGCGGTCGCGCCCCTGCTTGGCCGAGCCACCGGCCGAATCACCCTCCACAATGTAGAGCTCCGTGTTCACCGGATCCCGATCCGAACAGTCCGCCAGCTTGCCCGGCAGCCCGCCGCCCGTCAGCGCCCCTTTCCGCACCGTCTCCCGCGCCTTGCGCGCCGCCTCCCGCGCCCGCGCCGCCAGCAGCGCCTTCTCCAGGACCTTCTTGGCCACCGCCGGATTGGCGTCGAAATAGGTCATCAACCCGTCGTACACCACCGAGGAAACCAACCCCTCGATCTCCGTGTTGACCAGCTTCACCTTGGTCTGCGACTCGAACCGCGGATTGGGCAGCTTCACGCTCAACACACACACCATCCCCTCCCGCACGTCGTCGCCCGAGATCGGCGGATCCTTCTCCTTCAGCAAGTTGTTCGCGCGCGCATATTGATTAATCGCCCGCGTCAAGGCGGCCCGGAACCCAGTCAGATGCGTCCCGCCGTCCGGGTTCGCGATCGAATTCGCAAAACAGAGGATCTGGTCGTTGTAGCTGTCCGTGTATTGCAGCACGCAATCGACAAACACCTCTTCCTTGCGCGCCGCCAACGAAATCGGCTTCGGATGCAACACCTGCTTGTTGCGCCCCAACTGCCGCACGAACTGCTCGATCCCGTCCTGGTAAAGAAATCGCTCGCTCTTGTCCGCTTCCCGTTCGTCCTTTAAAACGATCTCCACCCCGGGGTTCAGGAAGGCCAGCTCGCGCAACCGGTTCGCCAGCACGTCAAACTTGAATTCGGTCGTGATCGTGAAAATCGTCGCATCCGGCTTGAACGTGATCAGCGTGCCCGTCTGCTTCGACTTGCCAATCACCTGCAGCTTGCTCGACGTGATCCCCCGCTCGAACTCGATCGAGTAAACCAACCCGTCCCGCGACACCTCCACCTTGAACCAGTCGGACAGCGCGTTGACGCACTTCGCGCCCACCCCGTGCAATCCGCCCGAATACTTGTACGCCCCCTGGCCGAATTTCCCACCCGAATGCAGGTTCGTCAGCACCAACTCCACTGCCGGCATGTTGAACTTCGGATGCGTGTCCACCGGAATCCCGCGTCCGTCGTCCCGGATCGAACACGACCCGTCCATGTGGATCGTGACCTCGATCTTCTTGCAGTGCCCCGCCAGATGCTCGTCGATCGAGTTGTCCAGCACCTCGAAAACACAGTGATGCAACCCCCGCTCGTCCGGGTCCCCAATGTACATCCCCGGCCGCTTCCGCACCGCTTCCAACCCCTCCAATTTATCGATCTTGGACGAGTCGTAACGATCCTCCACCACACCCTGTTCAATAAGTTGTTGCTCTTCCGACAATTGTTTTTCTTCAGACATAGAAACCAAAGGCCGGACGCCGTGCAGCATCCGGCAAATCGCGCCTCAAATCGTAAAGATTCAAGGGTCGAACACAACCTTTATTTCACCCCGATTCGCCCCGCAAACGCTATTAGTTGTGGTCGGTTCCCGGTTCAACCCAAACATATTGCGTTGGCCAGACCGCTCCCATGACCTCGCAACCCAAGCCCCAATCGAGTTTAAGCGCCGGCGGAGGCGGATGGCGGATTCCCCCGGATGCCGTTCGCGCAACCCGGTTGGCACCAGCAATCGGGCGGTGCGATTACGCGTTGTTTGGGGCGGCGGCTCAGATGCGTTACACCGAGCCGGTGGCCACGTTCGACGCCGCTGTTCTGGTGGCGGTGCCGACGCCGGATCGCTTTCCAACCGCCGTCGCGATCCATGACGCTTGTTCCGCTGTCCCCCTTGGCGGAGCCTACGGGTAGATCGCCCCGTCAACTTCTGCGTAGCGGTCGTGACATGCGGCATCACCCTCATCCGATGCCCCACTTCTTCAATTATCGGACTGACCCCGGCTACGATCGCCACCGGATAGTTCTCCCGCTCAAGCTGGGCGTCGGGGAAGTCCACCCGCCGGCCGTAGCAGTCGGCGATGCGACCGTGGTACCGGTAGAGCCGCTCCGGCAGGCGACGGTCCGGACGTCCTTGCACTTCGACATGCACCAGGATCCATTCCTCGGTGCCATCGAGCAGAAGCACCCGGTAAAGCTTGTCGACCCGGTGCTTGCCGGTCTTGGCATCGCGCACCACCTCCTGCAATTCCTGGTCGAGTGCGGCAAAGCCGCGGGACCAGTCGATCCCGGCGTGTACGATCGGGAAACAAAGCCTCAAGAACGGATCGAGATAGCGATCGAGGGTCTGCTTCCACGCACCGTCGAAATCGGCGCGTGATCCTTTGGGTTTCTTGCCCATGACAACCTGGCACTGGCTCCTTGTGCCATAAACAATGCCGCCACCCAGATCCAGATGTCAAGGCTGGGGAAGAGAGAGTCAGTGGGAATTCCATTCGGGTCACATCCGACATGACGTGAACGCACTGATGGATCATGCGCAGGCGCTCGCTTTCAAATCCTATATCAATCCTCGTTCACGCCCTGCCACCGGCGCACTCGTCGCGGTGGGAAGCGTCATCCAGGGCGGAGTGAAAGCCGGCTGGCTACGCCGCGGCTACACCGGCACGGCTTGCGCGTCCCGCACTACTTGTCCCCGTCGTGGCCTTGGGGTGAGGGCGGACTTGTCGCGCCGTAGCCTTGGCGAAGGCGGACGCCAGCCTGCTCCGGACCGCTCCGCCCGTCGCTCCGCTCACTGACCTGGGGCCAGGACAGGGCGGAACCCGATGTCGTAATGCCTGTCACCCGTGAAGTGGTAGTAGCCGCGGCACGCTGACCGGCAGTCCCTGGAATTGGACCAGTTTTCCCAGTCGCCCCAGCTGCCGCCGCGAAACACGCGGCCCGAGCCCCAGGTCGGCAACGGGATCGCAGGTCCCTGCGGGTCAACGGCAATCCCGCCAGGATAAACATTTATCCAGTCCTGGCACCATTCCCACACATTCCCATGCATGTCATGCAATCCCCATGGATTCGGCAGCTTCTGCCCCACCGGATGCGTCTGCCGGTCGCTGTTATCTTGATACCACGCGTAGTTCGTCAGGTTCGTAGACCCAGGGTCATCCCCATAGCTGAACCGCGTCGAGGTCCACGCCCGACACGCATACTCCCACTCCGCCTCCGTCGGCAGACGGTAAACGCAGTTGGCAGGTATCCGTCCCGCCGCCCGTTCCAGCTGCGTCAGTGCTGCACAATATGCCACCGCATCGTCCCACCATACTTCCTCCACCGGACGGGAGAGGTTAATCCCGTAGTCCGGACCTCCCTCCCATGGCACCCCATTGAAGTTACTCGGGTTGTCGCCCATCACCGCCTCATACTCCCCCTGCGTCACTTCATACTTCCCCATCCAATACCCCCGGCTGATCGTCACCTGAGTCTGCGGACCTTCGTCGTCGTCGCGGTCCCCGCTGGATCGGGTCGCTCAACACCGGTAGTCCAGTTCGTCGTGGCCCAGATACACACGCCGTTGGTGCCCAGGATCGCCGCCAACTGCCCGCCGCTCGGTCGGAAGGTGATCCAACTCGCCCGGTTCGATGAACTCCCGAAGCTGATGACTACTTGCTCTGCCTCCCAGTCCCACACCTTCGCGAGACCGGCGGCATCGTGCGTCCCCACCCAGCGGCCGTCGGGACTAAAGATCGTCGCGGTGAGGTTGGTGTTGTGCGCCTGGAAACTTGCGGCCTCCTGGTGACACAAATAGAGCAGGTGTCCCCATTCCCAATGACGATATTCTTCCGGACACTTCCACAAGGTCTCGAGCGCCCGATCGATGCT
>JAHDYP010000275.1 GCA_023383055.1 Verrucomicrobiota bacterium | reverse complement strand
CTCGGAACGCGACTGTGCCCGAAGGGTCAGTCGCAGCAAGCTCGCGCGCTCGGTGGCGCTCGGGCTGTTCCGAACCCCCTTGACCGGGCGGACGTTGCTGCTCCTGGTCTGCGACACAGCCGCGGTTCGAGGGGGATTCCTGACTATGAACCTGTCACTCTGTTCCGGTCCCCGGCCGCAGTCCAAGAGGGCGACTGTTGGTTCTAAACTGCGAAAGGGGCGTGAAACGTGAGGCGTGAGGCCGAATGCGCGGCTTGCCTCGGCGCGGTTACCAACTGGTCCAGTTCAGGTGTTTGTAGAGGAATTGGAACGTCCCGACGCCATGGATCGTGTGGGGGCCATCGAAGAAGGCGATGTCGGTGCGGTCAGCCAGGCCCAGGCGGACATAGAGATGCCGCACTTTGGCGTATTCATAGGCCACCCAGGCATCCGGGGCGACGCCGTCGAAGTGACCGCGTTCGACCATGAACGGGCGCGGGGCGATGAGGGCGGCCATCTCGGCATAGTTGAAGGTATTGCCGAGGTTGAACTCGGGCATTTCGTATTCGCCGGTGTAAAGGTAGGAGTAGGTAGAATCGGTGGTGACGTTTTTCCGGATCCAATCGTTGAAATCAGCGGAGCAGATCGAGAGGGCATAACGGTTCAGCACGGCCGGGACGCGCATGGCCGTCTTGCCGCCGTAACTCAGGCCGTAGAAGCCAATCCGGTTCGGATCGACGAACGCCTGGTCCGTGAGCCAGTCGAGGATGCGATCGTGCTGGCCGATGATGACGGAAAAGAGACTGAGTTTGAGAGGGTTGGCCTTGCGCTGGAGCACGCGGAAACGATCGCCGCCGCGATACGGATTGTGCGGCGCGAACACGACAAAGCCCCGGTCGGCCAACCGGGCGGCGAAGGCCTTGTAGGCGGGGTAACCGGATTCCCCGGGACCACTGACGGTGTCGACCGGCAGCCCTTCGAGTCCGTGCTGGCAGACGACGACGGGTCGGCGTTCGCCGGGCTGGAGGTTGTTCGGGAGCAGGAGATAGCCCCAGGCGAAGACTTCGGGCCAGACATCGAGGGTGACCTCGTAGATGGCAAACTTGGGGCGAGCTTCGACCAACCGGGAGCGGGGATTGACGCCGGTGGTGGCCATGGGGAGTTGGCCGATGATTTCCTGGTGAAAGTGTTTGCGGAAGGGTTCGCAGGCCTTGGCCCAATCGTTCGTGGGATTCGGCTTGAGTTGGTTCCAGAAAAACTCTTCCCGCACCTGATCGGAAACGCGCAGCAGGCGCTGGGTGTGATCCACCAGGTCGGTGAGCTGGCGGCGCTGCCGTTCGTCGTGATCGGTCGGCGGGCGTTGCGTCGCGGTCGGCGGAGCGGATGCCAGGAGCGTAGGTCGATCCACACCGAGGGATTTAAGCAACGCCACCAGGGAGACATCGCAGCCCGGGAGCACGGTCATGCCCTCGTTGCCATGGACCATGAGCGGGGCAAAGGGAAAAGCCTCGGGGAAGAGGGCGCGGGCGCGGTCAAGTTCCGCCTGTACCTCGATGCGTTCGGGGGTTTTGAGCCGGCCCGGGGCGGCGCCGGTGCGGCCTTCGCTTGGAAGGGGCGGGCCCTTGACGTCGGGGACGTCGGAATACTCGACGATGAGCTGGCGCGGGGCGATGAGGCTGGCGATCTCGGCATCGCCGAATTCGTGGAGCAAGCCGAAGGCATTCCGGTAGATCGGCTCTTCCCACAGGTTTTCGCGCGGGCCGAAATAGCCGCTGACGAGCGTGACCTGGATGCGTTGATCGAGCGCGGCGCTGTAGAAGGCGAGGAGGCCGCCCTCGCCGTAACCGGCGATGCCGGCTTGGAGCGGGGAGTTACCCGGGAGTGAATCGAGATGTTCGAACCAATCGACCAGCGCGAGGATCTTTTGAACCTCGTAGCCGATGAGGTGACGGCCCATTTGGTACGCTTGACGATAGATCCACTCGCGATGCGGTTGGTTGGTGAACCGGTTGAGGGTGGGATTGCCGGACCAGTGATCGTCGCGGTTGATCAGGACGGGCACGACCACCAGGCAACCGTTCTCCGCGAGACGCCGCGCGAATTGCGCCTCCGGCGGCACGCCAGGCTCGAGCCCCGCCAGCATCTCGGGGGTTTGATCCGCGTCCGGCACCGCCACCACGCGCGCGACCGGAGGGCCTTTGGGTTGAAGCAAGAGGCCCTCGCCGTAGACGTGATCGAACACCAGCCAGCGGACGGCGTGCACCGTGTAAGCCTCCGTCTCCGCCACGGTGGCATCGTGGGCGGTGGTGTGCTGGAATTCGAGGCCGGTCACGACGTAGCGCAAGTCCACGGCACCCAGGAGGCGGCGCAGCCGTTCGCGGTTGGGTTCGACGGACTTGGCGTAGGCCGCGGGCGAGGTGAAATCGCGCTTCCAGAACCGCGCGCGTTCCTGAACGGATTCCTGGGTGGCTTTGGTGAAGAACTGGTCGATGCCTTCGACCATGCGGGCCGAGATATCGCCCGACCAGTCGAGCGGGGCCGTGCGCGGCAAGGTGGCCGGCGGTGACTGGGCCAGCGGATGAAGACCGGTCATGGCCAGGGTGAGCCAGACCGGGAGCAGTCGGCGGGCGAGGGGACGCTTGGCGGGTTGGGCAGGGGGAACGGGGCGCGGCATAGTAGGGGATAAAGCGTTATCGGATTTTCGCGTCGGGGAGTTCCTGTTTGATTCCCTGATCGATGGGCATGGGATCATGGTCGGGGGTCAAGCCGACGTGATTCATGGCCCGCGTCAGTTCGCGCCGCAGTTGCTTGACCACGCCGGCGTATTTGGGATTGGCGATCAGGTTGTAGCGCTCTTCGGGATCGAACTCGACGTTGTAAAGCTCGGCCAGGTGACGGTCCGGACCGCCGTCGCCGTGGGGGTAGCGGCTGTATTTCCAGGTCTCGGTGCGGACACTGCGGACATTGGGCGTGTAAGGGAACTGCTTTTCGTAGTTGTAGTAGTAGAGCCAGGATTTGCGCCACGAACGGTCGCCGCGTTGGACCAGTCGCACCCAAGAACTGCCGTGGACTTCCTTGAGCGGCGGGGCTTGGCAGAGTTCGAGCAGGCTCGGAGCGATATCGACCGTGAGCACCTGCTGCTCGACCACTTTGGGTTGGTCCGGCGGCGTGAGGGCCGGGTAACGCACGAGCTGGACGATACGAATGCTGGGTTCGTGGGCGGTGCGTTTGTCGACCATGCCATGCTCGCCGTTGAGGATGCCATTGTCGCTCATGAACACCACGATCGTGTCGTCCAGTTCGCCCCGTTGTTGGAGGAATTCGTAGAGACGCCCCACGCTGTCGTCCACCGAGAGGAGCGTGCCCCAGTAGGCGCGCGTCATGGCTTCGAAATCCCGCACGGCCGCGGGCGAATCGTCCGGGAAAGTCTTCCGCCATTCGAAGAGCGGGCCATAGATGCCGTGCCAGGTGTAGCGCCGTTCCCGGATCCAGGCCGGTTTGTCGTCGAGCATGAAGGCGGTTTCGGGATAGGGAATGCGGACGTGCTCGAACGACTTTTCGTATTTCGGTTCGGGGAAATAGAAGCTGTGGGGCGCCTTGTGGCCGATCATGAGGCACCAGGGCTGGTTCGAGGGGCGCGGCCGCTTCAGCCATTCCTCGGCCAGGTCGGTGACCACGGTGGTGTAATAGCCTTTGACCACTTCCCGCCGCTGGCCGTGGAAGTTGAACTCGGTATCGAAATACTTGCCCTGCCCTTTGTGGGTGACGAACCAGTTGAAACCGGGGCGGGGTTCGTCGTTGTTCTCATCCATGTGCCACTTGCCGAGGTAAGCGGTGTCATAGCCGCGGGACTGGAGCACGCGGGGGAAACTCTGGAGGCCGGCGGGATACTCGGTGAAGTTGTCGACGACGCCATGCCGGTGGGCGTAAAGGCCGCTGAGGATGCTGGCGCGGCTGGGGGAACAGAGGGAGGTCGTGCAGAAGGCGTTCTTGAAATAGACGCCTTCCCGGCCGAGCCGATCCAGGTTCGGGGTCTGGAGCTGGCGGTTGCCGGCCAGGCTGAGCGCATCCCAGCGCTGGTCGTCGGTCAGGATGAACAGCACGTTGGGCGGTCGGCCGGCGGCCTGAAGTGCTTGGCCCAGGAGCAAGACCAGCGAGAGCAGGATGAGCGAGCGTCTCATGAATTGAGGTTTTGTGGCAAAAAGCGCGGGCTCTGACAAGCTCCGCGGCAAGGCGGGGCGCGGGTGACAGGCCAACGCGCGGAACGGGCGACCGGGATTTCCGCAATGGTCTGCGCGCTTTTCGTTTCTTTGCCACATTCAATCTGAAGTCGAGTTCGTCATTATCGGGGGCGATTTCCCTTGAGGCATATCGCCTCGAACAGTATGGTCTGCAAAAATAAGCGTATACAATTGTAAGAATTAAAGTAACTGATCTTAGAATGAAATCGCACCAGATCTATCCCGGAAGACCGGCCCTCCCGTGCCGAATCCTCCTGCTGCTCGGTCTGCTGTTTGCCCTGGGTGGAGTGTTTGGCCCGGCGGCGGCGTCCGCCAACCCCCGCTACAACCTCGGATCCGTGCCGGATCAGACGGTGTGGAGCGGTTCATCCCTGGAATTCCTGATGCACTGGGACAATCGTGTCGGGGTGCTCATGCAGGTGGAAGCCACTCCTCCGCCGGCAGGTCTCTTGACTTTGGAACCGCTGAACGACACGGATTGGCACTTTCGTTTCCAACCCGCCGAATCGGATGTGACCCCGATTCGGGTGGAGATTACCGCGTTGGACGGTGGTCAACAGGCCTCGCAGTCGTGGGAACTGGCACCTCAAGCCGAGCTACCTCCGGAGGCTGACTTCTTTAGCAGCGGTCCACACACGCAGGCGCCGATCCCGCCATACGGGGTGACCGTCTTTGATCAGACCGACGCCGTGCCGGCTTCCCTGAACTACGAGCAACGAAACCTCCATCAAGTCCGGATTGTGGGGGAGATTGTGGAGATCGAGGCTGGCCACGCGAACGGCCTTTACGAAGCCTATTTCGACGGCACCCGACGCGACCTCCGAGCCATGGAGATCATGGCGGAGCGCATCGTCTTTCGGAGTCCGGCCAGGCTCAAGCAAACCGCCGTGATTCTCTCGGCCCGGGAACTGGTGTTCGAGCGCGATGGGCGGATCCAGACCACCCCGGAGGAGCGGACGGAGTCGGCGGGGGCGACCAGCAGTGGAGGAAGGGCGGGAGTCGATGGTCTTCCCGCGGGTGACATCGTTCTTGCGGTGGGCGAGATCCTGACCGACAACCCCGGAGTGCGTTTCGATCTGACCGGCGGACGGGGCCAACCTGGAGGGCCGGGCCAACACGGCGCCAACGGTTCGAGTATCACAAGCACGACGTGGACGAGTATTACGGTCAGCGATTGGCCATACCCAAACCGAAAAAGTGGAGTTCAAGCTAGGCTTAACAGGAATATCGTCCACCGCCTATGAGCGCCGCACCACGACTGCGGGCACGGACGCGGCCATTGCCCTGGGGACAACGGTTGCCGGAGCCGTCGGATCAGCAGAGATCCGTCCATCGCCTTTCGCATGGGTTCACCCGCTCATGCTTCGCAACGTCCTCCAGCACATTCAGGACGACTACCTGGGCGAGCGGATCATGGCCGCGCAGGAACGGCTGGACGACTATGTTGCGGTCCTGACCGCCTACCGCGCCGACCCGTCCTGGGACACGTTGGATTCGGATACGCAGGCCGACCTGGTGCAGATCCACAGCGAGATGCGTCTGCTGCAGCAGCGGATCGAAGCCGGGCTCGATTACTTCGGCAATCCGGCCGGATGGGTTCCCATGCTCAGCTTCGAGGTGAACCAAACGCTTTTCCGCAACGAAATTGAGCGGGCCATGCGGACGCTTTATTTGACCTACTGGATCGGCAACAAGGCGGCCTCGGAACAGCAGCGCCTCGATGCGCTCATCGCCCTGAGGGATGCCCTGAGCGAGCGGTTCGCGGAAGCCAGGGCCGAATACGATCTTGCAGTCGCCCGCCTTCCCGTCCTGAATCAGCAGGCGGACCAGATTGATTCGGCCATTGGCACCCTGCAGGGCAAGCTGGAGGTGGAGGAAATCAAACTGCTCAACGACCTGCGCGAACCGGACTGGGTGCTCGGGCTGCGAATCGGTCTCAAGATCTCCGCCACCATGTGCCAGATGGTTCCCGTCTATCAACCCGCCCTCGGCGCCGTGGGAGCCGGACTGCGGGTCGCCAGCAACTTTGACCCCGACGACCCATGGGATTCCATCACGGAGGCTGAGAA
>JAHDYP010000274.1 GCA_023383055.1 Verrucomicrobiota bacterium | reverse complement strand
GAGCACAACGCCGTGGCTGAAGCGCGGCGGCTCAAGATTCCCATCGTGGCCATTGTCGATACCAACTGCGACCCCGGTCTGGTCGATTACCCCATCGCCGGGAACGACGACGCCATCCGCTCCGTGCGGTTGATTCTCGCCGTGGTGACCCAGTCCGTGGTCCAGGCGCGCGCCGAATACGAAGCCAAGTACGGCCGCCGCAAACAGGAGGATGCCGCGCCGGCTGAGCCCGCCGCTCCCGCCCCGGTGGCGCCGGAAGCAGCAGCGGCCGCGGAAGTGCGGGTTGCTCCCGCCGCCCCCGCGGACCTGGGAGCACCGGTGGCCGCGCCGATGCCCGCCTGACGCGGCGGGTTCGGGAGTCGGAGTCTCTGTGACAGCGCAAACCCAACTTTAAGGAATACCGAATATGGCTGACATTACCGCGGCCTTGGTTGCTCAACTGCGTGCCATGACCAACGTGGGCATGATGCAGTGCAAACAGGCCTTGCTCGAAACCCAAGGCAACCTCGACGCCGCCGTCGATATCCTCCGCAAACGC
Source organism: Verrucomicrobiota bacterium (assembly GCA_023383055.1). Classification (GTDB taxonomy): domain Bacteria; phylum Verrucomicrobiota; class Verrucomicrobiia; order Limisphaerales; family JAHDYP01; genus JAHDYP01. The sequence goes on along the minus strand of JAHDYP010000274.1, from coordinate 5,769 downwards.
GGCATTGCCACCGCCGCCAAAAAGGCCGGACGCGAAGCCAAGGAAGGCGTCATCGCCCAGCACATTCTGCCCGGCGCCCGCGTGGGTGTGCTGGTCGAAGTCAACTGTGAAACGGATTTCGTCGCCAAGAACGATTCCTTCCGCGCCTTCAGCGACGAAGTGGCGCGAACCTTGGCGGCCAATCCCCAGGCGGATCTCGAGGCCCGCCGGGTCCAGGAAGTGGCGAAGATCGGCGAAAACATCAAGGTCTCGCGCAACCATCGCATCGAAGTCACCGACATCGGCATGGTGGCGGCCTACATTCACACCGGCGCCAAGGTGGGCGTGCTGGTCGAGGTGGGGGCGGGCCGTGAAAGCACGGTGACTCACGACGATTTCAAACAGTTCGTCCGCGACATCACGCTGCAAGTGGCAGCCGCCAGTCCCATCACCGTCTCCCGCGATCAAATCGATCCCACGATACTCGCCAAGGAACGCGAAATCGCCGCCGAACAGGTCAAGAACAAGCCGCCCCAGGCCATCGCGAAAATCGTCGAGGGCAAGCTCGAAAAATACTTCCAGACGGTCTGCCTCGTCGAACAGGGTTTCATCAAGAAGAACAGCGAGATCTCCGTCAAGGAACACATGGCGACCCTCGCCAAACAACTGGACGACCAGTTGGTGATCCGCCGGTTCGTCCGCTACCAGGTGGGCGAAGCCATCGCTTAATCCACCGGCCAGCTTTGCGCCAAAGTCCCTTGCCCCCCGGCAAGGGACTTTTTTACGCTTCCGGCAACCCGGACTCGCATAGCTCGTCCCTCCGCGCTACTTCAGCAGTTCATCCCACTTCTCGGCGTCGCCCGGCGGTTGGGCGCGACCGCCCAGGTGCGTCGCCAGGAACTGCTCCGCGGCCGCGTAGAACTTCAGCCGGTTCTCGGGACGCGCGAACCCGTGGCCTTCGTCGGGAAAGACGAGGTACGTGACCGGCTTCTGGTTCTTGCGCATGGCGGCGACGATCTGGTCGCTTTCGGCCTGCTTCACCCGCGGGTCGTTGGCGCCCTGCGCGATGAGCAGCGGCACTTTGATTTGGTCGGCCTTGAACAACGGCGACCGCGCGTTCAGAAACGCCTCCTCGGTATCCACGTTGCCAACCCGCTTGTCGAACACCGATTTGAGCGGCGCCCAGTAAGGGGGGATCGACTTGATGAGCGTCACGATGCTCGACGGCCCGACGATGTCGACGCCGCAGGCAAACGCGTCCGGCGTGAACGTCACGCCGACCAGCGTGGCATAGCCGCCGTAGCTCCCCCCATAAATGCAGACCTTGTCCGGATCCGCATAACCCTCGCGCACGGCCCAATCCTTGGCGTCCAGCAGATCGTGGTGCATGGCGCGGCCCCACTCGCGGTCCCCCGCGTTCAGGAATTTCTTTCCGTAGCCGGTCGAGCCGCGGAAGTTGACCTGCAGCACGGCATACCCGCGATTGGCCAGCCACTGGGTCTCGGGATCCAATCCCCAGGTGTCGCGCCCCCAGGGACCGCCATGCACGTTGAGCACCATGGGCAGGTTGCGCGCCGGCAGCCCCACCGGCAGCGTCAGATAACCGTGAATCGTCAACCCATCGCGCGCGGTGAAGGAAATCGGCCGCATCCTGGCCAGCTTCAATCCCTCGAGCTCGGCGCGGTTGCTGAAGAGCAGTTCGGCGCGTTTGGCCTCGCGGTCATACCGGTAATAATAGACCGGACCATCGTCGACCAGGTACGCCACGATCCAGGTGCGGTCCGCCAGGTCACGACTGATCACGCTAAAATCCCCATCCCGCACTTCTTTCAACGCCTCGAAGTCGGGCTTCAGGGTCGCATCCAGGAGCGTCCATTCCTCCCGGGCACGGACGAAGCTGACCGCCTCGAGGGTGCGGCGCGTGGGATGCGTCATCAGGCTATCGATGTCGTATTGTGCGTCTTCGGCGATGACGCGCTGGGTGCCCTTGGCCAGGTCGAACTCGACCAGGCGCGAGGCGTTGGCATCCACGCTCGAGATGATCCAGGCCCCGCGGTTATCCGGCGTGAACGCCGCCACCCCGCCGAACGTTTCGTCCGCGCTCCAGCGCTGCCAACTGCGCCAGGCCGATTCCGGGTTGTCCCGCAGGCGAAGTTCATTCCCGCCGTCGGGCAGATAGACGGAGGCAACCCGCACCTGCATGGCGTTGTCAACCGACCAACCGGCGACATCGCCCGGGTTCTTCGTGTCGAGCACCACCGCGCCGGTGCGGAGATCGATCCGGTAAACATCGTGGAGCCGCCGGTCCTCGAGGTTGAGGCCGACGAGCATTTCATGCGGGAAATTGGGGTCGACGGCAACGACCTGGGCCTGGACACCCTGGAAGGGGGTCAGATCGCGCGTGTTCCGGGTCTTGAGGTTGGTTTGATGAACGTGCCAGTTCTCGTCGCCGTCCTGGTCCTGGAGATAAATGATGTGCTCGCTGTCCTGCTGCCAGAAGAAGATCCGGATGCCGCGTTTCTTGTCGGCGGTAATCACCTGGTCGTCCGGCTGACCGAGTGTGCGCACCCAGACGTTCAGGACATCGTTGGTCGGCGCCAGATAGGCCAGCCGCTTGCCGTCGGGTGAGATGCGTGGGCTGCTCTTGTCCGGGTTGCCCAGCAGGACTTCCCGCGGGATCAGGGGCGGCAGTTCGGCGGATAAGGTCTGCATCATAAACACGAGTGCGAGTGTGAGCGCGGTTTTCATAGGTCTTTGACCAAGCTGTCGTCGAGTGCCTAACACGTAGTCTGGCCCGTCCTGTCTGTCAATCGGGGCCGAATGGAACGGACGTGGCCCGAACCGCCAAGGGGAGGTCTGGAATGCTGTTCACCAGGCAGAATCAGCGCGAACCTGCCATTGACCGCGCCCGCAATCATGGCATAGACCTTCACCCATGTTTCCAGTAACCCGGAAAGTCCGCGACGGCGCCGCGGTCGCCCTGCTCGTCCTGGCTGTGGCGACCCCGACCATGAATGCCTCAACGGCCATCCAACCGTTTGAACTGCGTTGCGAGCATGCCCCAAACCCCATGGGAGTGGAAACATCGCAGCCGCAGCTGAGTTGGATCTTCGAAGTCGACGGACACGATCGGAAGCAGATCGCTTATCAGATCATGGTCGCTTCCACCCCGGAACGGTTGGCGCGGGACCAGGCCGACCTGTGGGACTCCGGCCGGATCGATTCGAGCCAATCGGTGCATGTCGCTTACGGCGGCATCCCGCTGACCTCGCGGCAACGCTGTCACTGGAAAGTCCGGGTCTGGGATGCGGAATCGGTTCCCAGTGATTGGAGCGCGCCCGCCACCTGGGAGATGGGCCTCCTGCACCCGGAAGATTGGCAGGCGACCTGGATCGGCAGTGGCCCGGAGCGGGAGCCACGCCCGGTCCACGGCTTTTTCCGCAGCACGAAAGAAACGAATCAACCGGTGGTCGTGGATGGCCGGTCGACTTTGCTCCGCAAGTCGTTTGTGAACCGAATGCCGGTGCGGCAGGCGCGGGTCTACGTCAGTGGCCTGGGCTACTACGAACTGCAGCTGAACGGGCCCAGGGTTTGGGACCAGGTCCTTGCCCCGGCGAAGACCAACTATCGCCAATGGGTTTTGTATGAGGTTCACGATGTCACCCCCCTGGTGCGATTCGGCACGAACGTTCTCGGGGTCACGCTTGGCAACGGCTGGTACAATCCCAACCCGAAATGGTGGCAACCCTACCGCATGCAATGGTTCGGATCGAAACGCTTGCTGCTCCAACTCCACCTCACCTATGTCGATGGCTCCGAAGCCGTGATCGTCTCCGATGATACCTGGAAGACCGCGCCGGGACCGGTCCTGGACTCCTGCGTTTATGATGGCGAGATCCACGATGCCACGCAGGAACAGGCCGGCTGGCCGTTTCCCGAGTTCGACGATTCCACGTGGCAGGCGGCGAACCGGGTCGAACCTCCCGGCGGCAGGCTCATGGCTCAGTTGATGCCTCCGATCCGGGTCACGGAAACCATTCGACCCGTCGCCCTGACTCAACCCAGGCCGGGAGTCTTTATCTACGATCTGGGCCAGAACTTTGCCGGGTGGGCTCATCTCACCGTGAGTGGCCCGCGCGGCACCCGGGTCAAGCTCCGATACGCCGAAGACCTGGACGCCGACGGCATGCTCGACGCGCGCAGCAACGAAAAAGCGCTCGCCACCGATGTTCATGTGCTCCTGGGCAAGGGCAAGGAGACCTACGCGCCGCGTTTCACGTTCCACGGTTTTCAATACGTGGAAGTCACCGGCCATCCCGGCACGCCCCGCCTCGACGATCTTTTCGGCTGCGTCGTGCACACCGACTGCCCGATCACCGGCGAGTTCACCTGCGACAACGAACTGGTGAACCGGATTCATCGCGCGACCCTCTGGTCGCAACGGAGCAATCTCATGGGTTATCCCATGGATTGCCCCCAGCGCGACGAGCGGTTGGGCTGGCTCGGCGACGCCCTGGTGACCGCCGAGGAAGCCATGTTGAACTTCGAGAGCGCCCGGTTCTGGCGGCACTGGCTCGATGGTATCCGCTTCAACCAAAACCCGGCCGACGGCGATATCTCGATCGTCTCCCCGCGCCCCTACACTCCGGAAGAGCCGGACCCAACCTGGAGCAGCGCGTATCCCGTGACGGTGTGGCAATACTACCGGCACTATGGCGACCGGCGTTTTCTGGGCGAGCATTTCGAGGCCATGCGGCGCTACCTCGATTACCTGGGCACCCAGGCCACGAATCATATCCTGCCGCGGTACTGGATCGGCGACTGGGGCTCGACCGTCGAAGGCTGGCAGGAAGGCGACCCGGTCCTGGTGGGCACGGCCTTCTATTTCTATGGCGCCACGGTGATGGCCAAGGCCGCCCGGGTCCTGGACCAACCCGACGCGGCGCTCCGTTATGCGGGTCTGGCCGCGCGCATCAAGGAGTCGTTCAACGCGGCGTTCTACGATCCACAACGGCAGGTCTACGGCGACTGCAGCCAGTTCGCGAACGCGTTTCCGCTGGCGCTCGGTCTGGTCGAGCCGTCCAACCAGGCCGCGGTGCTCCAAAACATCCTCGATGATCTCCAACGTCGAAACGGTCACTTCACCGTGGGCGTGCTCGGAGCCAAGTATTTGCTCGAGGCACTCACCGAGCACGGCCGGCCCGACGTGGCCTGGCAATTGGTGAATCAGCAAGGGTTCCCCAGTTGGGCGCACATGCTCGAAGGACGGAACACCCTGTCCGAGTTCTGGGACCTCAAAGGCTCGCACAACCACGCCATGATGGGGAGTGTCGATGCCTGGTTCTATCGCACGCTGGCCGGGATCCAACCGGATGAGGAACGACCCGGTTTCGAACGGGTCATCATCAAGCCGTTCATTCCCGACTCGCTCTCCCGGGTGGACGCGAGCATCCAAACCGTCCGTGGGCCGATCCGGGTCTCGTGGCGGAAGCTGGCGGAGGGATTGCATCTGACGGTGACGATTCCAGCCAACAGCAGGGCGACCGTCTTCGTGCCGGCCGGCGCATCGTCCCGGATTGAATCCGAACCGCACCGGCCGATCGCGCGACATGAGCGCGGATCGGCCGTTTACGAGCTCGGCTCCGGTGCCTACGTGTTCCGCGCGGTGCGATCCCTCACCCCGGCCCTCTCCCATCCGATGGGAGAGGGTGCCCGCCAGGGCGGGTGAGGGCTCTCCGGCCCTCTCCCATCCGATGGGAGAGGGTGCCCGCCAGGGCGGGTGAGGGCTCT
>JAHDYP010000273.1 GCA_023383055.1 Verrucomicrobiota bacterium | reverse complement strand
GATAAAACCAGCGCTCCCCCCTGGACACACCCCCCGGAAGCACCACGGCCGGCGTCGTCGCACCCTCAAACCCAACCGGCTCTGCCGCAACCACGTGCGATTTTCCTTCGGATCGCGCCGGCGCTTGAGGCTCCTCAGCCACCACCTTAGACTCCACCCGACCGCCCGAGACCTCCCCAGCTCCCGCCAACTGCTCCTCAGACTCAGGCTCGATCGGCACCGCCGGCACAGCCTCTCCCACCGATGCGCCGCCCCCGTCCACCGGTACCCTCTCGGAAAGTTCCGCGGTCCGCGTGGGCACGACCGCCTCCACCACCTCGGTCTTGGCAGCCGCTTCCACCGCCTCCCGCGCCAACCGCGCGGCCTCAGCTTCGCGCAGCTTCGCCTCAATCTCATCAACTCCCATCGGCTCCGGCTTGGGAACTGCCGGCGCAACCACCACGGCTTCTGCTTCCGGCTTGGCCGGCTCCGAAGGCGGTTCCACCTCAACCGCAGCCCTTGCGGTGGGCGACGGCGGAATGAAAATCGTCATTCCCCCGGGCGTGACCGCCTGAGCCACCAACTCGCCCCCCTCGTAAACCAGCGCGCAAACGAACGGCCGCTTGGCTTTGATCATACCCTCCCGGTGCTGCTCGAAGACGGCATTGATCTCGCGGTCAAATGGCGTCCCCCGAACCGGATCGGTCCCTGAGGTGATCAGAAACACCGTGAGCGCCTCTCCGCGACTCGCCTCGGCCGCCGCTGCTGTCAACGCTGCCTCAAGCTTCGATTCCTTCGAGAAGTCCAAGTCCCGCAGTTTGCGGTAGATGAAATTGGCCAGATCCCGGGCTTCGACCGGCGACCAGTGAATCGGCCGGGTCAGTTTGCGGTCAACCTGGCTCTTGAAAGGCCAGATGCCCAACACGTCACCTCTCTGGATCCGGCCATTCATCCGGCTTAGGATCAATTGATGGACCGTGTCCAAGGCCACGTCCTTCTGGCGCGCCATCGAGGCGCCCGCTTCGACCAAAAAGAGATAGCGATATACCGGCGGTTCCGCCGGCGGTTCCCCTGCCGCCTGGCACTGGCCCGCCAAAGCCACCGATAACCACAGTCCTGTTATAACGCGTTGCATGATTTGACCAGAGACTCGCATTCGACCGCGCTGCCGTCCGAGCATACTCTTACCCGCGGTTTCGCAAAGAAAAACGTGGAACTGGCCAAATGCTTCACCAACCACTATCCTGCTCTCAAGTCCGGGACCTCCCGAAGAATCCGAAATCGTCATGCCCCTCTACGAATACGAAGTCTGCGATGGCCAGGGTGAATGCAAAATCTGCAGGGGAACCTTCACGCTGCGCCGGCCCATCAATGCCCCCCCCGTCACCCAGTGCCCACTCTGCAAACGTCCTGTCCGCAAAGTGATCTCCCAGTTCAATTCCCCCACCAAACTCAAGCCCCTCTCCGTTTCCGACGCCAAGAATGCCGGGTTCACCGTCCTAAAACGCGTAACCAAGGGCGAATACGAACGGCAATAGACCGGATATGAGGCTTGCGCCCAAATCGCGACTGGCTCATCATCCCCCTCGTTTCGGCCCAGCCAGTCAGCTGGCCAATACCAATTTTTGTTCGATGGCTAACCACGTCCGACCCAAAGTCGATGAGCTGAACGGCGCGCTCAGCACCACCCCGCCGGCCGAACGCCCATCCTCCGGTTGGTGGCGATCCCATCGTTCGTCGGACCCGGCACAGTGGTCTCTCCTGGACGAACGCCTGCAGTTCCTCGCCGCATTCATTCGCAACCCTGCCGCCGTCGGCTCGCTCTGGCCCAGCTCACCCACCCTGGCCCGCGCCACCCTGTCAAACTGCGATCTCCGCAGCGCCCGGCTCGTGGTCGAACTCGGACCCGGCACCGGGGCGTTCACCCGCGTGATCCTGGATCGGCTCGGCGAACAGACCGAGTTTTTTGTCATCGAACTCGATTCCAACAGCACACTTCAACTTCGCCGACGTTTCCCCGGCCTCCACGTGGTCAATGATTCCGCGGAGAACCTCACCCGCCACGTCGAAAAAACCGGAAAAAAAGCCGACTACATCATCAGCGGTCTGCCTTGGGCCAACATGAACCCCGAGCTCCAGGACCGCATTCTCGATAACATCATCGATTCCCTCGCCGAACGCGGTGCTTTCACCACGTTCGGTTACTGGCACGCCTCCCTGCTCCCCGCCTCACGCCGGTTCCGGGTCCGCCTCGAGAAGCGCTTCGGCGTCGTGCGCCGAAGCCACGTCATCTGGAAAAACGTGCCCCCCGCCATCTTCTATTCGTGCCGACACCCTCGCGTCGCGCAGGATTGATTCTCCAACCACCCCGCGTTCTTTCCCTCCGAAAACGGGGCTAACGCCGCACTCGCAAGGCCGTGTCCGGCGGAAATACCGGGCCCAGCTCGACCGGGCCCTTGAAACCCCTCGCGCGCACCGTCATCCGCTGGTTGGCCCATTCCCAATCCACCTTTCCCAGCCGCGTAGGCAAACCCTTGACCGACATCGGCTGCTCGAGCCACGCCTCCGGCAAACCGAGCCCGACCCGCAATACCGGTTCGACCCCCGACTCATCCAGGCAGGCCAGCATGTCCAGTTGCAGCAAGAGCATCTCCGCCGCAGCCCAATAGTGCGGCGTCACATGCGCCGGCGTGACCCATCCCCGGACTTGTTCCCACCGGCCAAAGCTGTTCTCCTCGCCGTCACCTTCCCACCAGGTGTAAAGGCCCGGCGAAGCCTGGTTGGCCCAGAACCATCGCAGGTCGTTCCACGCATGCTCCGCACCGCCCAACACCAGCCATTGATGCGCCTCCGCCAGGCTGAAATAGGGCCATAACGGTTTGTCTCGCAGTTGGCCGTCTTCCCCATGCGTCTTCCGCCGGCGCTCGGCCAGTTTCGCCCCATACACCTCCCGGTCGGTCACGATCCAACTGGGATACAGCCCGCAAATGGTTGTCCGTTCGTTCGCCTCCAGCGCCATCAGCCCCTTCATCCATGCCCCGCGCAATTCCAACGCGCGCGCGCGCCATTGCTCGGCCTCCCGGGCTTGGCCCAGACGCGCCGCCAACTCAGCCGCATTCAACAACCCGCGATAGCTGACCGCATTCACATACAGGACCGGCCGGTGCCAGTCCATGCGCCCCATGATCAATCCGTCACGCGCCGCATCGCACACCAAATCCAGGTCCTCACGCCCCGCATACCGCGGCACCACCGGCCCAACATAAGGCCGGCGCAGCGCGTTCGTCGCCGTCAACATCTCCATCACCAGCCCGGCCTTCCGCCGCGCATGCGGCCACAGCCATTCGTCAAACCGCGCTTCCCGACGCATCCCGGCCACTTCGGTCAACGCCCATAGGGCCAACCCCGGGCCGTCCGCCTCCGCGCCAAACCCGCCAAAAAAGTCGTGCTCCGCAAACGGCCCCGAAAGCTGTGCCGCCGCGTCCAACTGCCCGGCGCGGGCGAGGGCCACAATGATGTAAGCCCCATCGCGCAGCCAGTTCAGCGGATAGCTGTTTGGGTCCCCTGGCCGCGTCTCAACTCCAACCAACCCCATCATCAAATTCGCCACCTGCGCCTCCAGGCAGTCTGTAAACTGTTGATCAGGCACCTGCACCGTCAACAGTGGCCTCAAGGCCGAATACTCAAACGGATTCACCGGCGGGATGACCGCATCCTCAATCGTGACCCAATGCTCCTGCTGCGCCAGCAGGGTGAATTTCGCATAGCCCCACACGGCTTCCTCACCCCACGTCGGCTCGCCCCGGACGTCGTTCAGGGTCGCCGCACCCCCCGGCGCCACAATCTCCACCCCCTGTGGCCGAAAACTGAAACTGACCACCCATCGGTCGTTCACAAACAGCCGGTTGTCCGGAAACCAGTGCAGACTCTTCAACGCCCCACCCGCCGGGCCCACGCTCCGCAACACCAACGCCAGCGTGTTCGTCCCGCGCGGACCCACCCGCAATTGCCAGCGATTCTCCCCCAAAACCGACCATTCCGTCTCGTAATGCGGGGTCACCGTTCGAATGCCGGGCACTTCGGGCCGCCGCGGCCAGATCCGCTGCGCGGGCCAGTAATAGCTCTGCTCCACCTTCTCCAGCGGCAGCGTGTCGCTCGTGGTCAACCGATCCCCCTCCCCGTCCAGCACCCATAACGAAAGCCCAAAACTCCCGAAGGCCGGACTGAAATTGCCCCCTGGCTCGTGATACCCCTTGAAATCCTCGCCGCTGCCCGGCACCCCCAGAACCACATGCCCCTTTCCCCGCGGCCACGGGTCCTGCGGCCGAAGGATCATCGAGTTCACCACCGCCAGTCGCGCGCTTTCCCCCGCCGCCACCCTCAACGGCACCGCCAGCAACAGACACACCCCGACCATCAGACTTGGACGCATGGCCGTAATCTCCGGACAAAACCCGCCCGACTCAATGGAAAAATCGCCCCGCCTTCGATTCGTCCGAACCAGTGGATGACAACCGCAACCAGCTCAGTGTAACCTTTGCCCGCGTGCCACCGTCACTCACACTAAGATAGAAAACTGACCGTCATGCATCAGCCTGGCCAATCCATCGACCCGCCACCACCGCCGGTCCCTCACGGGCTCAACCGCGGCGTGGACACCGGTCCCGGACAACTCCCGCGGTCATTCCCCAACCGACCACCTGCAACTTTCTTACCATGCGCCCGCTGAAACTCTGCTTCACCGGCGCGTGCGGAATATGTTTCCTTGCCCTGCTGCTCGCCGGCTGCAGCACCGCCCACCACCGCAATTCGGCCGACCGCGAAGCCTACGGCCTGATCTCCGGCGCGGAACGACAAGTCCTCGGCCAGACCAACGCGTTCACGATCGATACCCGATACTCCGCCCGCGATCCCGACACCATACTCCCCGCCGAAATCATCGACGACCGCTCCGCCACCAATAGCCGGAAGCTGACCATCGAGCAGGCCCTGGAACTGGCCGTCCAAAACAGCCGCGAATATCAAACCCGCAAGGAACAACTCTATCTCACCGCCCTTTCGCTGACCACCGCCACCCACCAGTTTGCCCCGATCTTTACCCACAGCACCGACGCCGGATTCGAAGGCACGGTCGGCGGCCCGCACGGCATGGGAGCCAACACCCGCCTGAGCGTCAGCAAACTGCTCAAAACCGGTGGCAACCTGTCGCTCACGCTCGCCAACGACCTGTTTCGCTGGTACGCCGGCCCCGCCGCTCCGGCCCAGCGGAACACCGCCCGCAACATCGTCAGCGTCAATCTGGTTCAACCCCTCCTGCGCGGCTTCGGCGTGAATGACCCCGCGGTTGAAAATCTCACCCAGGCCGAACGCAACCTCGTCTACGCCATCCGGGAATACAGCCAGTTTCAGGACCAGTTCGCCGTCGGCATCGTCGATGATTACTTTCAACTCCTCCAGATCCGCTCCGACCTCCGCAACAGCTACACCAATTACCTGCGCCGCGTCGAAACCACCCGCTACACCGAAGCCCGATCGGTCGACCGTGCCAGCCCGCTCGACGTCGAGGACGTCCGCTTCCAGGAACTCCAGGCCAGAATCAGTTACGTCAACACCGTCACGCTTTACCTCAACCGCCTCGATGCCTTCAAACTCACCCTCGGCCTGCCCGTCGGTGAAACCATTTACCTCGATGACACGCCCCTCCAGGTCGTCGACCAGGCCGGCCCCATCCCCGCCGATATCAGCCGCGAAGCCGCCTTCCGGCTCGCCACCGAACGCCATGCCACCCTCCTCAACGCCGTCGATGAATTCGAGGACGCCAAACGCCAAATCCGACTCGCCGCCGATCGATTCAAACCCCGGCTCGATCTCACCGGCTCCGCCAGCCTCGCCTCGGATGCCCCCACCGACCTGACCGAATTCGACATCGACAACCTGAGCTACTCGGGCGGGTTCATCCTCCAGTTGCCGCTCGAAACGCTCCCCCAACGGAATGCCTACCGCCAGACCCTGATCCGATTCGAACAGGCCATCCGCACCCTTGGCCTCACTCTGGATAATTTCAAGCAACGGATCAACGGCAGCCTCCGGACCCTCGAACAGCAACGTCTGAATATCCTTAGCCGCCAGGCCGCCCTCAAGTCCGCCGAAAGACGCCTCGCCTCCGTCATGATCCTCTTCCAGGCCGGACGTCGCGAGGTGCGCGATGTCCGCGAGGCGCAGGACAACCTCATCGAAGCCCAAAACGCCATCACCGCCTCCATCGTCAATTATCTGCAGGCCCGGCTCCAACTGCTCCTCGATATCGGGGTCATGGAGACCGATACCGAACGTTTCTGGCTCGGAGATCCCTTAACCCCAATCCTCCAACCGGATATGCGCGGCGCCGGACCGCTCGACATGCCCCGGGATGAAATCATCCCACCCAACCAATTCCTGGAACCCGCACCATGAAAGCTCAACCGATCCTTGACCGACTCCCCGCCCCCGTCCGCCAGCGACCTCTCC
>JAHDYP010000272.1 GCA_023383055.1 Verrucomicrobiota bacterium | reverse complement strand
CCAATCGACGGCGTTCCTTTCGACTTCCCGTTCTTGCTTGCTAGGACTTCCTGCAACAGGCGTCGGATTGGGTCAATCCGTGTTTCAAACAGGATTGCGACATCTTCGACGTAATCGCGATGAACCCCCAGGACACATCCGCATTCCGGGCATGAATAGCTGTAGCCTTTCAGCGGAACCTGTTCGGGGGCGGTCTGAATGCGGATGGTTTCCATTTTGACCACTTCGATTTCAGCTTCGCAGGTCGGGCATGTCGCTTTGGGAAACATGGGCGACATCGATAGACCGCCTCGCTGCTGAAGGCAAGCCAGTCTTGGCAACGTCCCCCTTGGTCATGGAACGACATCCGTTAATCGAAGGTTTCTGCACGGCCTGTAAACCCGCGGACCGTCGTCCCCCGTGGCAATGGTGCGAAGAACATGTCAGCGTTGACGAGACGTCGCCCTTCCCGGGTCGGTGGCGGTCGGACATCTCCCCCTGGGTGCGACCCGTCATGGAGGACTTTTCCAACAACGGCATTCGGGACATCGCGGTCCAGTGCGCTGCCCAGAGCGCGAAAACTCAGACCGTCATGAACTGCGCCTGCTGGGCCATCGCCGAGGATCCCGGCCCCGCGATGTGGGTGATGGCCACCAAGGACGAGCTGCGGGATTTCGTCCGGGACCGGCTCACCCCCACGTTCGAGACGTGCCGGCCGGTGAAGGAGCGGATGGCGGAACCCACTCTGACGGGGTTCGAGTTTGAAGGGATGCCACTTTACTGCGGCTGGTCGGGGTCGAAAGCTCGGCTGCAATCCAAGCCGATTCGGTGGTTGTTCTGCGATGAGGTTCGGAACTATCGACCCGGCCGGATGGAGATGGTCCTCAAGCGGACCAGGTCATTCTGGAACTCACGGCGGTTCCTGATCTCGACACCAGGCCAGGGGGGTGACGCGATGGACACCGCGTTTCGCGCTGGAGATCAGCGTCACTGGCATTTCGAGTGTCCGTCGTGTCGGGCATTGCAGCCCTTGAAGTTCGAGCAACTCAAGTGGGATTCGAACGACACGACGAAACCGAACGGCAAGTGGCGGTTCGATGCGCTGACGGAGTCGATCCGCTACGAATGCGCGGCGTGCGGTCATAGGATCAAGGACACTCCGGTTGATCGCCGATGGATTGAAAGCCACGGAAAGTTCGTTCCGCAGAATCTGAACGCACCACGATCACGGGTCAGCTACACCTGGAACGCGCTCTTGCCACACTGGGTCGAGTGGCGGTCGATCGTGGAGGAGTTCCTGGCGGCGGTGGATTGCATGCGGGTCGATGGCGACATCGAACCTATGTTCACCTTCGTCACCGAGACGCTGGGTGAGCCGTGGGAAGTCGATCGGTGGCTTGCAACGGGTGACGATTACCTCGAACAGCGGAAGGCCGATTATGACTTTGGTGATCCCTGGCCCCTCGAACAGTCCCGGTTCCTGGCGGCGGATCGCCAAGCCCGTGGGGGCGAACATTACTTCTGGGTGGCCCGAGCGTTCGGGGCCGGGGGAGCCAGTCGGCTGATCGGATACGGCCGGTGCAACACGACGTCGGAGTTGGAAGAAATCCGAAAGCAACTGAAGGTCCCGCTGGTCAACGCGATGATTGACACCGGGTTCAAGGCGTCCGAGCTCTACCGGTTCTGCATGGCGACGGGATGGAAAGCAATGAAGGGCGATGACGTGGAGTGGTTTCTCGACCGCGACCAGCGGACGGGCAAGACCGTCCGGCGGGTATGGCGCCGGGTGTTAGTCGATCCGACCTTGGGCGCCAGGAAGAGTCGAGTGCGCCGGCATCTGCCGCTGTTCCAGTGGTCAAATCCCAGCATCAAGGATCACCTGGCGCTGTTCACGCACGGGGTCGTAGGCCAGTGGACTCTGCCCAAGAAGATTGGGCGTGATTACATCGAGCAGATGACGGCGGAAGTGCGCGAGGAGCGCGAAGACTCACGCGGGCGGATCAAAGTGCTCTGGGTGCAGAAGCGTAAGGACAATCACTACTTGGACTGTGAGCTGATGATCGATGTGGCTGCGATTATTTCGGGGCCGCTGAAGTCAGCGCAGGTGGGAATTGGTTCGCCTCCAAACTGATGCCAAGCTCATGACTGCAAGCACTAAGAGGCGCCATGTATAATGTATAATAACTTCTGGCGCGACAAGCCGAAAGGGGTTCTACATCAATGCGATTGCGGCGTTGATTGCTGTCTTCGTTGTAGTCTCAGCCTTGCGCAAAAGTGCCAAAGACTCCTTGATATAACTCTGTGCATTCTCAAGCACAGTACCCTTATTGCCTTGTGCAGCATCTTCGTACTCCTGCGCGTAAGTCGGTAATGCTCGAAGCAGAGTCTCCAATTCCTGCATCACAAATTGTTCCCCGTCTGCGATCCTAGTGATTAGAGCGCGGATCGCACGTACGTTTTGAACCTTAACTGTCGCCTTCACTGAGGAAAACCATTGATCAAAGCGATCGTGAAGATGATAAAGCGCAGCGCAGATCTTAAATTCGTTGTACGCCTGAAGGAGTCGACTGGGTGCATCGTACATTTGTTGAAGAATGTCGTTTTCACGGGTTGAGCGGCGAATACTGTTCAAGTACTGTTCAGCAAGAACGATCGAATCTGTGAGGTCTCGTTTGAGTTGGAGTAGGATATCCCTGATCTCTCGCCGTTGCGTGTTATTCAACGATGGGAGGACTTTTACTATGTCAATACATGCGTCTTTCAGGTCGCTGAATAACTTGATGTCGGTAGGCATATGCTTTCCTATTAGGTTTTGCAGAACATTTAGACCGGCAACCGTGTTAACCGAACTCAGGGAAGACCACCCTGACTTGTCGAACCATCTCGGTTGCGACTTGAAGATATTCATGCACCTTTTTTAGCCCTTAGAAAAGACGATAATCAGGCCCAAGCGCATCGCTGGTTGGAAGAAGAGACCGACACGGTCGGTCACCCTCAAGGGCAACGTTTCCCCTTAGACGTGACTGCACGTCCACGGCTCGAAGTCCGGATGCTGGTCCGGGCGCTCAAACTGCAACTGACCGGAGGGGAAACTCTCGTCGGCGCCCTGAACGCGTTGGTGACCCAGAAATGGTCTGCCAGCGTGGTCAACGGCCAGACAATTCTATCGACGTCCGAGGCCGGGGGATCGGTGACATTCAGCTTCGACCGCGCCTTCACCTCCGCCGAGTTGGCGACGATGGCGGAAGATGCTCTGGAATGGGTGAACACGCTCGTGGACCCCGAAAACCCGCCGTTGGACGTGCCCCGCTATAACCGTCTGCACCCGACTTTTCACAAAGCCGTTCTATGATCCGAGCCCTTCTCCGACTCCTGAATCCGCCCGCGCCAGTGCGAAGGCGCAATTTGAGTTCGAACGTTCCCGGACCGCAATCTGCGGCAACCGCCGCGCCCATCACGCCGGTCCGGAACTATTTCGAAGCACTGAACACGGTCGACCACCGGACCCCAATCCCGGCCACCGGGTTGTACGTTCACCGGCTGCTGTCGAAATTCAATCGGCTGCAACTGGCATCTGTCGCCAGATACTTGTGGGACAATGTCGGGCTGGTGTTCTACGCCACCGACCTGGTTGCCAACTATTCCACCCCCATGGTCCCCCGGGCGGCCACCCTTGACCGAAAATGGAACGAAGCGGCGAACAGCCTTTTTGATGACTGGGCGGAACGGGCCGATTTCACGGGCCGGTTCGACTTCTGGGACCTGCAGCGGTTGGGCTCCTTCTACCTGGACACCGATGGCGAAGTGTTCGCCCTGTGGACCGATGAGGCGGGTTTTCCGCAGATCCAACTTCTCGAGTCCTGGCGGATCGACAAGCCGACCGTGGCCGATGACCGGATCTTCGATGGCGTCCAACTCGACACCCAGGGCCGGGTTCTCGGTTACTGGCTCGACGGGAAGTCGCTTTTGACGGCCAACGTGTTGGTTCACCTGTTCGACCTCGAACGGTTCACTAATTACCGGGGGATCAGTCCTATTCGGCGTGGGGCGAATGACATGCGCGATGGGAACGATATCAAAGGCTTTCAGAAGGTGCTGTCGAAGCTGTCGACTGCACTGACCCTCGCCATCCAAGGAGCACCGCTCGAGGAAGATCCGTGGGGGAAGCCACCCGAACCAGCGGGCGAGGAATCCACAACCGAGGAGGCACCCGCCGAGTCCAACGAAAAGCAGCGCGCGTTCACAGTCGCTGACCTGGTTGCCGGCGACATCCCCACCATTCCGGAAGGGCATGAACTCAAGCAGGTGAACACACCGAGCGCCCCGGCCAACAATATCGAGGTGACGAGCTATCTGGCAGGGTGTTTCGTGGCGGGCCTGGGACTGCCACCCGCCTTCTTTCTCGACGAAAAGCTGACCGGTCCCAACCAGCGGGCGGTCAACGGCAAGGCGCAGAGGAAGTTCGACCGGCGGAAGCAGGTTGCGGCGCGGTTGGGCCGGTCAGCTTGGCAGCGGGTGATCGCGGCGGGAATCGAATCTGGCGACCTTGAGTCAATCGATGGGTGGCAGCGGTGCGATTTTATCGGGCCGTCGAAGATCACGATTGATGCCGGCCGGGAGATGGCGCAGGAACGGGAGGACGTGGCCCGGGGCCTCATGACGCGCCGGGATCACTACGGAAACCGGGGCCGATCCTGGCGGCGGGAGACCGACCAGGTGTTCGAGGAAATCGATTACATCCTCGACCGGGCGCAAGAGGTTGCCAAGGAACACGGGATCCCGGTCGAGACGGTCATGGCCAGCTTCGGACTAACGTCGGCCAAAGGGTTGACGAACAACGTTCCGCCTTCGGGTGATGAACAACGTTCTGACGATGCTGGCAGCGCAGGTTCCGATGATCGAGAGACGAGCCGCCCAGGCGATCATTCAGAGGATTCTGCAGCCCGCCGCGGCGGAGCCTGAGTCCTGGGGCAAAGTGCGCCAGGCGTTTGCGCCCAAGACCACGGTCGATAGCGGGGTCGGCGTGCTCGAAGTCACGGGGATTCTGGCGTATCGGCCGGACATCGGTTCCCTGTTCTTCGACGGTTTCGAAGATTCGGCCGAAGTGTTGGCTGCCTTCCACCGTCTCGAAGCCGATCCTGAGGCCAAGGCCATAGTCCTGAACGTCAACTCCCCCGGCGGATTCAGCATCGGCGGAGCGGAGATCGCCGACGCCGTTCACGGTTCGGGCAAGCCCACGGTGGCCTGGGCGGGCGGGTTAATGTGCTCACTGGCGTATTGGATCGGCAGCCAGGCCGACGCCGTTATCTCCACGCGGAGCGCGATGGTGGGAAGCATCGGAGCCTACGTGTCAGTGGTGGACTGCCACCGGATGCTGGTTAATGCCGGGATCGAGGTGAAGGTTTTCACAAACAAGGAGGGCACTTTCAAGGCGGCGGGCATGCCCGGAGCGCCCGTCTCGGACGAACACGCAGCCGAGTTTACCCGACAGGCGCAACGATCATTCGACCTCTTTCGGGCCGATGTCCTGAGGTCGAGGAACAACGTTCCCGCTTCGGTGATGCAGGGCCAGGTCTTTGATGGTGCCGACGCAAAGCGCAACGGGCTTGTGGATGCGCTTGGAGACCTCGCGTACGCGAAGGCCGTGGCCCGGCGGTTGGCGCGTGACGAACAACGTTCCCGAAAAAAGTGAGCGACTATGTCCGATACGACCCAAATCCCCAACCAGGACGATGTCCTGGCGACCAACGAACGACTCACGGCCGAGAACACCCGCATGACGGGTGAACTGAAGGCCGCCAACGAGCTGCTCGAAACCGCCCAAGCGGACTTGAACATCGCCACCCAACGGTCGGCCGATCTGGCTGGACGCGTGGCGACTCTCGAAACGGCTGCGAAGGTCGCGGGCGAGGAACTCACCCGGCTGAAGGCCGAGAACTCGACCCTCACCGCGAAGATGGCCGACTTCAACAAGGCCGTAGCTGCGGAGGTCCGGAAGCTGGGTCTCAATCCCAAAGCGGCCGAGCACAAGGAACCCGCGGCTGATACCCATCTGACCCCCACCCAGCGCGTCCTGTTGGCCAAGGGGGTCAATTCTATCGCCGAGCTCAACCGAAAGTAATTTATGCCCACCTCAATCAGCAATCTCTGGGTCCCCGACGTCTGGCTCGCCACGATGCGGGAAAAACAGGCCACGTTCCCGACTCTCCTCACCTCCGGGGTGGCGGTCGATAACCCCAAGGCGGCGGAATTGGCGTCCGGCCCGGGCGAAGTGGCCATGATCCCGTTCTTCCGGGACATCACCGACCAAGACGACGAACTCCAGATCGAGAACGCCGAACCGCTCGTGGACAACATCATCACCGCCGGCCAGATGAAGGCCGTGGCATGCAACCGGGTGACTAAGAGTTCCGCCACCGCGTTCTCCGCGCAACTGTCGGGCGAGGATCCCGTCGGTGAGATCGTCGCTCAGATGATCCAGCGCCGGTTGAAACAACGTCAGAAATCGCTCCTGGCGATGATTCGGGGTGCATTCGGCGCTGCGGGCGCGTCCGGAGTGGCGGCTCCCCTGAAGGCCGTCCGGGTGGATGCCTTCGATGA
>JAHDYP010000271.1 GCA_023383055.1 Verrucomicrobiota bacterium | reverse complement strand
CCATCCTGGGAGTCTCGCCGGAGCGGCTTTCGGAATTGATGGAACGTCGGCAAATCACCGACGAGCAGGGACAAACGCGGGATTTGAAGAAGGGTGTGCGGCTCAAGACGAATGTGACCTTTGAAGATTGGGCGCGGGTACAGGAGGTTGCGCGCACGTTCCGACTGAGACCGAACACCCTCTTCGCGGAGCGGGTGGACCGCGAGGTTCGGTACTACCCGAACGGTTCCCTGGCGGCGCATGTGTTGGGGCTGACCGGGGAGAGGGAAAAACCGCTGGAGGATCAGTATGCCGGAGATCTGGCGGGAAAGTCCGGGATCGAGGCGAGCCTGGACGAGGTGTTGAGCGGGACGCGCGGGCGTCGGGAGATCCTGCGGGATGTCGATCGAAACGAGCTGGTGGCGATGCGTCCGTTGGATGTGGAAGCGCGGTCGGGTTTGGGGGTGATGCTCACGTTGGATGCGGGGATTCAGCACATTGTGGAGTCGGAGCTCGAGGCGGCCTTTGTTCAGCATCGACCCATCAGCGTGACGTGTGTGATGGTGCGTCCGCGGACGGGCGAGATCCTGGCGATGGCGAGCTTGCCGACCTTCGATCCCAACCGGCCAGGGGAGGCGTTGCAGGACCATTGGCGGAACCGGGCGATTGCGGATGTGGCGGAGCCGGGTTCGACCTTCAAGGCGCTGGTGGTGGCGGGGGCGTTGAACGAGGGGGTGGTGAGCCTGGATACGACGGTTCACTGCGAGAACGGTTATTTTGTTTACAAGCGGCAACCGCTGCGCGATGTGCATGCGTATGGCCTGCTGCGGGTGGAGGAGGTGATCGCCAAGTCGTCGAACATCGGCGCGGCCAAGATCGGCATCATGATGGGGGAAGAGCGCTTGCACCACTATGTCCGGGCGTTTGGCATTGGCGAGCCGACGCGGCTGCCGCTCGGGGGCGAGGTGAGGGGCCTGTTTAGCCCGGTCAAGAACTGGAGCAAGATCTCGGTGGCGTGGATTCCGATGGGCCACGAGGTGGCGACGACCCCGTTGCAGAT
The DNA here is from genome assembly GCA_023383055.1 of Verrucomicrobiota bacterium. Lineage (GTDB taxonomy): Bacteria > Verrucomicrobiota > Verrucomicrobiia > Limisphaerales > JAHDYP01 > JAHDYP01. The sequence goes on along the minus strand of JAHDYP010000271.1, from coordinate 5,554 downwards.
GGTCATGGCGATGAGCGCGATCGCCAACGGCGGGCGGTTGATGCGGCCGATGTTGGTGAGCGCGCTGGTGGATGAGCAGGGGCGCAAAGTGGCGCAAATGGAGCCGACGACCGTCCGGCAGGTGGTCGGCGAGACCGCGGCGCGGCAAATGACCCAGGCGCTCAAAACCGCGGTCGTCTCAGGCACCGGCAAGCGGGCCAGACTCGAGTTTTACGAGGTCGCTGGGAAGACGGGCACGGCCCAGAAGCTGGTCGACGGCCGTTATTCGAACACGAAACATTTTGCGTCTTTCATCGGGTTCTTTCCGGCCGACGCGCCCGAACTCTGCATTTCCGTGGTCATGGACGAGCCGAAGAAGGGCAGTTACGGCGCGGAGACGGCGGCACCGGTCTGGAAGCGGATTGCGGAGCGGACTTCGTCCTATTTGGGGATTCCACCGACTCAAGGGATGGAGGCGCCGCTGCTGACCGGTCCGGCGGGGGCGGGGGCGGCGACGGGGAAAACCCGACTCTAGCGAGGCAGGGGCATGGAACATCGACCGCTAGGATTCGTGCTGGAAGCGACCGGGGCCGAGTTGGTCCGGGGCGATCGTTCGGCGCGGGTTGAGCGGGTGGTGACGGATTCGCGGATGGTGCGAGCCGGCGACCTGTTTGTGGCCTTGGCGGGGGAGCGCTTTGACGGTCATGAGTTTGTGGTGGCCGCGGCCCGGGCCGGGGCGGTGGCGGTGATGGTGCGCAGGGGCGCGTCGATGCCGGACGATCCGGGGTGTGGGGTGCTGGCCGTTGAGGAGACGCGGCAGGCGTTGGGACGGCTGGCGTCGCGGTACCGGGCGGAGCTCGATTTGCGGGTGGTAGCGGTGGCGGGTTCGAACGGGAAGACCACGACGAAGGAACTGCTGGCGAGTGTGGCGCGGCAGAAGTTCAGCACGCACTGCAGCCCGGCAAGCTACAACAACGAGGTGGGCGTTCCGCTCACCTTGCTGGGGTTGGACCGCGCTCATCAGGTGGCCGTGGTGGAGGCGGGCACGAATCATCCGGGGGAACTGGCGGGGCTGCTGGAGATGATCCGGCCGGACTGGGGAGTGATGACCAGCATCGGGCGCGAGCATCTGGAGTATTTCGGGGATCTCGAAGGGGTGATCGTCGAGGAGAGCGAACTGGCGCGATGCCTGCCCGAGGGCGGGCGGTTGTTTTTGTTGGGCGACCATCCGGCGGCATCCGTGATCGCAGCGCGGACGCGGGCGGAATTGGTGCGTGTGGGCGTGGGCAAGGAGAACGACTGGCGGCTCGGTGAGACGCGATACGAAGGAGGCGGCATGTTTTTCGAAGTTGATACGGGTCGATGGGGATTGAGCGGTGGATACCGGGTGAACCTGGTGGGGCGACACCAGGTGCTGAACGCGGTGCTCGCGATGGCGGTGGGCGCCGAGTTGGGGCTGGACCGGGAGGAAGTGGGGCGCGGGCTGTCGGAGTGCGGGGGGGCGCCGCGCCGGATGCAGCTATGGGAAGGGCAGGGCATCCGCGTGTTGGACGACAGTTACAACGCCAATGCGGATTCGACCCTGGCGGCATTGCAGACCCTGGTGGATCTGCCCTGCCAGGGACGGCGGATGGCGGTGTTGGGGGACATGGCGGAACTGGGGGCAGCCAGCGAACCGGCCCACTCGGAAATCGGACGGCGCGCGGCGGAGTTGGGCGTGGACCAGTTGATCGCCGTGGGGAGAATGGCGGGAGTGATGGGGGCGGCGGCCCGGGCGGGCGGGTTGAACCGGGTGGTGGAACTGGCGACCCCGGAGGCGGCGGCGCACGCGGTGCGGCGGCTGGTGCGACGGGGTGACCTGGTGCTGGTCAAAGCCTCGCGCGCCACCCGGCTCGAGCAGGTGAGCGACGCCTTGCGGACCGAGGCGGCACGGAACGGGGCGGAATAGCTGGTCCGGAGTGGTGGCGACCGATGTTTTACGATCTGAGCCAGGCGATACTGGAGTGGGCGGAGGGGACCGTCTGGGCGGGATACCTCTCGCCGTTGCGGGTGTTTCAGTACATCACGTTTCGGAGTGCGGGAGCGGCGATCACGGCGTTGCTGTTGAGTTTGTGGCTGGGACCGCGGGTTATCGACTGGTTGAAGCGGCTGAAGTTCGGGCAGCATTACGCGGATCGCGCGGAAGCGGCGGGCGGGTTGACGTCCCGGGTGCTGAGCAAGAAAGGGACGCCGACGATGGGGGGCATCCTGATTGTGGTGGTGATCGATCTGACGGCGTTGTTATGGGCGCGCTGGAACGCGCTGGTGTTGCTGACCTTGTTGTCCATGGTGGTGCTGGCGGCCCTGGGGTTTTACGACGATTACGTGAAGATCACCAAACAGTCGGGGCGGGGCACGGCGTCGCACGTGAAGTTGTGGGTGCAATCGGCGCTGGCTTTGTTCATCGGGGTGTACCTGTGGTGGCTGCCGGACACGCGGGATTTGGTGAGCGACATCATGGTGCCGTTTTACAAGTACCCGGTGTTGCAGGACGTTTTTGTGGTCGGGCTGCTGCTGACGATGGCCACGATCGTGGGGAGTTCGAACGCGGTGAACCTGACCGACGGACTGGACGGGTTGGCGATCGGCTGCACTCTGGTGGTGGGTATGGTGTTTGTGATCATGACCTATGTGGCGGGCAACGCCGTGGCGGCGCGCTATCTGCAGATCCCCCACGTGCCGGGGGCGGGGGAGTTGACGGTGTTTTGTTCGGCGCTGGTGGGGGCGGGCCTGGGATTTCTCTGGTTCAATTGTCATCCGGCGCAGATGTTCATGGGCGACACGGGATCGCTGGCGTTGGGCGGGGTGTTGGGGATTATCGCGGTATTGATTCATCAGCCGCTGGTATTGGTGATCGCGGGCGGGGTGTTTGTGGCGGAGGCTGGGTCCGTGATGGCCCAGACCCTGTACTTCAGGTACACCCGTCGCCGGACCGGGACCGGGCGCCGGTTGTTCCTGATGGCGCCGTTGCATCATCATTTCGAGAAGAAGGGCTGGTATGAGTCACAGGTGGTGACGCGGTTTTACATCCTGGGCGTGCTGTGCGGCGTGGTGGCCCTGGTCAATCTGAAGCTTAGATAGAGAGCGATGCGTTCACTGGCAGACAAACGAGCGGCGGTGATGGGGTTGGACAGCTTTGGCCTGGCCGCCTGCGAGATGCTCGCGGAGGGTGGCGCATCCGTGCGGGCGATCGACCCGGGATCGCCGCCGGCCGAGACCGCGGTGGTGTCGGCGCTGGCGCGCCGGGGCGTGGAGGTTGCCGCGGAATTGGGCGACACGGCCTGGGATATCGTCGTGACCAGTCCGGCGGTATCGGACGCCTGCCCGTTAGTGCGGGAGGCGCACTCGCGGGGGCTGCCGGCGATGAGCGAGCTGGAGCTGGGTTACCAGCAATGCCTCTGTCTGGCGGTGGCGGTGGCCGGAACCAACGGAAAATCCACGACGGCGGCGATGGTGGCGCGGGTCATGGAACGTGGGCAGCGGCGGGTGTTGGTGGCGGGGCACGCGGCAAGACCGCTCTGCCGCGTCGCGAGCGAGAGCCGGGAACAGGATTTTGTGGTGGTGGAGACTCCCTTTGGGCAACTGGAGGGGACCGACCATTTCCGGCCGGCGGTGGCGGTGTTGTTGAATCTGACGCCGACCCTGCCATCGCGGTATCTGACCAGGTCCGGGCTGACCCGGTGCGCGGCGCGGTTGTTCGCCAACCAGCAATGTTTCGACTGGGCGGTGGTGCAGAGCGAAGCGCTGGCGGAGTTGCGGGCGGCGGGGATTGAGCCGCCCTCGAAGGTGATCACCTTCAGCGCGAGCAATCGGCGGGCGGATCTCTGGTATGACCGGGGGCTGCTGCAGAGCCGGTTGGAGGGGTGGACCGGGCCGTTGTTGGACATGGCCAAGTGCCGGGTGCGCGGACCGCATCAGGCGGAGAATCTGATGGCGGCGCTGGCAGTAGGCCACGTGATGCGGGTTCCCCTCGAGGCGATGGTGGAGGCGCTCAGGGATTGCGACGCCGGGAACGACAGCGGGGAGACCCTCGGTGAGCGGCTCGGGGTGAGCTACGTCAGTGATGCCCGGGCCTCCAATCCGGAGGCGCTGCGACAGGCGCTGCACTCGGTGGCGCCGGTGGTGGGGAGCGATCCGAACATCTGGTTGATCGCGGGCGGACCGGATGACGGTTATGAATTCCACGATCTGGGACCGCTGTTGTCGCGTCGCGTGAAGCGGGCGTTTTTGCTTGGGGAAGCGGCGCAACGGATGCGCGCGGCGTGGAGTCTTTTTACTCCTTGCACTGTGGTGAGTTCGTTGTTAGAAGCAGTTCAAGACGCGGCCGACATGGCAGAGTGCGGCGATGTCGTTCTCTTTTCACCAGCGTGTTCCAGTTGCAGTGAGCCTTCGAGCCAGCCCTTTCGGGGTGAGGCATTCCGGGAAGCGGTCCGGCAACTGGAGGGGATGGATCGGCGGGAATCTCGAAATCAATCGACAATCACTTAGAACCTGAACGAGCAAAGGCGTTACTCCGAGTATGAACAATCCGAACCCACTGATTCCTCAAGGCTCGCTGCTGGAGCAGCAGGCCAAGAGCAAACCGCATCTGCGCATTGCCTTGTTCATCGTGGCGGTGCATGTGGTTTTCCTGGGGCTTCTGCTGATGCAGGGCTGCAAGCGGGAGGCTGAGCCGCTCGAGATGGTCGGGACCTCGACCAACGAATCTCCTTTTGGAACCCCGGATCCGTCATCGTTGTTCACTTCGAATCTGGTATCGGACTTCGAGTTGGCCACGCCGGGCGAGCCGGTCGTTCCCGAGCGGGACACCGAGGGCGGTTTTGGTGAACGCACTCCCGACCTGCAGGGCGCGACGTCGATGACAAACCTGCCTGCGGCTTCCACGCCGCCGCCGCCGATTCGGCCGCCGTCCACCACCACGCCGCCCCTGGTGACCCGGGAGCATTCGGTGGCGCCGCGGGACACCTTTTATGACATTGGCAAGCAGTATGGCGTGACGGCGGCCGCGATCGCGAAGGCCAATCCCAACGCGGATCCGAACCGCCTGCGGATTGGTCAGAAGCTGATCATTCCACCACCGGCGGCGGTAGCGCCGGCGGCGGAGGAGACCTTGCCGGCGGGGGTCGCTCTCTACGAGGTGAAATCCAGAGACACCCTGACGCGGATCGCGCGGACGCACGGGACGACCGCGACGGCGATTCGGCAAGTCAACGGCATGACCACCGACCGGATTTACGTCGGGCAGAAACTGAAACTTCCGCCGAAGACCGACGCGACAACAACTGCGGTTAATCCTTGAGCATGCGCGGATGAAGCTGGCGACGACTTTGCTGCTGATTTGCGTGGGGGGGTTGCTGACGTTGGGGTTGGTGATGTTGTACAGCGCGGGGATGACCTCGGCCGGCGGGCATTATCCGCTGATGCCGGCCGCGTGGGCCGGGCTGGGTTTGGTGGCGGCGGTGGTGGCGGCGTCAGTGGATTACCGGCATTTGAAGAAGGTGGCCTGGGTCGGCCTGGCGGCGGCGGTCGGGTTGCT
>JAHDYP010000270.1 GCA_023383055.1 Verrucomicrobiota bacterium | reverse complement strand
CTGCACGGCCTGTAAACCCGCGGACCGTCGTCCTCCATGGCAATGGTGCGAAGAAAATGTCAGCGTTGACGAAACGTCGCCATTTCCGGGCCGGTGGCGATCAGACATCTCCCCCTGGGTGCGGTCCGTGATGGAGGACTTTTCCAACAACGGTATCCGGGACATCGCCGTTCAATGCGCGGCCCAGAGCGCGAAGACCCAGACCGTCATGAACTGCGCCTGCTGGGCCATCGCCGAGGACCCCGGCCCCGCCATGTGGGTGATGGCCACCAAGGATGAGCTGCGGGATTTCGTCCGGGACCGGCTCACCCCCACGTTCGAGACGTGCCGGCCGGTGAAGGAGCGGATGGCGGAACCCACTCTGACGGGATTCGAGTTCGAAGGGATGCCACTTTACTGCGGTTGGTCGGGGTCGAAAGCGCGGCTGCAGTCGAAGCCGATTCGCTGGCTGTTCTGCGATGAGGTTCGGAACTATCCGCCCGGTCGGATGGAGATGGTGCTCAAGCGGACCAGGTCCTTCTGGAACTCTCGCCGCTTCCTGATCTCCACACCTGGTCAGCGGGGTGATGCGATGGACACCGCGTTCCGCGCCGGGGACCAGCGGCACTGGCATTTCGAGTGTCCATCCTGTCGGGCATTGCAGCCCTTGAAATTCGAGCAACTCAAGTGGGATTCGAACGACACGACGAAGCCCGAAGGCAAGTGGCGGTTCGATGCGCTGACGGAGTCGATCCGCTACGAATGTGCGGCCTGCGGGTATCGGATCAAGGACACGCCGGTGGATCGGCGATGGATCGAGAGCCACGGAAAGTTCATCCCGCAGAATCTGAACGCGCCGCGATCACGGGTCAGTTACACCTGGAACGCGCTCCTGCCGCACTGGGTCGAGTGGCGGTCGATCGTGGAAGAGTTCCTGGCCGCGGTCGACTGCATGCGCGTCGATGGCGACATCGAACCGATGTTCACCTTCGTCACCGAGACGCTGGGTGAGCCGTGGGAAGTCGATCGGTGGCTGGTAACGGGTGACGATTACCTCGAGCAGCGGAAGGCGGATTATGACTTCGGCGATCCCTGGCCGATCGAACAGTCCCGCTTCCTGGCGGCGGATCGTCAGGCGCGTGGCGGAGAGCATTACTTCTGGGTGGCCCGGGCGTTCGGCGCGGGCGGTGCGAGCCGGCTGATCGGATACGGCCGGTGCAACACTACGACGGAGTTGGAGGAAATCCGCAAGCAACTGAAGGTCCCGCTGGTCAACGCGATGATCGACACCGGGTTCAAGGCATCGGAAGTCTACCGGTTCTGCATGGCCTCAGGCTGGAAGGCGATGAAGGGCGATGACGCCGAGTGGTTCCTCGACCGCGATCAACGGACGGGAAAAACGGTCCGGCGGGTCTGGCGCCGGGTCTTGGTCGATCCGACCTTGGGCGCCAGGAAGGGTCGCGTGCGCCGCCATTTGCCGCTGTTCCAGTGGTCAAATCCCAGCATCAAGGATCACCTGGCGCTATTCACGCACGGGGTAGTCGGCCAGTGGACTCTGCCCAAAAAGACCGGCCGGGATTACGTCGAGCAAATGACGGCTGAGATCCGGGAAGAGCGAGAAGACTCACGAGGCCGGATCAAGGTGCTGTGGGTGCAAAAACGGCGGGACAACCACTACCTCGACTGCGAACTGATGATCGATGTCGCGGCGATTGTATCAGGGCATCTGAAGTCGGCAGCGACATCTGAGGGGATAACCGAGGCCTCGGACTGAGGTGGGGGGTTGGCTCAAGTCTTACGTTTAGGCGGTGCGGGTATACGCCTAGACCGAAAGAGCATATGGTTTGACTTGGTATTTATCTCCGACGGCAAAGAGCGATCCGAATATCAGATACTTGAAGGCAGCCCCGCCAAGCTGGCGGAAGAAAAGAGCCTCGTGACAAGTGACGCCCATATGACCGTCCCGAAGTCCCGGAAACTTGTGAAGACTAGCGGACATGACAATTTCCAAAGGAGGCGCGTCACTATGCTTGAAGTAATTATCTGAAGCGTCGTAGCCATCCCCCTGTAGTCTGGAAGAAAAGACAATCGCCTTGTCATGGTTGACGCTCTCAAAGCCGCCCGTGCCTGTAAACTGTGCAGCGTAAAATGGATAGCGGCCTGAAACCCATACTGGCTCTTCGGTGGTGCGACAAACCTCGGCTGCCTTGTGGAAGTCCTGGTAGAGTGTCCCTCTGGCCCGGAGCGAAGCTCGAATCTCGTTGAGCATGTTCTCCGTTCGCAGCCGGAACTTGTGCGACACAACCTCCTTAACTTCTTCGGTCGTCTCACCGCTTGCGCCGAGAACGGCTTTCAAAGCGGCGCTCCAACCCAACTTGCTGGAAGTCCCGTCCTCGGTAGAAACAGTATGCTCTACAAGCTCTTGGTGATTGAGCTGCGCATGGAGTGAGAGCAACCCCATCTCATCAAGGTAAAAGTATCGGAACATCATAACGGCTGGCAAAGCCTACCGCAAAACGGAGCCATGCCGGGCCACTGGCGTCCAGCGAAACCCGAACCGGCCTCCCTGTGTTGCCTGCCGCGTCTGGTTGGCCCATGCAATAGTCATTTCTTCTGGCGCGAGAGGATGACCTCCCGCAACGAAGAGTCCATCTGGTACGACGTGACCACTACCCAACCCTCCTGCGCGAGTGTGTTTAGTCGTTGTTGCATGTCGCCAGAGGCCAGCCACTCCACCCGATACTCGACCGCTGCCGATGTCCTATCGCGAGGAGTGCAGCAACCGGCGAGCAGAGTCGCGAGTAGGATTCCGGAGATGACAGGGTTAGTCTTCATGGTGCGATGGGGTTTGGGTGCCTTGTGGGCCAACGATGAGGCCAGCCATGCCGGGCCACTGGCGCTCGATTGGAACGGAGACGCTCTCCCGGCATTGGCTGAGCGGATTTGTTAGCCGTCGTCATTTCTTGTCACCACTCACTCTCTCAACCGCCAAATCCATCTTGTGTGTTAAGTCACGTGCCGACATCAGAATCTGCCGCTCCGTGATCCTAAATGTGACTTGCACTTGTGGTATGCCGCGTGGTGCTGGCCGGATGCCGATAACCTGAAAGCGTCCCATGGCGTGGTTCGTGCCACGGGGTATTACCAGAATCTCAGACTGGCCATTGGTCGCGGTGCTGAACCTCATGTAGAGCGAGAGTGGGACGACCGTGCCCGACTCGACGAGCGGCGTGAACACTCCGTCGAGCTCAACACCGAAATCCTCCGTCGTGCGCCCTGCTAAAACAATCGGAGTAACGTCCTCGACAATAAATGGCGCTCGGCTCTGCATCCCGCATCCGAAAACCAGAAGCGAAAGCGTGAGAATTGCGAAAGGCACTCGCATGACGGCATGACGGCTAACGTTTAATCAACGACTGCCAGTCGTGGATCAAGTTTCGGGGGTGAATTCCTTGAGGCTGGCGCAAGTCCTTCGGTGTCAACAACAGCTCTTGAAAACAAGCGTTTCCTGGTTCGTTGATCGCGGACTCCGAACCTGACCGACCTGCAGTTCGTAAACTGTTCATAATGAACCGAACCGCACTTAATCATACGACTGGTGGCTCGGTGATCAAGGCCCAAAATGCACACTATTCTTGCCAAAGATTCGACAACTATTGACTGAACGGCTTCGCCTTCAACCAACTCGCGCGAGATTCAGGCCCGGCCCACGGCTCGAAGTGCGGGTGATGGTCCGGGCACTGAAGCTGCAACTGACCGGCGGTGACGGCCTTGTCGGCGTCTTGAATTGAAGCGTAACGTTCCCATTTGGGCGTGACAGCACGTCCAAGACTCGAGATCCGGATGTTGGTCCGGGCGCTCAAACTTCAACTGGCCGGCGAGGAGACTCTCGTCGGGGCTCTGAATGCGCTGGTGACTCAGAAATGGTCCGCCAGCGTCGTGAACGGGCAGACGATCCTTTCCACCGCTGAGGCAGGAGGATCGGTGACGTTCACCTTCGACCGGGCATTCACTCCCGCCGAACTGGCGACCATGGCCGAGGAGGCGCTGGAATGGGTTAACACTCTCGTGGATCCTGAGAATCCCCCGCTCGATGTTCCCCGATATAGCCGCCTGCATCCCACCTTCCACAAAGCCGTCCTATGATCCGAGCCCTGCGACGACTCTTTGAGCCCTCCGTTCCGCCAGTTCCGCGTGCTCCCAAGGTCCAGCGTGTCCTTGTTCCCAATGCGGCGGCGCCACCAGTGACCCCAGTTCGCCACTACTTCGAAGCCCTGAACACGGTCGATCACCGGACGCCGATTCCAGCCACCGGACTGTATGTCCACCGATTGCTGTCGAAGTTTAACCGGCTGCAACTGGCTTCGGTCGCGCGATACCTCTGGGACAATGTTGGCCTGGTCTTTTACGCCACCGACCTGGTGGCCAACTATTCCACCCCCATGGTCCCCAGGGCGGCGACGCTGGACCGAAAATGGAATGAAGCCGCCAACGCGTTCTTCGACGATTGGGCGGAGCGGGCAGATTTCACCGGGCGCTTCGACTTTTGGGAACTGCAGCGGCTGGGGTCGTTCTACCTGGACACGGACGGGGAGGTGTTCGCCCTGTGGACCGACGATGCCGGTTTCCCCCAGATCCAACTCCTCGAATCCTGGCGGATCGACAAACCGACCGTCGCGGATGACCGGATCTTCGATGGTGTTCAACTCGACACCCAGGGCCGGGTGCTCGGTTACTGGCTGGACGGGAAATCCCTGCTCACCGCCAACGTCATGGTTCACCTGTTCGACCTTGAGCGGTTCACCAATTACCGGGGAATCAGTCCCATTCGTCGGGGTGCGAACGATATGCGGGATGGGAACGACATCAAAGGGTTTCAGAAAGTTCTGTCGAAGCTTTCGACCGCACTGACGCTTGCCATCCAGGGCGCACCGCTCGAGGAAGATCCGTGGGGAAAACCTCCCGAACCAGCGGGCGAGGAATCCACAACCGAGGAGGCACCCGCGGTATCGAACGAGAAACAGCGCGGGTTCACCGTCGCCGACCTGGTCGCCGGTGACATTCCGACCATCCCGGAAGGCCACGAGTTGAAGCAGGTGAACACTCCTGTCGCCCCGGCCAACAACATTGAGGTCACGAGCTACCTGGCCGGTTGCTTCGTTGCCGGCCTGGGCCTGCCGCCAGCCTTCTTTCTCGACGAAAAGCTGACCGGTCCCAACCAGCGGGCGGTCAACGGCAAGGCGCAGAGGAAGTTCGACCGGCGGAAGCAGGTTGCGGCACGGTTGGGCCGGTCGGCGTGGCAACGGGTGATCGCGGCGGGGATCGAATCTGGGACGTTGCCGAGCGTTGAGGGGTGGCAGCGGTGCGACTTTATCGGGCCGTCCAAGATCACCATCGATGCGGGCCGCGAGATGGCGCAAGAAAGGGAGGATGTCGCCCGTGGGCTCATGACCCGGCGGGATCACTACGGTAACCGGGGCCGGTCGTGGCGCCGCGAGACCGACCAGGTCTTCGAGGAAATCGACTACATCCTCGACCGGGCGCAGGAGGTCGCCAAGGAGCATGGAATCCCTGTCGAAACTGTCATGGCCAGCTTCGGTTTGAACGCCGCCAAGGCCGCCCCGGCAGACGGCGAAAAGAAATTGAAGCGTAACGTTCCAGGCTCGGCTGACGATGGCGAACAACCTTCCGATGATGCTGGCGACGCAGGTGCCAATGATTGAGGTGCGAGCCGCCCATACTCTCCTGCGCGAAGCCCTGCAGCCCGCCTTGGGCGAGCCCGAATCCTGGCGCAAAGCGCGTCAGGCGTTGGCTCCCCGAGCAACCGTCGAGAACGGGATCGCCGTGCTGGAGATCAGCGGGGTCTTGGCTTATCGGCCCGACCTCGGGGACATGTTCTTCGACGGGTTCGAGGACAGCTCCGAAGTCCTTGCCGCCTACCGGCGACTTCAGACCGACCCCGAAGCCAAGGCAGTCGTTCTGAATGTCAATTCCCCCGGCGGTTTCAGCGTGGGCGGTGCAGAAATCGCCGACGCCGTCTTCAAGTCCACAAAGCCCACGGTCGCGTGGGTAGGCGGCATGATGTGCAGCCTGGCCTACTGGATTGGTTCCCAGGCCAGTGCGGTGATTTCCACGCGGAGCGCCATGGTCGGCAGCATCGGGGCTTACGTGTCCGTGGTGGACTTCCACCGGATGCTGGCCAACGCCGGCATTGAGGTAAAAGTGTTCCGGAACAAGGAAGGGACTTTCAAGGCGGCGGGAATGCCGGGAGCGCCCATCACCGACGACCAGGCCGCCGAGTTCACCCGCCAGGCTCAGCGGTCCTTCGATGTCTTTCGCGTCGATGTCCTTCGCGCCCGCAACGCCATTCCCGATGAGGCGATGCAGGGACAAGTCTTCGACGGGCAGCAGGCCAAGCGACACGGATTAGTCGACGCCTTGGGAGACCTCGAATACGCAAAAGCGGTCGCCCGGCGATTGGCAAAGGGACAGCCAGTTTGAATTGAAGCGTAACGTTCCAACTCAAGCAAACGAGTCTTATGTCAGACAAGATCAACATTCCGGACCAGGAAGACATCCTGGCGACCAACGAGCGGCTCCAAACCGACAACACCCGGCTGACGAGCGAGTTGAAAGCCGCCAACGAGTTGCTGGAAACCGCCCAGGTGGACCTGAACACCGCCACCCAAAGGTCGTCCGATCTGGCTGGACGCGTGGCGACTCTCGAAACGGCTGCAAAGGTCGCGGGCGAGGAACTCACCCGGCTGAAGGCCGAGGAT
>JAHDYP010000269.1 GCA_023383055.1 Verrucomicrobiota bacterium | reverse complement strand
CGGTGTTCCTCGCTCAGGTCGGCATGACCTCGGGGCCGAAGTTCCTCGAGACGGTGGCGCAGACGGGCCCGATCTTCCTCGCGGTGGGAGCCGCCATGGTGCTCGTCGCGGTACTCTTCAACCTGCTCGTCGGACATTTCTTCTTCCGACTGAAGTTCGACGAACTCCTCGGTGCCACCTGTGGCGTGGCCGCCAATCCGGCCCAGATGGTCTTCGCTTCCAAGCTCACCGCCAGCGACCGCACCGACGTCGTGTATGCGATGACCTTCCCGACCGGGACCATCATGAAGATCCTGCTGCTCCAAGTGATGCTGGCATTGATGGGAGCGTCATGAATCACAAACTGACTGCCGACGAAGCCCTGCAACGGCTGATCGAGGGCAACCAATGCTTCCTGCGAGGGGAACCGCCCTTGAGCGGCGTCCCGCGCGAAACGCTGGAGGAGTTGGCTCGCGGGCAGCATCCATTTGCGACCATTCTGGGTTGCAGTGATTCCCGAGTATCGCCCGAGTTGATCTTTCATGCTGGCCTCGGCGAACTGTTTGTGGTGCGGGTCGCCGGGAACGTCCTTTCGGCGGAGGCGGCGGGCAGCATTCAATATGCAGGGGAGCATCTGCAAACGCCCTTACTGGTGGTGCTCGGACATGAGGGCTGTGGCGCGATTCAGGCCGCCCTGGCCACGATGTTTCAGGGCGTCCAGCAACGTTCACGGATTCAACTGCTCTTGAAGAGCATTGTGCCGGCCCTGGACGGGCTGGACGCCGCGTTGCCGCCTGCAGCGCAGCTTGCTCAGGCGGTCGAGATGAATGTCCGCTGGACCGTACGTACCATCCTCGATTCACCGGAAGGGCGGGCACGCCAGGCCGAAGGCCGCGTGAAATGCGTCGGTGCCATCTACGAAATCGAAACCGGCCGGGTGCGGTTCCTCCATCCTGCACCCATGGGTGCAACCGCTGCTCAACCCTCACGCTTCGACCGATTTTTCAGTGACCGAACGCCATCCAAAGGTCCGATCGCTGAAAGGAAACAAAAATAAACACCAACAAGAGAACAATATGAAAACACTGATCCGAAATGCCGCCCTGGTGGCACTGCTAACCCTCGCCATAGCGCCAAAACCCGACGCCTGCGCCGCCGATTCGGCGGATCGGGCCCAAGTCGCCAAGGCGAGAATGGACTCCACGCGGGCCGAAGTGGCCAAGATCCGACACCAGGTTGGGCTCACTCTCGAAGAACTCAACCGGTTGCAGAAAGAGAACATGGACCTGCGTACGCAGTTCCAGAAGTTCAGCGCCGAACTCGTCAAGATGGAGGAGCAGGCGCAAGTGGCCCGTGATCGCGCCTTCAGCATGGAAGAAAAGGGACAGGCTTTCTTCCAGGCATGGGAAGACCAGATCAAATCCATCGCGAACGCGGATATCCGCGACGAAGCGATGAAGCGCTACTCCAAACGAGCCAAGTCCTATGGAAAGATCCTGCGGGCGATGTTCGATGCCCGGGACCAGCTCCAACCCTTCATGTCCGACCTGAACGACATCAAGAAGTTGCTCGATAGCGAGCTTACCCGTGCGTCCGTCGGTTCGACCAAGACGATCATGAAGCAGGCCAACTGGCACGGCGCCGACGTCGTCGACTCGCTCGAAGACGTCGAGAAAGAACTGGATCGTGTTAGTACTGAACTGGCGAAATACGAGTGATTCGAAAATCGCTGAAAGCACTCCATTTCATGCGGGGCGGTGGCGGCGCCGGTGCCGCCACCCTCATCCAACACCACCATAAAACTCCAGCAACCGAAACCGAACCACTAAATCAAGCAAACCATGAAATCGATCACCACTACCCCCATCCTGGCTTGGACTGCGCTGGCCCTCGCCGCCGGGCAGCTCTTCGTGTCGACCAACCTGACGGCCGCCGGCTACAAGAAGGCGGATAAGACCGGCGCCAGCATCGCCGAGTTCCGCGATGAGATTATCAACATCCGCAAGGAGGTCGAAGCCACCGTGCTGGCTTTGGATAACATCCTTGAAACGGCCAACATCGACCCGCGCAAGGCCTTCAAGGAATTCGACAAGGCCGTGCCCCGGGTGGACAACGCCGCCCAGAAAGCCAAAAAACGTTCCGAAGATATGAAAGCCAAGGGCAAAGCTTATTTCGATCAATGGGAAGCGGAACTGGCGACCCTGAATGACCCGGAGATTCGAAAACTGGCCCAGCAGCGGAAGCTCAAGCTCCAGGGCGCTTTTGACGCGCTGCGATCCGTGATGGAACCCGCGCGCGATCAGTTCAATGTCTGGCTGAGCAGTCTTAAGGATGTTAGAAACTACCTGTCCAATGACCTCACCATCAATGGCATCGACGCGGCCAAGGATCTCATCGGGAAAACGAAGGATTCCGGGCGTGAAGTCCAGCAGACCCTCGATGTGGTGATTACCGAGCTGAACACCATTGCCGCGGCCCTGACACCCGCCACGGCGAAGTAATCGCCCGGCGCGCGAGCACCACCGGCCCCGGGAATCCAGACCATGCACAACCTGACCGTATTGGCGTTTGCCAATCCCTCGCAGGCCTTTCAGGTCAGGGACGCCCTGCTCGAGTTGCAGGGTCAGTCCCTGTTCGATTTGGCCGAGCTGGCGGTCGTCACACGCGATGCCGCCGGCACGGTCACGCTGCACTACTCCCCGGGGCTGGTCTCCGGCTGCGCCTCCGCAGGTACCGTCATTGGGCTGATTGTGGGCGCCATTTTTGCCGTCCCCTGGGCGGGAACGGCGGTGGGAGCCGGGGTGGGTGCTATCTTGGGGGCGCTATCACGATTCGGGATTGAGCCCGGGTTCATCAAAGAACTGGGCGCCACGATCACCCCCGGCACCTCCGCCCTGGCCATCCTTGGAAGCAAAGGAAAGCTCGACGAGCTCGGGCAGAGACTCAGGCCGCTCCTGCGACAATGCACCATTCTTAGAACCAACGTGGACACCGAGCGGGAGAAGGAGATTCGAAAACTCCTGGCCGCGTGTGACAATCCCGCTCCGCGAAACTCGCAACCAACCAAACCCAATGAATAGCACACCAAATAACCTCATACCTCGACCGGCCGTGCCCCGCCTCGGGCGGTCGCCCCTCCGATGGGCGGCGGGCGCGCTCCTGGCACTGATGTGGACGTTGCCCCTGCCGGCCCACGCCTCGATGTTCCAGGGCGAAGCGCTCGACAAAATGGCCGACGTGCTGACCTGGGTCGTGTTGATCGTAGCCCCCGTCGTCGGGATCGCGGTCTTCTGGCTCGTTCACATCCTGCCTGAGAAGATTGCCGAGAAACGACAACACCCACAAGCCAAGGCCATTCAATGTCTCTGCTTGCTTTCGCTCGTGTTCGGCGGACTGCTCTGGCCCCTGGCCTGGCTTTGGGCTTACAGCAAACCGGTGCTTTATCAAATGGCTTACGGCACCGACAAGGTGGCGCACGGACACGACGCCCCCGAGCCCAAGCCGGCCCATCAAGCGGAGGCGGCGGAACTCAAGCAGCTCCGCCAGCGCATCGCCGAGCTCGAATCCAAGCTGTCCGGCAAAACCGCCGCCGGAGGAAAGGCCTGACCTATGGAACTGATCTTACTCGGTATCTACGCATTTTTCGTCTGGCTGATTTTCTTCAAGTTCAAGCTGCTGCCGTGGAACATCGTCAGCCAGGTCATTGTCGTCACCCTGCCCATCTTTGGCCTGACGGCGCTGATCCTCTGCCTGAACATCGTGGCGCCTTCCTCGCACGACATTCGCGTCGTCAACTACGTCGTCCCGATCAACCCGCCTGTGCGCGGACTGGTCACCGAGGTGCCCATCGAACCCAACCGCCCGATCAAGAAGGGCGACGTGCTGTTCAAGGTGGACCCGGTACCCTTCGAGATCGCGGTCAGGAATTATCAGTCGCAGATCGCCCGGCTCCGGGTGCAACTGCTCAGCGCCGAGGCCAGTTCGCGCAATCTCGAGGAGCAACTCAAAGGCGCCACCGGCCAGAGGGAGGCCATCGAATCCAAACTGCAGCTCTCCCGGCTGCGGATGCAACAGTTCAAGGAACTGGCCGACTCGGGCGCGGGCAATCGGTTTGACTTCGAGCAAGCGCAGGCCAGCGTTCAGGATCTTGAAGGTCAACTCGCCGCTATGGTGGCCACTGAATCCCAGGCGCGCGGAACCCTGGGCGCCAAGACCCCCGAAGGCGAACAGGACGAGGTCGCCAACGTCAAGGCCCAGATCGCCAGCGCCGAAGCCCAATTGGCCCAGGCTCAGTGGGAACTCAGCCAGACCACCTATTATGCCCCCGCCAACGGCACGGTGGTGGCCCTCACCTTGCGACCCGGGGCAATGGCCGTGCCGATGCCGATGACCCCCGCCATGAATTTCGTCGAGGACGAACAATGGATCCTCGCGATCTATCATCAAAACGAAGTCCGCAAGATCCAACCCGGCCAGGAAGCGGAGATCGCCTTCAAGATGTATCCGGGCCGGATCGTGAAGGCCAAAGTGGACTCGATCATGTGGGCCACCGCGCAAGGACAACTCCCCATCGGTTCAATGAACCCGGCGGGCGGCGTTGCCCCCATCCCGCCCCACAGCCTCGCGGTCCGACTGCTTCCCGACGGCAAGGACAAGGACCTCTTCCTGGCGGCGGGCGCGCACGGCGCCGGCGCGGTGTTCACCGACAGTGGGCGTGCGATCCAGATCCTGCGCCGAGTCCTGGTCCGGGTCAGCGCCAAGCTCGACTGGCTGATCCTGAAAATGCATTGAGGTGCTTTCCATGAACCAAAGTGTCATAGCCACTTCGGCGCCGTTCAGCCTCTCCTTGCGCCTCGCGCTTTGCCTCCTGCCGAGCCTCTGGCTGCCGGCCATCGCGCTGTTCCTCTCCGGCTGCGCCACCAAGTCGCCGCCAACCATGGCCGAGATCCACCAGCAGTCCGGCACGCTCACCAACTTCGCACTGACCAACGCCTGGCGGGCCGGCGGCGCGCCCGGGCTGGCGGTGGACAACTGGCTCGCCACGTTCCAGGATGCTCAGCCCAATGCCCTGGTGGCCGAGGCGGTGACCAACAATCTCGACTTGCGCGTTACCGCGACACGGGTGGCACAAGCCGCGGAATATGTCGAAATGGCCAAGGCCGCCTTGCGCCCCGCCGTGAATCTGCTGGGAACCGGCGGGCTCAATATGGGGGGTGGTGACGTGAGTTCGGCCCTCCAGGGCGCCTCGCTCGGCGCTTCCTGGGAGCCCGACCTCTGGGGGCGGATGCGCTATGGCCGAAATGCCGTGCAAGCCACCCACGCCTCGGCCATGGCCGATTACGAGTTCAGCCGTCAATCCCTGGCCGCCACGATCGCCAAGGGCTGGTTCACCGCCAGCGAAACCTGGCTGCAGCGCGAGATCTCCGACGGCATGATCCAGGCCGCGCGGCAACTGGTGACCCTGGCCGAGAAACGCGCGCAAGTCGGCGCCGGCACGCAGTTCGATGTCGCTACCGCCCGGGCCAATCTCGCCAATATCCAGGACTCCGCCAGGCAGATCCGGCTCGCCCACGATCAAAGCCTGCGCGCGCTCGAGGTGTTGCTCGGTCGCTATCCTGCCGCCGAGCTCGAAGCCCGACACGATCTGGTTGCGCTCCCGGGGCCAGTGCCCACCGGGCTGCCGCTGCAAATGCTGGAACGACGCCCGGACATGGTGGCGGCCGAACGGCGGGTAGCCGCGGCCTTTAACCGCGTCGGGGAAGCGAAAGCCGCGCGATTGCCGCGGTTGATTCTCAACGCGAATGTGGCGGTCATCGACAGCGACATTCTGGAGTTGAAAGACGATTTCGAGAATCCCACGGGCGGCGTCGGCGGTCGACTGATCGCGCCCATTTACCAGGGTGGCGCGCTGCAAACCCAGGTGCGCATCCGCACCCTCGAACAGGAGCGGGCTGTGGTCGAATACGCCAGCATGGCCCTGCGCGCGCTGAGCGACGTCGAGAACAATCTGGCCGCCGGTCAGAACCTGCTCGACCGCGAGCCGTTCCTCGAGCAGGCCCTGAGTGAAAGTCAACGCGCCCTGGATCTGGCGCAAACGAGTTTTCGGGTCGGTCAGACCGATCTGCGTGCCGTCCAACAGGAGCAACTCAACGTTTACGAGGCGCGCCTGGCTTTGCTGCGGGTACGCAGCGAACAACTGGCCCAGCGGGTGAACCTGCACCTGGCGTTGGGTGGGAACTTCGAATCGCCCGTCACCCTAACCCAAAGATCCGAATGAAGAACAAAGAATACCTCAAGGAACTCCGCTCGCTGCAGGCCGAGCTCTGCCAGCTCCAGGAGTGGGTCAAGCACCAGGGCCTCCGCGTGATCATCGTCTTCGAAGGCCGTGACGCCGCGGGCAAAGGCGGAACCATCAAGGCCATCACCGAACGCGTGAGCCCGCGGGTGTTCCGGCTGGTGGCGTTGCCCGCCCCCTCCGATCGCGAGAAAACGCAGCTGTACATTCAACGTTACATGCAGCATTTCCCCGCGGCTGGTGAGGTCGTGATCTTCGACCGCAGTTGGTACAATCGGGCGGGGGTCGAATACGTCATGGGCTTTTGCACGAAGGAACAGCACCGCGAGTTCCTCAAACGCTGTCCGGAAGTCTAAAAATACTTGGTCAACTCCGGCATCATCCTCATCAAAATCTGGCTCGAGTCCAGCGACGAGGAACAAAAACGCCGCTTCGAGGCGCGCCTCGAGGACCCGCTGCGGCAATGGAAACTCAGCCCGATGGACCTGCCCTCCCGCGCTAAATGGTTCGAGTATTCCCGCGCCCGCGACCTGATGCTCGAGGCCACCGATACCAAATGGGCGCCCTGGTACATC
>JAHDYP010000268.1 GCA_023383055.1 Verrucomicrobiota bacterium | reverse complement strand
ACCGCTTCAGCTTGTCGATCAACCCCCAGTCGATGGCGATCTGCCGGCCTATCGCGCGGATCGCCTCGTCGTCCATCAAAGTCAGCTCGAACTCGCCGCCGCGAGGAAGCAGCGCCGGGGGCAGCCCCAGCGATTCGCCCGGACAACGCTTCACCCGGTCGAGCGTGCCTCCCATCTCATGGGCAACCACCGCCGAACTGGTGGTCACCCCGTCCACCAGGCCGACCCGCATCAACTCCGCCATCAAGGTGGTGACACCCTCGTGAAGATTGGGGCCGCTCCCGGTGACCACGACCACCTTGCCGCCGCGTTCTTTGGCGGCAACAATCCGGGCGACCGCCTCCTCGAGACGCGCTCGCGTTGCGGCCGGAAGTTCCTTGAAGCAGGATTGCAGAAGGGAGTGGTCCATGCTCATGAGTCATTTGCAGGCTTGCCCCGAATCAACTCCAACCATAGGCCAAGCAGCCGGGTCGAACCGCGGCGGCCGGACCTGGTGCCAATGACACCCGGTGTCATGTTCACCTGCCCAAATTGGCGGCCTTGATCCAGTCGGGATCGAGGCTCACATGCTTGATGCTGCGGCCGGTCTTCGCGCCGGGCTGAAAGGTGTAGGTCACCTGGATCCGCCCGTCGCGCGTTTGGATGATCGAAGGATAATGGAACTGGCCCCCGGGCTGGTCCTCCAGGCGCCGGGGCTCTGTCCACGAACGGCCTTCGTCGTCCGACATCGCCAACGCCAGCGTATGACGGTCCTCTTCCGAGTCGTTGTACGCCATCACCCAACGGCCGTCCCGCAGCGCCAGGACCTCAAGGCTCGAGTTCGGATTCGGCAGTTCCGTCGGCACTGCCAACGACCAACTCTCTCCGTCGTCGAACGACTGGCTCAGAAGTATCCGGTGCGTCAACTGCCGATCGTCGCCCAGGTCAAAGGCCTCCTCACGCAGGTAGGCCAGCAGGGTGCCGTCCTTTTTCCGGACCACGCTCGGTTGGTTCAAGGCCGGACCAATAATCGGCCCGCTGGCACGCCAGGTCTTTCCCTGATCATCGGAGATGGCCATGAGACCGGCCAGGAATCCGTCCGAATAAAGCGGCAGCAGGATTCGCCCGCCGGGCAGTACCGTAACGTGACAGCGGGTCATCCAGCCGCGCTGACGCTTGCTCTTGTCCCAGGCGTCCGCTTGCAGTCGCGCCATGACTTCTCCCAGCAACCGGCCCCGCGGATCGTCCAACCCCGGCAGCGCGGGGCGCAATTCGCGAAACTTCTCCGCCATTTCCAACGCAAAACGATCGCCGGGTTCGAGCAGCAATATGTCCTGCCAGTCCCACTGCGGCGGACCCGCGCCAACGTATTCCCGGGCGGTGCGAAACCGCAGGATCGAATCCTCCCAGCGCTCAGCCGGCACCGCGATCCAGAAGAGCCAAAGCTCCCGCGCCGGACCCACAAACAGAACCGGATTGCAGTCCGGAAGCTGGGGCGTGTCGGCCATCGGAAACACAGCGCTCCAGGTCGATCGGCCATCCTTCAACCGCGCCCCTTGAATCACCACGTCAGGACTGGTTCTCTCCCCCGACCCGTGAAACCAGGCGCACAACAGGCTGCCATCAGGACACTCCACGATCGAACTCGAATGCACGTGCTGCGGCTGCAGGGGAAAGATCAGCTGCTCCTGATGGAATGGCTCGCTGCCGGCCATCGCCCCTCCCAATCCCAACCCCATGACCGCCATGCTGAGACCAGCGCGTAGTCTTCCGCCGGCGGCGCGACCGAAAGCGAGTTGCCTTTGCATCGGATTCAACCACGGCATTATCCGCCAACACCCGAGTGGCTGGCGACATTTAAAACTTTCCCCTGGCAGCAGCTCCGGCAGTTCCCCCAGAAGCTCGACGAAATGCCGCCGGTCCCGATCGTCACGGAAAACCGCCGGCGCTCGTTGCCGCGCGTGGTCACAAGATACCGCCCTCCGGCGCGCTGAATCCGTAGCGGACGTGCCATGGCCGCGGGGGATCGACGACTCGCCAAAGAACATCGATTATGAAGATGTGAACCCCAAACCCAATCTCCCGGAGCTTTCAACCCTCCGGGAATTTCCCCGGCAAAGCCGGGAGTTTTCCCGATCATCTAAGGCAGTAATTGGACGCTGAAGTCGTCGAAACGAACACGGGTGTTCCATGAGTTCAGGTGGATGCCGCCTTGCGTCAGTCGGTCGTCCACCCCCTCGGCGACCAACTGTCCGTCCAGGAATCCCCGCAACTGGCGGCCCTTGACCTCCAACTCGAGAGTGTACCATTGATTGAGGGAAAGAGCCGGTCTCCTCAAATCGAGCCGTCCATGCTGCATTTGGCCCGATGGGTCGTGGTAAAGAATCCCCAGATAAACCGACGTCGGTTCGCCACCGGAGCATACGAGCACCAGGTTGTAACGGCTGAAAGAATCGGGATTCCTGGGATTGTCGGGTGTTCTCCGGACGCAGAAGCCGGCCACTCCCTCTCCCTCGACCGGTGCCGATTCCAGGCGGATCCGGGCTCGGACCACGTAGTTTGTCCAGTCCGCACCATCCAGGATGGCGCGAGTATTCTCCAGCACGAGTTCACCGTTCTTGACCGCGTGCTCATGCGGGGTCTCTTTGGTGGGGTCCTCCCAGAATGTCCAGCACGGCGAGATACCCGTGTCGAAGTTGTCAGTGAATCGGGAGTTGATGATGGGCACTGCGTTTGTGGACGCGGCTGAAAAGTGGACCTGTTGGTTCGTTGACGTCGAGGCAGGGATCGCTCCACTCGCGGCCAGCTTCAGGGCTTCGCCGACATCCAGCCGTGAGAGGGTGCCTTCCAGGCGTGTCTTGGGCCGTTCCAAGCTGGTGTAAGCCAGGCGCTGGCTGTCCCGAGACCAGGCGAAGGCGAAGTGCGTCGCTCCCAAGGCCGGTGCGTCCAGCTTCTGTGGTTGGCCGCCGCGAATGTCCCAGACGAAGAACGTATCTTGTTCGGTCAGCGAACCTGTGGCCTCGAAGGCGAGTTTGTGTCCGTCCGGAGACCAGGCAAGCCAGGCGACTCCAGCAAAACCCATGTCTTCTAGGTTGAGGAGTTGCTGTTCCGCATTCCCTGCAACGGAGCGCTGCCAGAGGACTTTGTCCTCCGGCATGGTGATCGACTTGCTGTCCGGCGACCAAGCCCACAACAAAAATCGCATGGGCTGGCGGTTCGAGACGTGGATGCTCTTCGCTTCGCCACCCGAAGCCGGAACGACGCATAACTCGACCTTCCCCGGTTCATAGGCGTAATAGGCGAGCATGGACCCATCCGGAGACCACGCGACGTCCCGCTTCGGCACCGTCGTCTTCGTGAGTTGATTCCAGTTGTCGATCGTGTCCGAGACCGTCCAGATCTCGTTGTCCCGGATGATGGCCAGTCGAGTTCCGTCTGGGGACCAGGCCGCGCCGTCGTCGCCGCCATCGCAGAGCTTGACGGGCAATCCGGTGGACCGGCCTTCCCGCAACGCCAGGGGCACCAGGTACCAGGCAGGGCTCCCCCCCGCACTGGAC
This sequence comes from Verrucomicrobiota bacterium, assembly GCA_023383055.1. Classification (GTDB taxonomy): domain Bacteria; phylum Verrucomicrobiota; class Verrucomicrobiia; order Limisphaerales; family JAHDYP01; genus JAHDYP01. The sequence goes on along the minus strand of JAHDYP010000268.1, from coordinate 3,333 downwards.
GAAAACAACAACCTGCCGCCATTCGGCGCCAGCAAGCCATCTTCCTCCTGATTCGGCTGGGGCAAGTCGAGCTTCAACTCGACGGGCTCCTCCCCGGTGAACGAATAGATCCACCGACCGATGCTCCTGGATTCGGCGTCGGCCTTGACCGTGGTCACCACGAGGCCTTGGCCGTCCTCCAACCAGTCATAACTATAAGGCATTCCCCCTGCCCACGCGGTGGTCACGGCAACTCGCGACCCGCCTTGGAACGACAAGCCGGGCTGGCGCGCGCTCAAGGAGACCGGCGTTCCGCCCAGGATCGACACCACCTTGGGGACAAAGGCCAGCTCATAGGATACGCGGTAGAAGAAAATCTGGTCGCCGTTGGGGGACTTGCCGACGAAGACTCCCACCGACTCCGGCACTGGAATTCTGAACTCTTGGTCATCGGGAAAACGGATCAACCGCACCTCGTCGCCGCCCTCGCCTGGACCGGCGTGGCCAATAATCCACTGGCCGTCGGTCGACCAGGCCAACGGTTCACACCGCTTGAATGGCCCGCTGGCGCTGAGGTTCTTTGCCTGGCCTCCGGCCACGGGGCGGACCCAAATGCCATCGCCCCGTGGCGAGTAGGCAATGGTCTTACCATCGGGCGAACGAAGGCCCAGTTCGGACCAGTCCGGCGCGTCGCTGGCGTTTCCCCCATTAACCGAGACGGATTTGGCGACCAGCCGGGTATGGCCCTCATCCCATGCCGCAAAGAGGATCCTCTCCGAGTCCGGTGTCCAATGCAGACGCTGATCACCCCACAGACTCAGACGTTCACTGACCAGCTTCTTCGACGGTCCGGTCGCGCGTCCCGTCTCGGCATCAACGGGAATGACGTAGAGCCCATCCAAACCGGAGCAGGCGATCAGCCTGCCATTGGGCGCCCACGACTCACCCCACACGCGACGATCTGTCAGCGAAAACGGTTGACTGCCGTCCAGCGGCACCACCCGCCCTTGCCAGTTGAGGAACCTGCCATTGGGCGAAAGCACCAGCCAGTCGGCGGTGGTGATCCCATCGTTCGCCCCGGCGACGGTCGTGACCGTCGTGAACAGAGCCCTGAGCTTGGGTTCAACGAGGCTCGGTTGACCTGTGGGCGACCGAGACGACTCGGCTTCCGTCTGCGCGTCGGTCAGCGCAATCAGACCCAGACCCGCGAAGGCGGCAACTGCCACCACCGGCCAGCGGTTCGCTTTCTTGAATTTCGCGATCATACTCATTCTCCGTTTCATTTGGTGTGGAGTTTCCAGAATTCCGACCAAGCCCGGCACGGCGGCCGGGCGGACAAAGCCTTCCAGCAATTTGACGATGGTCTGGCCGTAGCGCTGGTTCTCCTGTTCCTTCACCACCGAAAGGGCCAGGGCGTCGCAGGCCAACTCGCGGTCGACCCGCATCCGCGAGAAAGCGAACCAGATCACCGGATTGAACCAGTGCGCGATTTGCACGAGCGCCATCAGCCAGTTCGCGGGGACATCCCCGCGCCGAACGTGCGAGAGCTCGTGCAGGAAGACATGGCGCAGTTCCGTCGGGGAAAACGTCCGGAGGACCTTGGGCGGCAACAGCAGCTTCACCCGAAAGCAGCCAAACAACGCCGGACTGTCCACGTCGGGCGCCTCAATCAAGGCCGGCGAGGAGCGCACCCTGGTCGCGTGACGGCACTCCTCGAGCAGGTTCAGCAGGGCGGAATCGGTGATCGGAAAACGTCGACGCAGCCGCCGAGCAAAACCCCAATTGCCCAGAATTAAGCGCGCGCCCAGGAACACCACGCCAGCCAGCCAGAGGCCGAACGCGCCCCAAAGAGCATATTCGGCGGGCAACGCGGCGGACCGCGCGCGGGGCGAAGTGGCTGTGGCGCGAACGGCGGGCGTTGCGGAGGAGTCGGTCCGCGGCAGGGCCGATTCCACGGGAGCATCGGGCGCGCCTGGTTCCGGTCCCCGAGGCAAGCCGCCCTGGGCGTCCGCGGGTCCGGCGTTCCGAGGTTGCCGGCCCAAGACCGATTCGAATCGCGTGCCCTCTTTATCCACGGTTTCCACCCTGGCCAAATTGAAGATGCTGAACGGGCTGGCCGGAACCACCGGCAGGAGCAACCGGATCAACACCAGCCACCAGAGGGCGTGGCGCCAGCCCGGGGTGAGTCGAGCGCGGAACAACCACTGCGCCAATAGCACCAGCAGCACCAGCACCGATGCTTGCCACGTGGTCCGCCAAAGCCACCCCAGCCCCGTTCCCAGAATCTCGGCGGCGTTCATTTCACTTCTCCTTTCCCTCTTGCAGGATCCGTTTCAATTCCTCCAGATCCGCGGCGGTGAACCTCTGACGCTTCGCGAAGTGGACGAGCAACGGCTTGACCGAGCCACCGAACTGCCGTTGGAGAAACGACTCGCTCTCCGCCTGGAGACAGTCTTCCTCGGACACCCGCGGGGAGTACAGGAAGAGGTTCTTGTATTTCTTCACGCCCACAGCCTTCTTCTTGTGCAGGCGGCTGAGCAGGGTCTTGACCGTGTTGGGGTGCCAGTCCTCGGTTTTGGCCAGTGCCTCGCACAGGTCGTAGGCGGGCTGGGGGGACTTGGCCCAGAGCAATTTTATGACTTTCCACTCGGCTTCGGAGATTTCAGGGATGGCGGTCATGGCGTGTTTTCGACTATTCAGATGGCCTAAATAACTACATGTGTCGTCACTGTCAAGGCCAAAATGAAATTCCTGCTGCGGGGTCAGAGGACGGATCAGGGGGCAGCCACTGTTCCTGACCATCGAGTCGGTGGACCTTGACCAGTTTGTCCACCGTGCGGCTGCCCTGTTCGTGTTCGGGCCGAGTTGCTGCAGCTCGGTGTCGGGAATCTCCGGGGGATGCTGCCATGGGGGACCGAACCGATCAGGAAATGGAGGAGATTTACCCGGCACTGCGTCGCCGGCCGGTTTCGCGGAATTACGTTGCGTTCATCCGTTCCCGCCTTGATTAGGCGGGCGGGCAGTGGATCGTTCGAAACCAAGGAAAGTCCTCAAAGGGCAGGAAATACTCCCGCTCGCGCACCATCAACCAAAAGCCGTGCGGAGAAGCATTCAGTGGATTTGGGGTCCGTTCCGACTCCCTGGCCAGTGCTTACGGGAATGGTCATCTCTTACCGCTCGGGTGATGGCAGAAGGATAAAGGGAGAATGAGGAGGCCTTCCGCCTTCTTCCTTCTGCCTTCTTACTTCTTACTTTTGTGCATGACACCAACTCCCGGCAAGAATACACCGATGGCGACCGCGGCAACCGGTGATGGCTTTCCAAATCCTTGTGCGGAGCAGATATCCGCCGAGG